>JAWLEY010000113.1:0-8386 GCA_041685855.1 Perlabentimonas sp. | reverse complement strand
GCCTTTGCAGAAGGACACGGAACCTGCATTATATCAACCTTTAACGGCAAGCAAAGAAACGATGCAATATTTTCAAACCGTTTTGAGGCTGATGGAATGGAGTTTGAAGAACCTAACCAACATACATTCAGTTTTAACAATCCTCTTGGTGCATGCCCTGAATGTGAGGGTTATGGTAAGGTTGTGGGGATTGATGAGAGCCTTGTGGTGCCCGACAAAAGCCTATCAATATATCAGAATGCTATTGCCTGCTGGAGAGGCGATACCATGAGTAAATACAAGAATGATCTTATTAATGTAGCAGATAAATATAACTTTCCCATACACAAACCATACTATGAACTAACTGACAAACAAAGAGATTTACTCTGGAACGGTGCAAGGGGATTCATGGGGTTACATAGTTTCTTTAAACTCCTAGAGGAAAAAAAGTACAAAATACAGTACCGGGTTATGCTTTCTCGCTATACAGGGAAAACAACTTGCCCTGAGTGTAATGGTCAGCGCTTGCGTAAGGAGGCAACATACGTTAAGGTATGCGGCATGAATCTTCCCGAACTGGTTGACCTTCCGCTAACAAAACTTGCTCAGTTTTTCAACAATCTCTGCCTTAACGAACATGACCAAAAAGTAGGTAAAAGAATACTTGTTGAGATACGCAACCGTATTAACTACCTACTAAACGTAGGGCTGGGCTACCTAACGCTCAACAGACTCTCATCAACGCTTTCAGGTGGGGAGTCACAAAGGATTAATCTTGCAACTTCATTAGGATCTAGCCTTGTAGGCTCGTTGTACATTTTAGATGAGCCAAGCATTGGGCTGCATCCTCGTGATACTCACTTGTTAATAAAAGTGCTGAGCGAACTTCGCGATCTTGGAAACACGGTAATTGTAGTAGAGCATGACGAGGAGATAATTAGGGCTGCCGATTACATTATTGATATTGGTCCGCTGGCAGGACGAAATGGTGGCGAAATTGTATTTAAGGGAACACACAAGCAGCTGCTTGCAGCAACCGACAGCCTAACATCAAAGTTCATAAATGGGCTAGAGAATATTGAGCCCCCTAGCAGCCCACGAAAATGGAATAACTTCATTGAAATTATAGGGGCAAGAGAGAATAACCTTAAAAATATTGATGTTAAGTTTCCACTTAATTGCATGGTAGTTGTAACTGGCGTTAGCGGTTCCGGTAAATCATCGTTGGTTAAAGGTATTCTCCACCCTGCCCTTGCCAAAAAAATAACAGGTACCGGTGAGAAACCTGGTGAATTCGATAAGATAGATGGCGATATTCATCTTATTAAAGGGGTTGAAATGGTTGACCAGAATCCAATTGGGAGATCGTCACGCTCAAACCCTGTAACCTACATAAAAGCATACGACGAGATAAGGAAACTCTTTGCAGAGCAGCCCTACTCAATACGAAATGGCTACAAACCATCGCACTTCTCATTTAATATTGAAGGCGGACGGTGTGAGGAATGCCAGGGCGAGGGAGTTATTAAGGTTGAAATGCAGTTTATGGCAGATGTTACCCTTGTTTGCGATTCGTGCGGGGGCAAACGATTTAAGGAGGATATACTTGAGGTTAGGTACCGGGAAAAGAATATATTTGATGTGCTTGACATGACCATTAATGGAGCCATTGAGTTCTTCTCCGAAGATAAGTCTAAGCTCACAACAAAAATAGTAACCCGGTTAAAACCTTTACAAGATGTTGGCCTTGGTTACATTAAGCTAGGACAATCATCCAGCACGCTAAGTGGTGGTGAGAGCCAGAGGGTTAAACTTGCATTCTACCTTCAAAAAGAGCAGGCTGTTCAACCGCACCTATTCATATTTGATGAGCCAACCACGGGCCTTCATTTTCACGATATCCGGAACCTGCTTGAATCATTCAATGCCCTGCTACGCAAAGGACATAGCCTAATAATTGTAGAGCATAACCTGGAGGTGATAAAATGTGCCGATTGGATAATTGACCTGGGGCCTGAAGGAGGTGAAGCGGGAGGACATCTTATAGCTTCAGGAACTCCAATGGGTATTTCTAAAGAGAAGAACAGTCTTACCGGAAGTTTCCTTGCAAAAAAATTGACTAAATAGCAAAAGCCGCTAATGGGCGGCTTCGCAATAGTATATCTGCAGTATGCTTAATGTTTTTTAGTCTGTTTTTAAACCAAACATAATAGACACGCAACCACTCTCTGGCATTTCAGATTCGGAACTGTAAGGATTATCGTGCACCTTAACCCAGATGATAAGTTGTTGGGTAGCTTCCACCTTAAAATCCCATGAGGGAGCAAAGTTGTCTGACGCATTAGTATAGAGCACCCTACGTTCAACATCCATTACCTGAAACTCCACTCTGGAAAGGGACTCAGAACCACACACGGCTATTCGATACTCTTGCCCTGCGTAAAAAGTTTTAAACAACTCCGCATCTTCTCCTTCGGTGAGTATTGCAGCATTGTAGTTGCCATCATGAACGTACGGTTTAAGTTCTAACCGGCAAACTCTTTTTGCAAAATTTTTGCATTGAGCATTTCCAGCAAAGGAAATTGATACGAAAGCGCCAACTAATAATATATATACCAATGATCTCATATCAGGAGCATTTTTTACATTATGTATTTTGAGCGAATTTGAGCTACTTTATCTTTTAACTCATCGAATACTTTAGGATTTACAGAAACCACATTTTTGCTACGAAGCGTAGTAGCTGAGTCTTCATTCTCAATCACCTCAATCTCCGAAACGGAAATATTCACCTTTTTGTAAATCTCATTAAGTTCCTTAATATCATTCAGAACGTAAGCCACATCTTCGATATGTTTATGCTGCTCAAGAAGTTTAATAACAGTTCCCATAGATAACTTTTGGTCAATAATACGCTCTACCAGCTCATTATCGGCATCGTGCGTATCGTCAACCAGGGAGGTTGCTATATATAATCCTTCTATCCAGCCACCAACCAGGATAATTGAGCCTACGGCTACCCTGTCGTTCTCTTCTAAAATGGAGTTTGTATTTAGAAATGTTTCGGATATTATATCCATAATAACCTCTCTATTGTTAACATTCTCCTCAAGACGTTCAATTATGTTATTATCAATAGCATTAAGAATACCAAGACGTTCTGCCAGCTTCTTTGAGGCAGTCATGTACCTTATTGACTCCTGTGTCTGATCAAAAAGGCTTGCATAGCTTAAATCGGTACTATATACTCCCAAATTTAGAGCCATACTCCTATTAGTTGTATAACGCGAAGCGTTATCCACCGAGTTAAGTATCTCTGGATTATACTCTGCTCCCGAACGTTTAAGTATCATGGCAGTTTCAAGCGGCGAAGGTAATGAATAAAAAATTTGGCGTGCTGTTTTAACACCCTCTTCGGCTGCTTCATCAACTATTACCTCCTCAACATCTACCTCTACCCTGTCCTTTTTACTTGAATCCGACGCACAACTAATTGCCAGTGCGGCAATAGCAAAAATAAGTATCGGTTTTAAGAAAAATAATATTCTCCTAGTTGCCATATCTCAGAGTTTTAATTGGTATTGCAGTTTAAATAATCAATAATGAATAGTAAAAGTAATAATTTTATTTAAAGATTATAGTCAATCCAACAAATATATATTCTCGAAAGTATGGTATTTTTTTTAAAAATCCTACAAGTTTTAAAAAAATGAATCTATAATAAAAGAGTAACAAAATTTGTCAATCACGCTAATAGCACTCTTTATCAATAGGCATCATACGTTTATCAATAGAAAACGGCTGTTAACCTTTGACTACAATAATAATGCTAAACTTTTTTTTTAATAAATGATTATATGACTATTAATGACCGGTTGAATTTTATAAATGATTTGTACATTTGCAGCTCAAAAAAAAATATATGGATAGCAAAAGCGATAAGCAAAAAGTTTATAAGCAATTAATTGCAACACTGGAGAAGAGTCCAGACGAAAAAGTTGTTTCAATGCTAATGGGTTTGAGGGAGCATGGTGAGCTTTTTTACCTTGAGGCTTTACTGGACATTCTAACAGGCGAACGTTCTGAAATAGTAAAAAAATCGGTGGCTGAGTTTATTGCTGATATAAAAAAACAGGAAGCTGTTCCAATAATTGCTAATTATGTAAGTGCAAATCAAAATGCTAAAAATTTAACCAGAATTGTAACCGCCTGCTGGCAGAGTCGTCTGGATTTCTCAAAAAATTTACAACCCTTTTTCCAAATTTTACTTGACGGGAACTATAGGATTGCCTTTGAGGCATTTACTGTAATAGAAAACACTATAGAATTGCAGAGCAAAGAGGAACTCACAAAAAACATTGACTTGGTAAAACGTTCGGTAAGCAAAGCTGATAGAGACAAGCAACTGCTATTGCTAGAGATGATTAGCGTTTTAGATAAAGCAAAAAGAGCGGCAAATTAGCCGCTCTTGAAATATTATTTATACTTTCTTTACATTAATCGTGGCTTGAATAGTACTTCATAAACTGGCTACGCTCATAAACTTCGGGGTCGCCAATTTTACCATAATTCATTGTCCCCTGCATCTCGTTAATCTCTTTATAGCCCTTTCTGTCCATCCACTGATTGAGAAAATCTATCATACTTTTAAGATGCGCTGGCCCGTTTTTATATAAAACCGAGCATACCTGAACGGTTGAGGCACCTGCCAATAGCATTTTTACAACTGCTTCGCCAGAATGAACCCCAGTTGATGCAGAAATATCAATATGCGGAATTGCATTACTAGCAAGCGCGACCCAACGAAGCGAATCGCGAATATCGGCGGGGTTGCTAAATACTTCAGCAGAGTTTACATTAAGCTTCTCAATATCAATATCAGGAGCAAAAAAGCGATTAAACAACACCACGCCTTTAACATCACGAAACCAAAGCTGCTCAATTATTCTTAAAGGATTAGTGAAATGATTACCCAGCTTGAAAGTTACCGGTATTGAAATAACCTTTTTCAACTTCTCTGCCAGGGTAAAATATATACTCTCGTAACTCTCAGCAGTTTTTTTTATGTCGGTAGGAAGAAGAAATACGTTAACCTCTAATGCGTCAGCACCTGCTTCCTGAATTTTAGCTGCAAAATCTATCCACTTAGAAGCAGAAAAGCAATTTATGCTAGCAATTATAGGAATGTTTACCGCATCCTTTGCTTTTGAAATGAGATTTAGATACTTCTCAACACTATTGCTAGTTACGTAACCTCGAAGGTAGTCTTCTGCTTCGGGATAATCGCTATGCAAAGATAATGAGCCAGCTTCTTGCAGAATTTGCTCCTCGAACAACGATTTTAACACCACCGCAGCGGCACCGTTGGCCTCTAACTTTTGAATTGACTCTACCGTTGACGTTAATCCTGAACTACTTACTATTACAGGATTTTTGAGGGTTAACCCTAGGTAATTTGTTTGTAGATTTGCCATTGGGAATATTTTTTTAAAAATAATTGCTTGGGAAAAATAGCTATTTTTTTAGTTTGTACCATAATTCCTTGCACCAAAAATACGACTTCCTACTCTAACCATATTACTTCCTTCGGTAACAGCAAGGTTATAATCGCCTGACATACCCATGGATAGGAAGGTAAAATTACTATTAGACGGGAAGTATTTTTTCTTTACATCATCGAATAATTTTTTTAACCCTCTAAACTCACGTTTAACCTGGTCAGTATCATCTGTAAATGTAGCCATCCCCATTAAACCAACAACTTGAACATTCTCAAAAGTTCTAAACTGCTCTGATTCTAAAATTTCGGAAAACTCCTCCTTATCTAATCCAAATTTTGTATCCTCTTCAGCAATATGCATCTGCAAAAGGCAAGGAATTATTCTTTCCTGCTTTTTTGCCTGCTTGTTAATCTCTTTCAGAAGTTTAAAACTATCAACTGAGTGAATTAAGGAAACAAAAGGTGCAATATATTTCACCTTGTTGGTTTGTAGGTGGCCAACCATGTGCCATTCAATATCGGAGGGTAGAGCTTCTTGTTTTGCTACTAATTCCTGAGCTTTGTTTTCACCAAAGATTCGTTGACCTGCGTTATAGGCCTCAAGAACCACCTCTGGCGGGTGGGTTTTGCTTATGGCAACAAGTGTAACATTATCGGGCAACTCATTTCTGAGTTCTTTAAGATTTGCTGAAATGCTCATAATTCTTAAAATTTACCTCAAACCATTATGTAGGATTAAAAAATGCGAAATCGGATAGTTTTGCCTATCCGATTCAGCATTATACGCACATTTTTGCTTAATCTAACTTATGAATTACCAATCCGCTTCTTAGTTTTGGTTCAAACCAAGTGGTTTTTGGTGGCATAATGTTACCTGTATCTGCAATATCAATAAGTTGTTTCATGGAAACAGGATACAGAGCAAAGGCGGCAGCCATCTCTCCACTATCAACCCGCTTTTTTAATTCATCTAACCCCCTAATGCCTCCAACAAAATCGATACGTTTAGATGTTCTTAAATCTTTAATATCAAGAATATTATCAAGAACAAGATTTGATAGTACTGTAACATCAAGCACCCCAATTGGGTCGTTATCGTTATAAGTGCCATCCTTGGCTGTTAAAGAGTACCATTTACCCTGAAGATACATGCTAAAATTATGCAATCTGTCAGGCTTATAGATTTCTGCACCCTTCTCCTCAACGTTAAAACTATCTTTTAATTTTTCTAACAGCTGCTCTGGGGTTAATCCGTTTAAATCTTTAACCACGCGGTTATAATCAATAATGTTTAGCTGGTTATCAGGGAAAATAACTGCAAGGAAGTAGTTGTATTCCTCTTCTCCGGTATGATTTGGATTCTGACTTTTCTTCTCCTCTCCTACCCTAGCTGCGGCAGCAGTTCTATGATGACCATCAGCAACATAAAGTGCAGGTTGCTGAGCAAAAATCTCTGTAATTCTTTTAATTTTAGCATCGTCATCAATTACCCAGAAATGATGACCAAAGCCATCTTCTGCTGTAAAATCATACTCAGGCTTCTTGCTGTTTACCACATCCTGAACAATCTTATCAATTTCATTCACTGCAGGATAGGCAAAGAATACAGGCTCAATGTTTGCATTCTGGTTTCTTACATGAATCATTCTATCTTCCTCTTTATCGGGCCTGGTAAGTTCATGCTTTTTAATTTTACCATCCATGTAATCTTTGTAATGACACCCAACAGCTAAACCATACTGCGTTCTCCCATGCATGGTTTGTGCGTAAATGTAGTAGTTCTCTTTGTTATCCTGAACTAACCATCCTTTATCCTGCCATTTCTTGAAGTTCTCTACTGCCTTATCGTAGGCTTCTTTGGAGTGCTCATCAATAATTGGGTCAAAATTTATTTCGGGCTTTATAATATGAAGTAACGACTTTTCTCCGGCTTCTTCCTTAGCTTCTTTTGAATTTAGCACATCGTAAGGGCGTGAAGCCACTTCGTTGGCGAACTCTTTTGGGGGGCGTATTCCCTTAAACGGTTTAATTTTTACCATCGCTTTATGAATTGTTATTGGATTAATGTAATTAAAAATGCAATATCCCTGTAATAAACCTATAGCAGATTAAATTAACAGGGATATTGATATTTGGCATAATACTACTTATTAACTTGGAATGTTGTATCGCCTTTCTCTAGGAAATTAATTATTTGGTTAGCAGACGCTAGCCCTGCATTTATATTAGCCTCGGAAGTTTGTGCCCCCATTTTTTTAGGAGTGGCAAAAACACGTTTGCCAAACTTCTCAACAAGAGCATCTTGCGTATCGGCTGCAATATCGGTTGCATACTTAATGTCCTCCCTCTCGTTGAATGCTTTTTCAAGCCCTTCCTCATCAATCACCTCTTTGCGAGCGGTATTTATTAAAGTTCCGCCTTTGGGAAGTTTAGACAATAGGTTATACCCAATAGATTTCTTCGTTTTATCGTTAGCAGGAATATGCAAAGATACATAGTTGCTGTTGGCATAAAGTTCCTCTACGGAATTTACAACCTTTACACCATCCTTTTCAATCTCCTCTTTTTTCACAAAGGGATCAAAAGCCAGAACTTCCATTCCAAAACCTTTTGCATGTGAAGCAACAAGTTTGCCAACGTGTCCATATGCATGTATGCCAATGGTTTTACCCTTAATTTCAGTACCTGCTGATGGGGTAAATTGATTACGTGCCATATATATCATCATACCTAGGGTCAACTCAGCAACGGCATTGGAATTCTGACCGGGAGTATTCATAGCTACAATGCCTTTGGCAGTGCACGCGTCAAGGTCAAGGTTATCATAACCAGCTCCTGCCCTAACAACAATCTTAAGATTTTTTGCGGCTTCAATTACTTCGGCAGTAACCTTATCGCTACGTA
>JAWLEY010000002.1:0-34589 GCA_041685855.1 Perlabentimonas sp. | reverse complement strand
GCCAGATGAATTAAATATCAAATACCATTGTTAATGGTAGTGGTTTACTTCTTTCGTTTTACCTCTATTCACGTTTTGCCGCTTTATTAATTCTAAATGAATACCAATTTATCATTAAACCACTAATATTCATGTATATTTTTTTCTCCATCAGCAATAATGTTTCAGTAATGCTATGGCTAAAATAAGAAAATATTTCCATTTAATTAAACCTACGAAATGTTACATAGTTCGTATCTTTAAAGCTGTGTAAAAAACCCTAATTCATAATTATGAACTCATTTGGACGAATTTTCAAAATCTCGATTTTTGGCGAATCTCATGGTCAACTAGTAGGCGTAACTATTGATGGTGTTCCGCCCGGAATTGAACTTAATGAGGATAGTTTCACTTCCGATTTAATGCGCCGCAAGGCAGGTGCAAAGGGTACAACTCCTCGTGCAGAGGATGATAAACCCGAAATTGTATCGGGCCATTTCAATGGTTATACAACGGGGGCTCCGCTAACTATCGTTTTTAGTAATAACAATACAAAATCGGGCGATTATAGCAATATTGCCAAAACGCCCCGCCCTGGTCATGCCGATTTTGTTGCCAACAAACGCTTTAAAGGGTATAACGATTTACGTGGTGGCGGGCATTTTTCTGGGCGCCTAACCCTCGGGTTGGTTTCTGCTGGGGTTATAGCAAAGAAAATTCTTAATTCGGTAGATATTTCAGCAAGTATTATTTCTGCCGGAGGAGATAGCGATATCAACTCTGCCATTGAGCGTGCCTTAGAAAAAGGCGATTCCATTGGGGGATTGGTTGAATGCAAAGCAACCAATATTCCACTTGGGCTTGGCGAACCATTTTTTTACTCTGTTGAATCGGCCATTAGTCATCTTGCCTTTGCCGTTCCGGCAATTAAGGGTATTGAGTTTGGCTCTGGTTTTGCTTCTGTCACCATGATGGGGAGCGAGCACAACGATTCAATACTTGAAAGTTCCGGACTTACAGCCACTAACAATGCCGGAGGCATATCTGGAGGTTTAACCAATGGCAACGATTTAATATTCAGGGTAGCTGTAAAACCAACATCCAGCATTAGCATCAAACAGCAAACTTACAACATAGAAACAGGCAATATTGAAAATTTAGAAATAAAAGGAAGGCACGACGCATGCATAGCCCTTCGTGTGCCTGTGGTTATTGAGTCTATTACTGCAATAGCCTTAGCCGACTTGTTGATGTTAGAAAGAAGTAGAAATGTATAATGTCAGGGCTTGGTAATTTGCCAAACCCTGATTAGTGTTTTTACTCATTGCCCTCTAAGTATGCTTGCAGATACTTATAGCGTTCGGTTAGCTTTCCATCCTTAACAATAGTAGCCCTCTCAATAACCCCCTCCTCATCGTTACCAAGAAAATGGGGAATAACCATAGTAATTAGAGTTTTACCAAAATCTTCACTCGCATCGCGTGGGAGCTCGCCAGGAAGATTATCTACAGTCATCATGGTAACATTCTTCTCATTCGAAAAAGCAGGCTCTTCCCTATCAAGTTCTGGGTTATAGTCGTAAAACGGTTCTGCAATGGTTGTAGCCCTTAAGGTTGAGGGTATGGGGCCTGGCACATCGCAGCTAACATCAGCTATCACCTTAATTTTAAAGTCAGGATGTTGCATATCTTCCAATCGGAAGAAATGGGGAGAGCGAAAATCCCAATAATGGCAAGCCACAAACATATCGGTTACTTTAGCGTATGGCAAGAATGTTGAAACATGCTCCATGGGTGATTCAACCCAATGCTGCCAGTCGAATGGTTTACCATTCTTACGCTGGGCGTAATGCCAAGGGTCGAGGCGACAAACAACTGGCTCGTTAAATTCTTTTGAAATATAATCTTCCGGTGAAACCTCCCTTATATTAAGTGCCTTGAAAATATCCATTGCACCACCTGCAACCCTTCCACCTCCTGTAATTAATAACTTTGCAGGTTTCATTTTAACCTCTTTCAGGCCATTCAACATATCTTTATAATCATGGCAATCCTTCGCACGTTTTAAATTAAAATCGCCCGTTCGTTTTCCGTAGGCAATCAAGCCATTGTACGCCCCAACAACGCCAGCCCAATGGCCAAAAGCAACAAGCCTCTCCCCTTTTGGGTTGGTAAGGTACTCATGATCTAAAAGGGTAATGCCTTTTTCACAAATTGCTTGCAATAATTTTCTATTATGCGGCTGTTTCTTTGCTACATGTGCAAAAAATAGGTACGTTTTATTTGGCAGCAAAGCGTCAATCTTTACCTCCTTAACACCTAGCAATAAATTGCATGATGATAAATCGTCGCAAAGAGTAATACCTGCATCACTAAATTCAGTATCTGAATAACAACGTAAATCACTAGACTGAGCACATACATCAACAGTTGGGAACAGTTTTGTGAGTTCTAACGCTTGGGCTGGAGGAATTGCTACCCTCTTATCGGGTGGCGTTTTTGTCTCTTTAAGTAAACCAATTTTAAAACTCTTAGGCATAACATTTATTTTTTTAATGAATCGATTTTTTTTGCATTTAAACATTGTAATATAAACATTGCGAAGTTATTAAAATAAGACCTATAAGACAAAAGGAAATACCACAATAATAGCACAATTACATCTAATTAGTAAGGAACACATTCACACAAAAAACATAAGAATCCTTTAACCCATAATGCTTTCCTAAACTTATTCCGCAAACGTTAATGTTAAATCTCACTGATTGTTACTGCTGAATAACATTGCATTTTCACCAATATTTACTTATCTTTGTTTGTCCTAACTAAAACTACAAATCCTTTATTATCAATAAAATACACTAAAAAATGGCAAAAAACAAAAAATTCATTACATGTGAAGGGAACTATGCCGCCTCGCACATAGCATACATGTTTAGCGAAGTTGCAGCTATATACCCTATCACGCCCTCGTCTAACATGGCCGAGTTCATTGATGAATGGTCAGCAAACGGAAGAAAAAATATTTTTGGGGAAACTGTAAATGTAACCGAAATGCAGTCGGAGGCAGGTGCTGCAGGCGCTGTTCATGGTTCACTTCAGGCAGGAGCCCTCACATCAACCTTTACAGCATCTCAAGGATTGCTTCTAATGATACCAAATATGTACAAGATATCCGGAGAACTTTTACCGGGTGTTTTCCATGTTTCGGCTCGTAGTATTGCTGCTCAGGCACTTTCAATTTTTGGTGATCATAGCGATGTAATGAGCACTCGCCAATGCGGTTTTGGAATGATTGCAACCGGTAGTGTTCAGGAGGTAATGGATCTGGCAGGAATTGCACACCTAGCTGCTATTAAAACCCGAGTGCCATTCCTTCATTTCTTTGATGGTTTCCGGACCTCACACGAAACTCAGAAAGTTGAGGTGATTGACACTGAAGACATGGCCAAGTTAGTTGATCAAAAGGCACTTCAAGAATTCCGCGATCGTGCATTAAACCCAGAGCATCCTGTTACTCGTGGTACTGCACAGAATCCCGATATCTATTTCCAGTCGCGCGAAGCTGCTAACAAGTTTTACGATGTACTTCCTGATGTTGTTGAGGACTATATGCAGGAAATTAAGAAAATTACTGGCAGAGAGTACCACCCATTCCGCTACTATGGCCATCCAGAGGCAGAAAATGTAGTAATTGCAATGGGTTCAATAACTGACACATTAAGTGAAGTTGTTGATCACCTAAACGAAAAGGGTGAAAAGGTTGGACTACTTGCAGTGCACCTATACAGGCCATTTTCAGCAAAATATTTCTTTAAGGCCATTCCAAAAACTGCAAAACGTATTGCTGTTCTTGACCGCACAAAAGAGCCTGGCGCTAATGGCGATCCTCTTTACCTAGATGTAAAAGATCTATATTACGGCAAGGAGAACGCCCCTCTTATTGTTGGTGGTCGTTACGGATTAAGTTCAAAGGATACAACCCCGGCACAAATGATTGCTGTTTTTGAAAACCTTAAACTTAATGAGCCAAAAAATCAGTTCACAGTTGGTATTGTTGACGATGTAACCTACAAATCGTTACCACTACTGCCTGAAATTAATCTGGCACCAAAAGGTACGTTCCAAGCAAAATTCTACGGAATTGGCTCTGATGGTACCGTTGGTGCAAACAAGAACTCCATCAAAATTATTGGAGATAACACCGACAAATTCTGTCAGGCTTACTTCGCATACGACTCAAAAAAATCAGGTGGTGTTACCGTTTCACACCTTCGTTTTGGCGATACTCCCATACGCTCACCTTACCTAGTAACAACACCAGACTTTGTAGCATGCCACGTACCAGCTTATTTAGGTAAGTACGATATGCTTAAGGGACTTCGTAAAGGAGGGACATTCCTACTAAACTCTATTTGGAGTGAGGAAGAGACGAAAGAGAAGTTACCTAACTCCGTAAAAAAATATCTTGCAGACAACGATATAAACTTCTATATAATAAACGCCACAAAAATTGCTGAGGAGATTGGTCTTGGCGGTCGTACAAACACAATAATGCAGAGTACATTCTTTAAAATATCCGAAGTAATACCTTATAAACAGGCTGTTACTGAGATGAAGAATGCTATTGACAAGACCTTTGGCCGTAAGGGTGAAGATATTGTTAATATGAACAAAGCTGCCATTGACCGTGGTGGTGATTACGAGAAGATTGAGGTTCCAGCAGAATGGGCAAAACTTAAACCAGAAGCTCAAAAGGGAATTGAGGGAGCTACGGAGTTTGTGAATAATGTTGTACACCCAATTAACTCGCAAAAAGGTGACGACCTTCCCGTTAGCGCATTTATTGGTCGCGAGGATGGAACTTTCCCAGCAGGTACCACAGAGTATGAGAAGCGTGGTATTGCAGTTCATGTTCCAGAGTGGATACACGAGAACTGTATACAGTGTAACCAGTGTGCCTATGTATGTCCTCACGCTGCTATTCGTCCATTCCTTTTAACTGAAGAGGAAGTGGCAAATGCACCAAAGGGAACAGAAACAATAAAAGGCATTGGCGGAACAAAAGAGTACAACTTCCGCATTCAGGTTAGCGTCCTTGACTGTACAGGTTGTGGTAACTGTATTGATGTTTGTCCGTCCAAAACCAAAGCACTTGAGTTTAAGGATCTCGGCACTCAAATGGATGAGGTTGAGCGCTATAAATATATGGACAAGAAGGTTGGGTACAAGGAAACCGTTCTTGACAAGAATAAAACAGTTAAGAACAGCCAATTTGCACAACCGTTGTTTGAGTTTAGCGGAGCATGTGCAGGATGTGGTGAAACACCATACATTAAGGCTATTACCCAGCTGTATGGCGACAGGATGATTGTTACAAACGCAACCGGCTGTTCCTCAATTTATGGTGGCTCAGCACCATCAACACCATACCGTACCAACGATAAAGGTCATGGAGTTGCATGGGCTAACTCACTATTTGAGGATAACGCAGAGTATGGTTTTGGAGTTGCCACTGGTGTTAACCAGCTACGTAACAGAATTGCCGACAGGATTGAGAAAGGGTTAGCAAACGGTTTCAACAACGAAACCAAAGAGGCCATGAAGCTTTGGCTTGAAAACAAAGAGAATGCAGAAGGCTCAAGAGATGCATCGGCAAAGCTTGTTGCTGCTCTTGAAAAAGAGAACGACGACTTAGCAAAGGAGCTACTTGCGCTTAAGCAGTATTTTGTCAAAAAATCTATCTGGATTTTTGGCGGTGACGGATGGGCTTACGATATTGGTTTCGGCGGTCTAGATCATGTTATTGCTAGTGGTGAGGATGTTAACCTGCTTGTTATGGACACCGAGGTTTATTCAAACACTGGTGGTCAATCGTCCAAATCGACCCCAATTGCTGCAGTTGCAAAATTTGCCGCTTCAGGTAAAAAAATTCGCAAGAAGGATCTCGGTATGATGGCAATGACTTATGGTTACGTTTACGTTGCACAGGTAGCTATGGGCGCAAGCCAAAGCCAATACTTTAAGGCACTTAAAGAGGCCGAAGAGTACCCTGGACCAAGTTTAATTATTGCTTACTCACCATGTATTAATCATGGACTGCGTAACGGCATGGGAGCTACACAAAAGCAAACAAAAATGGCTGTTGAGGCTGGATACTGGCATACATTTAGATTTGACCCAAGACTTGAGGCTGAAGGAAAGAACCCATTCCAACTTGACTCAAAAGAGCCAGACTGGAGTAAGTTCCAAGACTTCCTAAAAAGTGAGGTACGCTACACTACCCTTCAAAAGGCGTTCCCAGAGCAAGCGGAAGAACTATTCAAAGCGGCTCAGGAAGCTTCATTGTGGAGGTATAAGCAATACCAGCGCTTAGCAGCAATGGATTACTCAAAATAGTTGCAGTTACATAGATTATTCAAAAGGGCACCTGAAATTTCAGGTTGCCCTTTTTTATAAT
This sequence comes from Perlabentimonas sp., assembly GCA_041685855.1. GTDB lineage: Bacteria > Bacteroidota > Bacteroidia > Bacteroidales > Tenuifilaceae > Perlabentimonas. The sequence continues at coordinate 28,151 of JAWLEY010000002.1, read as the reverse complement.
CTGCTCGTTGGATTTAATGATAATGATTTGTAAATTGCATGATAAGCATTTTTAATTTTATTGATTTTTAGCAGCAGTGATTTTTACTAAAACGACTCCTCTTTCAATACTCAAACTGTTCTGGTTAACGGTTATACTTTTTTTAAGTTCTGCAGGAATAAAATTGCAGGGGCAGCAGCAAATATTTCCTGAACCAACCTTTAAACAGTTTACTATTGATAACGGATTGCCCTCAAACGAGGTATATCATGCACTTCAGGATTCAATAGGATATATATGGTTTGCTACATCCCATGGTGTTTCCAGATTTGATGGTTCAAAGTTTAAGAACTTTGGGCTTGAGGATGGGCTAATTGAAATAACAATACACGAGATTTATGAAGATTACAAAGGAAGGCTATGGTTTATATCCGGCTCCGGAAAACTTGTTTACTTTAAAAATGACAGCATACACCAATTCCCACATAACCATCGTCTAAATGAGTATATATCTAAATCGAGAGGAACCGTAAAAAATTCCTTTTATGTTGATTCGCTTGATAATGTTTACCTATCGTTAAAAGGCTATGGCAGACTAATAATTAGCCCAGAAGGCGTTATTAATCAACCAGAAAACAGTAAACTGAATAAAAGAACGATTATTGAGATTATTGAAAACGACCAATGTATTATATCAAATTCTAAGGTCCAAAACAATTTTGATATACTTATAATTAACTCTGATCATCACTTTTCCTATTCATCAGAGCAACTTAACTTAAAAAAATCTGCAAATTTTAACTTTTTCTTCATAAAAGAAACTGATGAATACCAGCTTATGGCAGCTCAGGGTAAGTTAATTAGATTGAAACTAAATAAAGTATATGAGGAGAAAAAAATAGGTTCCCAAATAATATGGGCAAATTATGATAAAACAAACAACCTATGGGCCGCACCTATAGAAGGGGGTGTTGATTTTTATAAAGATGGAGATTTCATAGAAAAAGATTCGCAACGAATACTTAAGAATGCACAAATTACTTCCGTTCTCCAAGATTCTGAGCATGGCTATTGGTTTACAAGCTTAAAAAATGGAGTATTTTACTGCTCAAACATACATTTTAGCACATATAATAAGGAAGCGGGATTACCACACAATAGAATTAGTGCAATTTATAAGAATAAGCATGCTTTATTTATTGGAACCGAACAAGGTGACATATCAATAATACAAAATAATAAAATTAAAAATTATTCGCTGGAAAGAATAAAGCAAAACAATGGGTCAATAAGATACATTGGAAATAATCCCGAAACAGATGTTGTGTGGATTGGTTGCGACAAGCATATTCATAAATATGATGGAAAAACTTTTGAATCATTCTACTTTAAAGGTTATGAATATGGCTCCTATCCAAGGCAAATAATTCCAGCAAATAATGGGGGCTATTGGATTGCCAGCAGCTGGGGGATTAGCAAGTTTGATGGCAAAAAATTCACATATAATTCAAGAGATTCTGAAATATTCTCTGCTACTGTTTATAGTGTATTCCAAGACTCAACCAGCGCCCTATGGATGGGGACCGCCAATGGTATTTGGAAATATGAAAACGATATCTTTTACTATTTGGGAGAAGAGAACGAGTTGTTCACATACCACACTTCCTATATAACCAGCGATTCAAGTGGTCGAATATATTTTGGCACAAAAGGTAAAGGCCTCATCATAAAAGATGGAGAAACCTTAAAAAACATAACAACAAGTAACGGAATATTAAGTAACTATATTAATAAAATTGTAGTAGATAATACTGGCGTATGGGTTGGTACAACTATGGGTATAAGCCTACTAAAAGAAAGTAAAAAGGGATATTTAATTCAAAACATAAGTACAGATAACGGATTACCCACAACCCATGTAACTGATCTTTTCATTACTAATGAGGAAGTTTATGTAGCAACTTCAAAGGGAGCAACTACATTTAAAAAAGTTAATATAAAGCCCAATACAGTTAAAACCAAAACACAAATAACTAAAGTAAAAACATCTAACTCTATTCTAAATGCTAACAAAAAAGCATTGTTAGACTATTCTCAAAACTACGTATCAATAGATTATCAAGGGTTAGCATACAGAAATATGGGGCAAGTAAACTACAGGTATAAACTCAATGGTCTGGATACCAGCTGGGTTCATACAAAAGCAACCAACGCCACCTTTACTGGATTACCTTTTGGAGATTACATGTTTGAAGTTCAGGCTCAGAACTCCGACAGAAAATGGGGGGATTCTGCTAAATTTCACCTATCCATATCCCCTCCATTCTGGCAAACACACTGGTTTTTAGGTATCCTAACACTTGCCTTTTCTACCTCATTGTTTATTGTTTACCGATTAAGAGTTCAAGCAATTAGAAAGCGAAATGATTTAATAAACAACATGAATATTTACAAGCAACAATCGCTGAGACAGCAGATGAACCCACATTTCATCTTCAACACACTAAACTCTATTCAGCTTTATATACTTGAGAAGAACCATATAAGTTCACACAAATACTTAACTAAGTTTGCCAAACTCATGCGCCTTATTCTTGACAACTCACAACAAACAACCATACCCCTCAAGGATGAATTTGATGCATTAAAACTATACCTGGAACTGGAATCGATTAGACTTTCAGGAAAATTTGAATATTCTATTGAGATAGAGAACAACGATTTACTCAAAGCAAAAATACCTGCTCTTCTTATCCAACCTTTTGTTGAGAACAGTATTTGGCATGGAATTATGCTAAAGAAGACAAAGGATGGCTGGGTAAAAATCTCAATTTGCCAAAAGAATGATTTTATTATCTGCTCAATAGAAGATAATGGAATTGGCAGGGAAGCCGCACAAAAAATACGAAAGAAACAGAACAAAGAATGGCAATCACTTGGTTTTAAGATAACTTCGCAACGAATTAGCATACTAAACTCAATATACAAGGGTAAGTTTAACATTGAATATACAGATGTAAAATCTCCAAATGGTCAGGTTGCTGGAACAAAAGTTGATTTAAAAATCCCCTTTAATATCGAGGCAAACGAAGCTACAACCTTAAAATTGAGTGATTAAATCATTTTTTATACCTTTGCAACCGTATTTAAGTACTCAATATCATATGCTAAAAGCAATAATAGTTGACGACGAAGAAGCTGCTTTAAACTCATTAGAGCTTCTAACTCAAACCTATTGTCCCAACGTATCCATAGTTGCAAAGGGTGAATCGGTAAATGAAGGACTGGAGTTAATAAAAAAGCATAATCCTGATATTGTTTTTTTAGATATTGAAATGCCCCATGGCAACGGGTTTGAACTTATCGAGAGGTCGCCAAACTTAAACTACGAGGTAATTTTCATAACCGCCTATAATCAGTTTGCTATTAAAGCATTTAAATACAGTGCAATTGACTATATACTAAAACCTATTGACCCTGATGAACTTGTAAAAGCAGTCCAGAAAGTTACTGAGCAAAGAGAAAAACAAGTTAGCCCCCGAGAGCGGTACGCCTTACTTTTTGATAACATTAAAGATGTTCTACCTCGGAAACTTGTTCTGCCCTCAAACAAGGGTATTAATTACGTAGATTTAGATAATGTGATATATACGATTATTGGCGATAGCATAGAATTCTATTTTACTGATAACACCTATAAAAAAAGCGAGAATAACATTCAAAATCTCAAGGAAATTCTCCTTGAAAAGGGTTTTATTAACGCTACTAGCAGCTGCTTTATCAACTTAAACAAAGTAGTTAAAGTTGATAGAAATGATAATGGGAAAGTGATTTTTGATGGAGGACACACCTTAGAACTAAACTCTATAAACAAGGATGACCTCATAGCAACACTTACGGCTTACAACTTACATCGGAATAAAAAAAACACAAACAAATTAGAAGATTGGGACGAATAGTTGCACTTGATGTGGGAAGAAAGAGGACGGGCGTTGCAGCCACCGACCCTCTAAAGATGATTGCAAATAGCATTGACACTATTTCTACAGGAAAAATTTTCGATTTTTTAATGGATTATACATCTAAAGAGGAGGTTGAACTTTTTGTTGTTGGCATGCCAAAAAAAATGAACAACCAGCCCTCTGAAGCTGTTAAATACGTACAACCTGTAATAAACAGATTGAAGAAACTTTACCCACACACACCAATTGTGCTTGAGGACGAACGGTTCACCTCAAAAATTGCCTTTCAGACAATGATAGACGGAGGGGTAAAGAAGATGAACAGAAGAAATAAAGCAATGGTAGATGGTATTAGCGCAACAATAATCCTTCAGTCGTACCTTGAAGGAATGACCTTTAAAAAAATTTAGAAAAATGATAAAACCAGTTTACATTTACGGATCACCAATCCTTAGAAAAACAGCTACAGACATTAGTCCCGATTATCCGGAGCTAAACCGCCTTATCGAAGACATGTTTGAAACAATGTACCACTCAGACGGTATTGGCTTGGCCGCCCCACAAGTTGGCCTTTCAAAACGCCTGTTTGTTATTGATGCTTCTCCATTAGAGGAAGAGCATCCTGAAATGAAAGATTTTAAGAGAATCTTTATTAATGCCAAAATAATTGAACGTACAGGAAGCAACCAAAGCTATAACGAAGGCTGCCTTAGCATTCCAAATATAAGGGAAGACATCCAGCGTCCTGAATCAATCCTTATTAGTTATGTTGACGAAAATTTTGAACCACATGAGGAGCATTTTGATGGTATTGCAGCGCGAATAATTCAGCACGAATACGACCATTTAGATGGCATTCTTTTTACAGATAGGGTTTCCCCTATCCGAAGACAATTGCTTAAAAGCAAACTGGCTGCCATATCAAAAGGTAAAGTTAGCGTACCCTACAAAGTAAAACTAGCTTAATTAAGGTTACAGCAAAAGCTCGCCTTTACCCTCTCTAATCACCTCAACCTCAGAAGTGGTACAATCTACCACGGTAGAGGCTACGTTATCGCCGTAGCCTCCATCAATAACAACATCAACCTCATCGTTGTACTTCTCATAGATAAGTTCAGGGTCGGTAGTGTACTCAATAACCTCATCATCATCCTTCAAGGAAGTGGTGAGTATGGGGTTTCCAAGAATTCTGACCAGCTCTATAGGAATTGGATGGTTGGGGATTCTTATTCCAACGCTTTTACGCTTACTTAAGAAATAGCTGGGCACTTTGTTTAACCCAGGTAAAATGAATGTGAAAGGACCAGGAAGATTTCGTTTTAACAATTTAAAGGTACTATTATCTACCTTAGCAAAATCAGCAATGTGGCTTAAATCACTGCAGATAAATGAGAACTGTGCTTTTTTGGGCTTAATGCCTTTAATCTTCATGATACGTTCCACTGCTTTGGGCTGAGTTATATCGCATCCAATTCCATAAACGGTATCAGTTGGATATATTACAACTCCGCCATCACGAAGCACTCTAACTACATCCTCTAAATCACGAGGATTGGGATTGTCAGGATAAATTTTAATTAGCATATTAATATATTCTCGCTTTGCCCAAAAAAAGCACACCCTTGTACTAAATTGTAAAAAAGTGTGCTATGCAATGTTTACTAATTAGGTTAACCATTAACCTTTTTGTAATCTTCTAAAAACTTAGCTAAGCCAATATCAGTCAATGGATGCTTAAGCAGTCCTAGTATTGCGTTTAACGGACAAGTTGCCACATCGGCACCTGCCTCCATGCACTGAACAATATGCATTGTATGGCGAATTGACGCTGCCAGAACCTCAGTACCGTACTCATAATAATTGTAAACATCTACAATTTGATGAATTAATTCAACGCCATCAGTTGAAACATCATCAAGCCTTCCAATAAACGGAGAAACGTAGGTTGCGCCTGCTTTTGCAGCCAGCAATGCCTGACCAACAGAAAAAACCAACGTGCAGTTAGTACGAATACCGTTGTCGGTAAAATACTTTATAGCCTTTATTCCATCCTTAGTACAAGGTACTTTAACTACAATTTGCTCATGCAAAGCGGCCAGCTCTTTGCCCTCTCTAACCATTCCCTCAAAATCGGTAGCAATAACCTCTGCAGATATGTCTCCACCTTTTACAATATTGCAGATATCTACATAGTGCTGCTTTATATTGGCATCGCCCTTAATGCCCTCCTTGGCCATTAATGATGGGTTGGTTGTTACACCATCGAGAACACCAAGGTCATTCGCTTCACGAATTTGCTCAAGGTTAGCAGTATCAATAAAAAATTTCATGTTAATAATTATTAGTTTTCAATTTTTTGCAAATATAAGGTTTTAAGATGATAGTTTTAGTAAAAGACAAACGCCTACTTAATCAACTTTTCAAAAACTTACTAAGTTATTAAAATTAGAAACTAGTGGCCCTTAACCTAAACCTCCCCAAAAAATGCTATATATAAAAATTGCAGCAATGGCAACTGGGGCTATAAACCTAACAATAAACCTATAAGCAGAATAGTAGGTTGCTTTTAGTTTTCCCTCATTGGTAAACTCGGAGCGAGTTATTCTCTTGCCTGCAAACCAACCAACAAATAAAACAATACATAATCCGCCTAGGGGAAGCAATACGTTAGATGCTGTATAATCTAGAATATCGAAGATGCTCTTATTGAAAAGAGTAACCTTCTCAAGCGGACCAAATGACAAGGAAGCAAATACTCCAAGCACCGAAATTGCCAGGGTAGCTACTATGGTTGCCTTTCTTCTTGTTATCTTTAATTCCTCTGAAAAGAACGCTACAACCACTTCAAGCAATGATATAGTTGATGTTAAGGCTGCAACAGCAAGGAGTACAAAGAATATTGAGCCAAAAAAATCGCCGCCAGGCATCTGCTGAAATATTCCTGGGAGCGTGATAAAAACCAAACTAGGCCCAGAGGCTGGCTCAATACCGAAAGCAAAAACTGCTGGGAATATCATTATACCAGCCAGTATAGCGATAACGCTATCGGCCATAGACACTTCGATTGCTGTACGTGCCAAATTCTCCTTCTTGCTAAAGTACGATGAATAGGTAATTAGTGCTCCCATTCCCAAACTCAATGAGAAAAATGCTTGTCCTAATGCATAAAGAATGGTTTTTCCAGTAACTTTTGAAAAGTCTGGCTTAAAAAGAAACGCCAAACCTTCACTTCCTCCTTCAAGAGTTAATGAGCGCACACATAGCATAATGATTAATAGCAACAACATTGGCATTAACATTTTTGTGTACTTTTCAATGCCACGCTTTATGCCCATAAGTACAATAAGTGCTGTAAGCAGCAAGAAAACCAGCTGCCATACAATAGGCCTGATGGGATTTGTAATAAAATCATTAAAATTATCTGATAGTGTTTGAGGAGTTTCCCCCGCAAACTGTCCGGTGACGGATCGAACAATGTACTCCAGTGTCCATCCTGCTACGGAACTATAAAAGGCTAATATAAAGAAGGCTGCAATAACCCCCATAAATCCGATTAAGTTCCACTTGGTTCCGGGTGCCACAACGCTAAATGAACCGTAAGCATTCTTCTGCCCTCTCCTACCAATTGCAAACTCCGACATCATAACGGGTACACCAATAAGCAATACAAAGAACAGGTATATTAAAAGGAATGCTCCCCCACCATTTTCTCCAGCAACATAGGGGAATTTCCAAATATTACCAAGTCCAACAGCCGAACCAACAGCAGCTGCAATAATTCCAAATTTGCTTCCAAAACTATCGCGATTACTAGTATTTGTTGTCATTTTTATAGTATAAGGTTTGAGAAAGCTAAAAAACGCTGGCTAAATTGCAAAATATTGTTGGTAACAACAAGAAAAAATCCCCCCTAGATTATCTATAAAGAGGGGATTCCCAATGTTAATAAAGATCATACTATGCTAAGCGATGTCAATTTCTTTACACAAATATACATCCTGAATAGCATTAAGAATATCAACACCTTCGTCCATGGGCCGTTGAAAAGCCTTACGACCACTAATAAGACCCATTCCACCAGCTCGCTTATTTACTACAGCTGTGTAAACAGCCTCGGCAAGGTCGCTTGCACCGCTTGAAGCACCACCAGAATTTATTAAACCAGCCCTGCCATTATAGCAATTTACCACCTGATAACGAGTTAAGTCAATTGGATGCTCACTTGACAGCTCATCATAAACCTTATCGTGAGTTTTTCCGAAACTAATGTCCTTAAACCCTCCATTGGTCTGGGGTAGCTTCTGCTTAATGATGTCTGCTTGCAAAGTAACTCCCAAATGGTTTGCTTGTCCGGTTAAATCGGCAGCAACATGGTAGTCGGTTCCGTCTTTCTTAAACCCGCTATTCCTAAGATAGCACCATAGAACAGTAGCCATACCTAACTGATGAGCAAGTTCAAAAGCTTCAGCAACTTCCATAATTTGCCTGTTAGACTCCTCTGAGCCAAAATATATTGTTGCCCCAACAGCTGTAGCTCCAAGGTTCCATGCCTCCTCAACGGAACCATACATAATTTGATCGTACTTGTTTGGGTATGTTAGCAACTCGTTATGATTTAATTTAACAATAAAGGGAATTTTATGGGCATACTTTCGCGAGACAGATGCTAGCACACCAAAGGTTGATGCAACAGCATTGGCACCACCCTCAATGGCGAGCTTAACTATGTTCTCAGGGTCAAAATAAATTGGGTTGGGTGCAAAAGATGCACCAGCAGTGTGCTCAATACCCTGGTCAACAGGGAGGATAGATAAATAACCAGTGTTTGCCAATCTACCATGCTGGAACATGCTTTGCAGGCTTCGGAGAACTTGTGGAGTACGGTTCGATTGAGAGACAACCCTATCTACAAAATCGTGCCCCGGCAGGTGCAGCTGATCCTTGGATACTGTTTTACAGTTGTGATCAAGCACATACTTAGCTCTGTCGCTAAGCAACTCGGTAATTTTATTGAAATCCATAATTGTTGATTTTTTTTGTTTAACACAAAGCTAAGGCTATTACACATTAAAATCAAGTGTAATAAACGTGTTAAAAAAAGATTTTTATTAGAATGGGTAACCAATACCAAAATGGAAGACAAAGTCATCCTTTTCGTAGCTTCTATCGAATGGGATCCAATGGTAATTTGTTGTTTCAGTATTGAGTGTAATTCCAGGATCGTGTACCTTCACACCCAAATCGAATCGTATGGTGAAGAACCCCATATTCATGCGGATTCCCGTACCCGTTCCCAATGCAATCTGACGATAAAAAGTATCGGGATAAAAAACTGCTCCAGGGCGTTCATCGGCAGAGGATATTGCCCAAATATTTCCTGCATCAAGGAAGAGTGCCCCTTCGAGCATCCAGAATAGGTGGAACCTATACTCTATGTTGGCCTCAATCTTAATATCGGCAGTCTGGTTGGGCACCCTCGTCTCTCCCTCCTCCATAAGAAATGACCCTGGCCCTAACTCTCTGGCATTCCATGCCCTAATGCCAGTTGACCCACCAGAAAAGTATTTCTTTTCAAATGGCAGTGCCTTTGAATTACCATACGGTAACCCTGCACCTGCAAAGAGCCTGTAAACAAAGGTGTTGTTCTCATCTATTTGCTGATTAAAGACATAGTTTATATCACTCCTTACAAATTGAGAGAAGTTGGTGCTAAAGAGCTGGTAAGATCCATCAACCTTCTCCATGTCAAGGGCAGAATAAATTCCGCTAAGCGCATTACCTGAGAGCTCGAAATTATATCTTAATACTGAGTAATTTCTGTTTGATTTTGATTGATTTGAGAAAACAAGAGAATAGCTAGAGATAGTAACCAGCGCATTCTTATAACTATTTTCAAGGTATGTACCGCTTATTTGATCTAAAAAATCGTTGGATATCTGAAAAATGTTAATCAAATTTATTTCAAAAGGGGTGAAAGTGTGGGCAAACTTGTTTTTAGATTGCCAGCTATATGAAAGATTCATTCCAGCAATGGTTCTGGTATAATCTGGACGATCCTGATAACTGTACGATGCTGATGTTTGTGTTCTTGGACTATATCTATTAACATACTCCTGACTTGTAAACGGACTCAGGAATCGGGGGAAACTAAAACCAACTGACCCTCCAAGTTCAAAAGAATTATCAAACCCTTCATCGGTAGATATAAACTGTAGCATTCCTCTTAACCGTGTATCAAATATCTCGGCTCCTCTAAAAATATTCTTATGCTGATAATTAAGATTACCCTCAACACCAACATCAGAAGCAGTGTTGGTACCTACAAGATCAACCTGATAACTTTGTAGCGTATGCGGGGTTAGCTGAATGTAACAATTAAGTTTCCCTTTGGGACGCCCTTCCTCTTTATCTCCATCCTCAAACATCATAAAGTTGTCATCAGTAATCGTGGTATCTTCAGCCTCTTCATCTAGCCTAAAGAAAATATTTACTGCCCTATAAAGCCTTAGTGAATTTAGGTTGCTCCTCGATTTTTTGACGATGCTTTGAGAGTATATATCTCCAGGGCGAATAAGATTTGCACTACTAATTGTTTTATACTTTATACCAGGAGAAAAGGAGTAAATAAAATGCTGATTATCAACAATAGTGGTATCTAGTAATCCTGCATCCCTCAAATGATAGAACTCTACCGGATCGTACTTAGTGAAAATGTATACGTTACTCACCTCGTACTTTCTGTATTTTTGAGGGATTTTCTCACCAAAATCGTTTCGGATAAACCTATTTCTAATTACTAACTCCAAATCGACCATATTGTTAGCTAATGAGGTATCTGCTGAGAAGGTAATAAAATCGCGAGAGAAGAAGTAGTAGCCCTCCTCCTTTAAATTACTCTCTATCCTTTTACGCTCCTCCCTTAAAACATCCATATCGAAACGCGTTCCAATTTTTAGAACGCTATTAACGGAATCATTTAAAACAACATCGCGAATCAATGTATCCTCAATAATGTAGTCAATACTTTTAATCCTATAGGGCTTTCTTGGCTTAACAACATACTTTACGGTTGCTCTTCTTCTACTGAATTTGGTAGTGTCGCTTACCGTAGCATGGTAAAACCCTTTACTCTCCAGGTATCGTTCTAAGTTTGCTGTTGACTGTTGGGTTTGAAACGTGTCGAGCAATACTGGCTCCTCACCAATGGTTCTAAAGAGTTTACTAAAGCCTTCGTTTTTGCTCTCTCTGGCTAAATTATACAACCTCAAATGAAACCGAAAGAGCAAAACCCGCTTATTAGGCTGCTGCCGCACGTATCTTTTTAACTCAGACTCACTAACACCAACCTTCTTCTCGTCTGACTTAATTACAACCTTGGCATCATCAAGTAGGTGCTCATTATCAGGAACTTTTCTGGTTATACTGCATGATGAGAGCATAACTACCGTAACAATGGAAGTCAGTATAAAAAATCTTTTATTGAAAGGGGTCTGATTATTTTTTAGCATTACAGTATTAGAAGCAGAAAACATTAAACAATTCTTCCAACTATTAAGTCTGAAAGATAGTAATTAGGTTTTAAATAACGCACAAATTAATTGTATTCCTACAGCATAAAAAATGCCAAACAGATTACTTTTCATACAATTAATCAAAATGGAACTGTTTCCATGTTTATAGTTAAACCAATTAATAAATTTTCCTTAAAGCACTATTATACCCGTTTGTAAACTATGGCAATATGGTTACTTTTGTGCTCTATAGGGTTTTAAAAAAGTTCTTTTAAATGATTTTATGTTCACATTAACATAATTCCCTAAAATTGGTACATCTATATTTATGTTGTTTTAATCTCTCGATAATGAAATAAATTTGAAATTTTTAATCAATAAATACTAACCAGTCTAGTGATAGTCAAACACTGTTATGATTAAAATAAATTAACAGTAATTTCATAAACCGATTGCTATTGGTGAATACAATATAAATTGAGAATACTTTAACAATGTGTGGAGATTTTAACCCAAATTTGTCATTAGCGATTTTTTCTAATGACCGCCATTAGAAAACGATACTATTAATACACAGATTATATGAATGTTATAATGACAAATCTGGGTATAAATTCCTTCATATTAAGCAAACTTAATACGTTAACAAATGAAATACAAACATATCTTTTTTGATTTAGACCGCACACTTTGGGACTTTGAAAAGAACATGCAAATTACTCTGCTTGATATTTACGAAAAACATAACCTTAAAAAAAGTATTCCAAGTTATGAAGTATTTATAAATACTTACAATACACATAACGAGAGGCTCTGGAGATGGTATCAGCAAGGACAAATGAAAAAAGAGGTTTTACGCTACAAACGATTTGAACTCACACTAAAAGAATTTGGTTTTGATAATAAGGAGCTGGCAAAGGTTGTTGGGCAGGAATACATAGATGAGAGTCCCAAAAAAACAGCCCTTATACCAAATACTATTGAACTTCTTGAGCATCTTCACCCAAACTATACCCTACATATTATTACAAATGGATTTAACGAGGTGCAGTTTACAAAACTGAAACTCTGCGGCATTTCCAAGTATTTTAACAAAGTGATAACTTCAGAGATTTCTGGCTACCATAAACCACGAGCAGAGGCATTTGGGTACTCTCTCTCATCAGCCAACGCTAAAAAAGATGAGAGCATCATGATTGGAGATGATTTAAAAGCTGATATTCTTGGAGCCAAAGAATTTGGGATTGACCAGATTTTCTTCAATCCAAAGAGAACGCCTCATTCGGAGGATATTACCCACGAAGTTACATCGTTAAAAAGCATAATGGATTTTCTTTAAAATGCAGACAGCCAGGTAGTCCAAACCAACATCTAACACTAAAATGGTACCTCATCGTCTGAATTATGCGACGATAGAAAGTCAAAATCTGAATTACCCGATGCTGATGGTAGTGGGTCCTCATTCATTTTTGAACCAAACGTAACAGCCTGCCCCTCTGAGCCATCCTGAGGAGAGAAAGGGGCGTACCCCATATCGTCCAAATCTGAAAATTTAGCTTGCTCCTTGCGGAACCTCAACTTAATATCGCCCACAGCACCATTCCTATGCTTTGCTACAATAATCTCGGCAACTCCCAGCAAGGAATTTCCTTCCTCATCCTCCTCAAAACCATAATACTCAGGCCTATGAATAAAAAGCACCATATCTGCATCCTGTTCAATTGCACCTGATTCACGTAAATCGGACAGCTGAGGCCTTTTATTACCTCCCCTGGTTTCAACGGAGCGGTTTAGCTGTGAAAGTGCAATGATTGGAACATTCAGTTCCTTGGCTATGGCTTTAAGTGACCGGGATATGGTACTTACTTCCTGCTCACGACTCCCTTTAGAGTCGTTTGGGCCGGTCATAAGCTGCAGGTAATCAATAATTATAATTCCTACATCATACTGAGCCTTTAAACGGCGACATTTTGCCCGAAGTTCAAAAATTGACAGGGCCGGTGTATCGTCAATATATACTTTGGAATCCTGCAAATCACCAATTTTCACAGTAAGTTGCGTCCATTCCTGTGCGGTTAATTTACCATTCCTGATTTTCTCATGCGAAATGCCCGATTCACTTACTATCAGTCTGTTTACAAGTTGCAAACTGGACATCTCAAGTGAGAAGAAGGCAACTGGCACGGCATGATCAACGGCCATGTTACGAGCCATTGAAAGGACAAAGGCAGTTTTACCCATTGATGGACGAGCGGCAACAATTACCAAATCGGAGTCTTGCCAGCCTGAGGTCATCCTGTCAAGTTCAGAAAAACCGCAAGGCACACCGCTTAAACCATCCTCCCTCTGCCCCGCTTCTTCAAGATTTTTTAATGCTTGCTTAACCAGGGTGTTTATTGGCGCTGTTTCTCTCTTTATGTTTCCTTCGGCAACCTTAAACAACTCCATCTCAGAATAATCCAAAAGGTCATCAACATCCAACGAATCGTCGAATGCCTTAGTTTGAATCTCACTAGAAACACGAATAAGCTCACGCTGAATATACTTCTGAGCAATAATTTTAGCGTGATATTCGAGGTGAGCTGCTGAACCAACCTTTGATGTTAGCTGCGCAAGATACACTGCTCCTCCAACCTCATCCAACTCATTAATGTTTCGCAACTCCTCGGTAACGGTCATTATATCTATAGGCTCAAGCTTTGAGGAGAGCTCCACTATGGCCTTGAAAATTTTCTGATGGCTATCTTTGTAAAAACTCTCTGGCTTAAGAACATCCAATACGGAAATAACGGCATCTTTTTCAACCATTAATGCACCAAGCACAGCTTGCTCTAACTCAAGTGCCTGTGGAGGCATCTTGCCCATTTCAATTCCTGCTAATGCTGTAGAATTCGATTTTTTTGTGTAGCCTCTTTTCTCTGCCATTAATAAAATTTTTTACAAAAATATAGAAGATTAAAGTATATTTTAAATAAAACGGGGTAGTGTTATCAACAAAGTTGCTTTAGCACACAATATCAACTGGTTAGAAAACAAATTAAACCCCGCGACCTCTGAAAACCGTTATCATAGTATAAATAATTATCTTAAAGTCAACAAAAAGAGACATGTTCTCCAGATAAAGAAGATCATACTTAAGGCGCTCAACCATTTGATCTACATTTTCGGCATAACCATATTTAACTTGCCCCCATGAAGTTATACCTGGCTTAACTTTTTGCAGATGTAGGTAGTATGGAGCTTTCTTCACTATTTGGTCAATGTAAAACTGTCGTTCTGGCCTAGGTCCAACTAAAGACATTTCACCCTTTATTACGTTCCAAAAATTAGGCAATTCATCAAGGCGGGTTTTCCTTAAGAATTTACCAATAGGAGTAATTCGGTTATCATTCTTACTTGATAATGCAGGGCCGTTTGACTCAGCATTAACATACATTGATCTAAATTTATATATAAAAAAGGGTTTGCCATAACGTCCAACACGCTCTTGTGAATAAAACACAGGACCCTTTGAGGTGGTTTTGATAATTACCGAAATGGTTAAAAACAATGGGGAAAGGAAAAGTAATGCAAGGCCCGATATGGTTTTATCGAGAAGTAATTTGATTTTTTGCTGCCAAATAGGCATTAATTCGAACGAAACATTTATTAAGGGCGTACCAATAATTGAGGACATTTTTACTCTTCCCATCAGGTAATCATACATGCTGGGAATAGCCTTCACCTCAACATTTAGCCCAAGCAGTTCGCTTACAATTTGATTAACAATCCTATTCTCTTCTGATTCTATTGCCAATAATACCTCCTGCACCCCTTGCTCTAGAATTACATGCTTCAGGTTATGATAACTGCCTAAATGAGGCACTAGCCCCTCTAATGTCTTTTTCTCGTTAAACCCAGTGCTAAGAAAACCAATAATTCTATTACCAAAAGTTTTTGTCTGCTTCTCAATATCATTATAAAGTTCAAACGCTTTATCACCATCGCCAACAATTAACGTTGGGAAAGTAATTTTACGCTTACGAATTTTCCTAATTGTGTGAGAAGTGATTAATAATCGGGGGAAGTAAGTGAAGAAAAATTGGAGTAGAAAAAGTACAATAAATAGATGATAATAATCTTTATAAGAAGCAACATAATCATCTAGTATAAAGGCGAAGAAAATAATTAGGACTCCAATAAATAATGCCCACAAGGAGGAACCTAACTCTTTTAATCGGGATCTTCGGAAAATACCTTTGTAAAGACTATTTACATAAAATATAAAAACCCAAAAAACGGGCATTACAACAAGCCCTATAATGAGCTTTGAATCTATCTCAAAATGAACATAATCACCAAAAATCTGCTTTTCAACAACCTCTTTCCTGTACAAATTAAAAAGAAACCATGTGATTGCAGAACCTAATAGATCAAAGGCAATATACCTGAATAGCTGAGACTTATACTTCACATCAAAATAATTTATATTAATCTACTAAATTATACAATTCACATGAAAATTCCCTCTTGAAAAAATAAAATCTACTTGCTCCTCCCAAAAAATCTCAAATAAATCAGCCTTAAGAAAATATTATATAATGCTATGACAAAGCAACTGATATTTTCGATGAAAATTTTTTGGCAAAAGTATTGATACTATATTTGTGAAATATACTCATAACTATGCTTTAAAAGAATATAATGGAAGATTCATTCAGACATAAAGGGTTACGGAAAAAACTTGTGGAGGAGATTAAGCGAAAAGGCATTAACAATGAAAGGGTTCTAAATGCCATTAATCGTGTTCCACGACACCTCTTCATGGAGAGTGGTTTTGTTAATTTTTCATATAAAGACTCTGCCTTTCCAATTGGGGCCGGACAAACAATTTCGCAACCCTACACTGTTGCATTCCAAACCCAGCTTTTAGATGTTAACCCAATGGATAAAGTGCTGGAAATTGGTACTGGTTCGGGCTATCAAACGGCCGTTCTTCTTGAGATGGGCGCAAAAGTATATACCATTGAGCGGCAACGTGAGCTTTACGCCAAATCAAAAGCTTTGTTGGAAAAACTAGGTTACAACCCACATTTCTTTTATGGCGATGGCTATAAAGGCATGCCAAGCTACGGCCCTTACAAAAAGATTCTTATTACTGCTGGCGCTACTGAAATACCACAGAGTTTGGTTGATCAGCTTGAAGTTGGCGGACGAATGGTTATTCCTGTTGGCAATGACATGGGACAGGAGATGCTTCTGGTTGAAAAAAATTCATCAACCGAAACAAGAACTTCAAAACATGGTAACTTTATTTTTGTTCCAATGGTTAAAGGAACAAATAAGTAGCTTATTTCTAAAACTAAATACATATTGCAATGACCCAAATAAAAACATTCGTTTTCAATCCTTTCCAAGAGAACACTTACGTTCTTTACGACAATACCAATGAGTGTGTTATTATTGATGCAGGATGCCACTCAGAAACAGAGCAGGAAGAGTTGGTAAACTTCATAAAATCGAATAACCTTAAGCCAATACTCGCAATTAATACCCACGGTCATGTTGATCATGTTTTGGGGAATAGTTTTATTAAATCACAATTCAACATAGATATTGCTGGTCATGCAGAAGACATGCCTATGCTTCAATCAGCAGCAACTCACGCATTAATGTACGGGTTAACCATTGATGATGTGCCCTTGTTTGATAAGTATATTAACGAGGGGGATACTTTAAGATTTGGAGAATCGGAAATTGAAGTAGTTTATACGCCCGGACACTCAAGAGGAGGTGTATGTCTTCTTTTAAAGAAGGAAAATTTCATGATATCAGGCGACACCTTATTTAAAGCATCAATTGGCAGGACCGATTTACCCGGAGGAAATTACGACACTTTAATAGAAAGCATAAAAAACAAAATCCTTACACTACAAGAAGATATTATTGTATACCCTGGGCATGGAGAGCCAACCACCATTGGATGGGAAAAGGAGAATAATCCCTTTTTAGCTTAACAATACCCTATCCTACTTTGTTATATAACATACCAAAAAATAATGTTATTCAAACAAAGAATTGCAACTATTTTGATATTTTTACAACAAAACTATTACTTATATCAATAGTTTTTAAACAAATTTAAAACTATTATAACTTAATCTGCTTACATATGTCAACCGAACGCTTTGTTACAAGACACATTGGGCCTCGCGATAGCGAAATTGATGAAATGCTCAAGGTGGTTGGGGTAGAGTCCATGGACGAACTAATTGACCTTACCGTTCCAAAAGGTATTCGAATGGAAAGACCATTAAACCTACCGAATCCACTATCAGAGCACGAGTTTCTAAAAAAGATTAAAGGAATTGCATCAAAAAATAAGCTTTTCCGTTCATTTATTGGCATGGGATACTATGGCACCCATACCCCCTCTGTAATTCTTCGAAATATTTTTGAGAATCCAGGCTGGTACACATCATACACACCCTATCAGGCAGAAATAAGCCAGGGTCGTTTGGAAGCTCTCCTTAACTTCCAAACTGTGGTTATGGATCTTACAGGAATGGAAATTGCCAACGCTTCCCTTCTCGACGAGTCCACTGCCGCAGCAGAGGCAATGTTAATGATGCATAGCCTTCGCCCACGAAAAGCAGTTAAAGAAGGTAAAAATGTTCTTTTTGTCGATAGCGACATTTTCCCGCAAAACCTAGCGGTAATTAACACCCGCGCTAACCCCATGGGCATTGAGGTAGTTACCGGCTGCTACAGCGAGTACGAGTTTACAGGCAAGGAATTTGGTGTAATAGTGCAATACCCCTCAGCAAAAGGGAATGTTAGAGACTATTCCAACTTTGCAGCAAAAGCCAAAGAGAACGAAGTATTTGTTTCTGTTATTGCTGATTTACTAGCACTCTCTTTAATAACACCTCCTGGTGAGTGGGGTGCAGATATTGTGGTGGGTTCTACTCAGCGTTTTGGCATACCCATGGGGTTTGGCGGACCACATGCAGCATACTTTGCAACAAAGGAATCTTACAAACGGAATTTACCCGGCAGAATAATTGGAGTTTCTGTTGATAGACACGGAGACAAAGGGCTTAGAATGGCGCTTCAGACCCGCGAGCAACATATAAAACGCGAGCGAGCTACTTCAAATATTTGTACAGCACAAGCTTTGCTTGCTACAATGGCAGGTATGTATGCAGTTTATCACGGACCTGAAGGCATTAAGAAAATTGCAACTCATGCTCACTCCGCAGCAGTAACACTCTCAAAGGAGATTACCAAGTTGGGTTACACCCAAAAGGTTAAAAATATTTTTGACACTATTGAGGTAGAACTCCCTGAAGGTGTAAAAGCGGATATGATTAGACGAAAAGCACTTGACAGAGAGCTAAACTTTTACTACAAAAATAATGGGACAATTGGTATTAGTACCGATGAACTCACATCAATACCTGACATTAACAACATTATTGAAATTTTTGCTGAGGTTGCAGGAAAATCGGCCAAGAAAGTAGAATCTATAGATGAAATGGTAGAAATACCTAACAACCTGAAACGCAAATCCAAGTTTCTTACTGATAAGGTTTTCAACTCGTTCCATTCTGAAACAGAGATGATGCGATATGTAAAAAGGTTAGAGAAAAAAGACATAGCCTTAAACCACAGCATGATATCGCTAGGTAGTTGCACCATGAAACTTAATGCAGCCACTGAAATGCTTCCTCTTAGCTGGATGGAATTTGGGAATATACATCCCTTTGTTCCTTCTAATCAGGCGCAAGGTTACATGAGCCTAATCTGTGAGTTAGAACAGCTTCTGGCAGAAATTACCGGATTCGATGCGGTTTCTTTACAGCCCAACTCAGGGGCAGCTGGCGAGTATGCTGGTCTCATGGTTATTCGCCAGTACCATATTAGTCGTGGCGAAGGTCACAGAAATGTGGTGCTTATCCCCTCGTCAGCTCATGGAACAAACCCTGCAAGCGCAGCAATGGCTGGGATGAAGGTAGTTATTGTTGCCTGCGATGAGAATGGAAACATATCCATTGATGATTTAAAAGCAAAAGCTGAAGAGCATAGCGAGAACCTTTCTTCATTTATGGTAACCTATCCATCTACCCATGGGGTTTTTGAGAGTAAAATTAAGGAGATGAACCATATAGTTCATGATAATGGCGGACAAGTTTACATGGATGGCGCTAACATGAACGCCCAAGTTGGATTAACCAGCCCAGGAATAGTAAAAGCTGATGTTTGCCACCTTAATCTACACAAAACCTTTGCAATTCCACACGGTGGTGGAGGTCCTGGTGTTGGCCCAATTGGCGTAGCCAAGCATCTTGCCCCCTTCCTACCATCGCACCCAGTAGTAAAAACAGGAGGCGAAAAAGCAATTACAGCATTGGCTTCAACTCCTTGGGGTAGCGCTAGCGTTCTCCCAATAACCTACGGTTACATATTGATGCTTGGTGCCGAAGGTCTGAAAAAAGTTACTGAAGTTGCCATCCTAAATGCTAACTACATGGCTGCAAAACTCAAGAACCATTTCGATGTTCTTTATTCCGGCGAAACCGGCCGAGTAGCTCATGAGATGATACTAGATTGTCGCCATTTTAAACAGCAATACGGAGTAGAAACAGGTGACATTGCTCGTCGCCTTATGGATTATGGTTTCCACGCCCCCACCCTTTCATTCCCAGTTGCTGAAACGCTAATGGTTGAACCAACGGAGAGTGAATCGGTACAGGAACTAGACCGCTTTATTGAAGCCATGATTTCCATCAGAAAAGAGCTTGAGGAGATTAAGGAAGGTAAAGCCGACAAAGAGGATAACGTGCTTAAGAATGCTCCGCACACAGTAGCTGAAGTTACTGCCAACGAGTGGAATCATAAGTACGATAGGCAGAAAGCAGCCTACCCGTTACCATGGATTGCAGGAAACAAATTTTGGGCACCTATTAGTAAAATTGATTCAGGATATGGTGACCGAAATCTTGTTTGCTCCTGCGCCCCAATTGAGGAATATTTATAAGCCACTTCTAAAATACATTGTATAAAAGGCATCAGGCACATAGTCTGTTGCCTTTTTTGTACAAAAAAGAATTATTACAAAAACCAAAGAAGATAAATAAGCTACTCTTTAAACAATCCAAATACGAATAAACGTATTCCACGCTCTTTTTTCGTCATATACAAATTTTCGCTTAAGAAAATTATGTAATTTCGTAGCGAAAAGGTAGAAAATAAAAACTCATATAGAAATGGCACAGACACAAATTGACTTAAAAAAGGAGCAGCAAGCTACACTCAATACGCCAAGGTATAAATACAGCCTTATGGCAAAAATTTTCTTTTTTGGTATGGATATGGTAGCAGGCAAAAAGGATAACCTCCCAAAAGCTAAGCTGCTGGAAATTTTGGCCAGCATACCCTACAGGGTGTGGGAAATACGTCACTACATGAAACAGACCAGAAAGTACAAGAATATTGACAGGGTTAAAAAATCGCAGGATATTATTGATTGGGGCAGAGATGCACAGGATAATGAATACACTCACCTGCTAGTAATCCACGAAAAGATGAAGGAAGATGGCATTAAGGACAAATGGTACTTATCGTCATTTGTAACCTTCTTTGTTGTGATGATTTACGTCTTAACGGCCAGGTTAATGGCTTTCTTTAGCCAGAAAAGGGCGTTCCTTTTTAATGCAGAGTTTGAAAATCATGCAGAGTTTGTTTACGCTCAACTTGTGGTTGATAATCCACAGTGGGAGGAACAAAAACTTACTAATCCGCTAGTTAAGGAGTATGCTAATGTTGATACCTGGGCCGACGTTTTTAGGCGTATTAGCCTTGATGAAAGGGACCACATGAACCATAGTTTCGAATTCTGCGGAAAGCATGAGCATGTTATTAAGTACGATGGAATGCCTGAAGCCTTCAATCAGAATTAAGAATTTAAAATATTCCTAACCCAAAGGCCCTTCTGCTATAGCACTAGGGCTTTTTTCTTGCAATGGCATCATCAATGGCCATTCCAAAAATTTCTCGCATGGTTAACCCCATAGCTTCAACCTGCTGAGGAACAAGACTTGTTTCGCTCATTCCAGGAACAGTATTCACCTCAAGAAAATATAGTTTATCATTATTATAAATATAATCAACCCTAACAATGCCTTTACACATGAACCTGTCATATATTTGGGACGAAATGGATTGAATATAATCTGAAAGTTCATCCGATATACGGGCAGGAGTTATCTCCTCCACCTCGTTCTCGTACTTAGCACCGTAATCAAAATACTCATTTTTTGGAACAATCTCCGTAACAGGAAAAACCAGGGATTTATTCTCAACTTTTATTAAACCGCACGTTAACTCCGTACCCGGAATAAACTCTTCAACAACCGCTATATCGTCCTCGGTAAACGCATAATCTAAAGCAGGTCCAATATCTTCAACAGTTTTCACCTTGGTTATTCCGTAACTACTACCACTCTCGTTTGGTTTTATGAAAAGAGGCAACCCAAGTTGCTCTACAATATTCTTTGGATTAATAGGTGTACCTTTCTTTACCTCAACAGATTTAGCAAGGTTAACGTTTAAATCGGCCACCATTCGCTTTGAGGCCTCCTTGTTGAATGTTAGTGATGTGTTAAAAACTCCTCCGGTAGTATATGGTATTCCCATCATCTCAAAATATCCTTGCAACAGACCATTTTCACCAGGCGTACCATGTATCCCAATAAGCGCACAATCAAATGCCAAATTAGTTCCATCAACATTTGGGGTAAAAGTATCCCAAGAGATTGGGAAATCTCCTTTCTCCGGATGTTTAAGTGTCCATGTAGTTCCTTTAACCAGAACGGGGTATGCATTGTACTTTTCTGAATCTAACCATTTGGCTATCTGCCTTATGCCTTTTAATGAGATTTCTTCCTCGGAAGAATTACCGCCCGCCATAAGAGCAATGTTGAGTTTTTTAGCCATATTAACTGAGTTGTAAAGAAATCAATATTTTTTTAAGAGAAAATCCGAGGCTTTTTAAAACATACTACTAATTATCTGGACGAAGTGTATGTTTTCCACCTTTCAATAACCTGCCTCATATCTTCTGGTATATCGGTCTCAAAATACATCTGCTTTCCTGTTGTTGGGTGAATAAAACCTAACGATCTGGCATGAAGTGCATGCCTTGGGCAAATGGAAAAACAGTTCTGAATAAACTGCTTATACTTTGTAAATGTAGTACCTTTTACAATAGAATCACCACCGTAGGTATCGTCATTAAAAATGGGGTGCCTAAGGTACTCAAAATGTGCTCTTATTTGATGTGTACGTCCAGTTTCCAACCTACACTCAATAAGCGTAACGTAGCCTAACCGCTCAATAACCTTCCAATGAGTTATGGCATGCTTACCCTGATCGGCCTCAGGAAAAACCTGCATTTTTTTTCTATCGCGAATGCTTCTTCCGATATGTGCATCAATTGTGCCCTCATCCTCTTGCATATCGCCCCAAACCAAAGCAACGTAACGGCGCTTTGTTGTTCGTTCAAAAAACTGGCGCGCAATATGATTCATGGCATGCTCGGTTTTAGCAACAACTAAAATACCCGAAGTATTTCTATCTATACGATGAACAAGCCCTGGCCTAACTTCACCAGATTGAAACAATGGCAGGTGCCGGAGATGATGCATAAGGGCATTTACTAGTGTGCCAGAAAAGTTGCCATGCCCAGGATGCACAACCATTCCAGCTTGCTTGTTAACAACAACTACATCATCATCCTCGTAAATAATATCCAATGGTATATCTTCCGCCTCAATATCAACCTCTCTGGGAGGGTAAGCCATTACTATTGATATGCTATCTTCGGGCTTAACTTTATAGGATGATTTGACTGGGGTATCGTTAACCAGAATATTTCCTGCATCGGCTGCGGACTGAACTCGGCTTCGGCTTATGCTCTGTATCTTACTGGTAATAAATTTATCAATTCTTACCGGAGTTTGCCCCTTGTCAACATCTAAATGAAAATGCTCAAAAAGATCCTGCTGATCCTGTGCATCGTTCTCTAAATCTGAATCCTCAATAGGAACTTTCTTTTCAATCATCGGCCAACAATTAGTTTTTGTGTGCCTATAAGCTTGGCTTCATTAAAGATTCTAACTACATAAACACCTCTGGGTAAGTTACTGATGTTTACAAATTGATTTGTATAAGCAATATTCATAACCTGCTGACCAGAAGCGCTAAATATTTGCACTTTTACATCATTAAGATTATCAATGCCACTAATTGAAAAACGTTGGCTAGCTGGATTAGGATATATCTTTGGTGATAAATCGTCCATAAGTTCACAAGACGCTGATGTTGGTGGCTCGGTTAACTCACCAAATACTGGTCTCAGCATTAAAGAACCCTCGAACTGGCTGCCACGCCAAACACCGTCAATATTATAAAACAAATTATTATTAGTGTTATTCCTGTCGTACCCTACATTAAGCATTTTGGTGTTCGTTTGAATCCAACCAATGTAGTATGTTTCAGCCTCAACCCAAAGTTCTTCATCAAGTTTAAAAAGAGTGAAGCGATTAAGACTGTCAGTAAACTCTGGTCTTAGCCCAATCTGTTCATATATAATATTCCCCGGGGTTCCATCGTTATCGTCCCAAATAGCAAGCTTAAAATATTGCTGATTGGCATCCTCGTATGTTCTATTAAAGTACATGTAAACACCTGCTAACCAATCGGCCTCGTAATTGGTAAACCTATAGGCTACCATTCCGTTCTGAACTCCTTCGCCGAAAAGACCGTATCCACTTTCAGCCGTTCCATCATCGTAAGCATAATAATTTTTAAATTGCTGAGTATAGCTAAGGGTATCGTTCCAACGAAGATGTTCCGTTTCAGGGTTAATATCTGTTTCGAGATGAGATGTAAAGGTGAACTTTGCTGAATCGGGCCAGACCGACTCAAAATCATAAAAATAGTTCCTGGTATATTCAATCTGCTCGAATCCGAAAATATTATCAGCCTGTCCGCTAAAACTATAGGTTTCGTTATTTGAATGATTATGTATAGAGAACCTACGAGTAATATTCCATGTTACTTCTCCTAGATTTCCATAATTAATTGTGAACCCTAATGGATCGGGCAATTCTTGCTGTTGAGCCTGCTGATTAAAATGCCTCCAGGGCATTGACTCATAATTGTTAAGAATTGAGCCTAGAGGTTTATAAAAGGAAATATCGTTTAACAACGTATCATCGTATGCTCTGCCTCTATTGATATAAATAAGGTCTATGTTCCAATGGTCGCTATTTCCTCTTAATCCTGGTACATCATTATTAGAAGTGATTGATGCGTAATTTCTAAATCGAAACTTAAAATTATCATTAAGAAAGCGGGAATCCTTAATTGGGAAATGAACCATGAAGAATAGCGTATCCATTGATTCCGAGTCGATAACCTGAATACTTTCCTGCAACTTGTTGTGATTATAAAACTTACTCTCAGAAAAATCAGCCCAACCAACCCATGCGTTCACCCACTGGTTGTTCTCAGCATCGAAAAAATCAAGTAAAAGCGAATCCCTTACACTTGGCTGATAACCTAACCCTTGTGGTTGGAC
The DNA here is from genome assembly GCA_041685855.1 of Perlabentimonas sp. Lineage (GTDB taxonomy): Bacteria > Bacteroidota > Bacteroidia > Bacteroidales > Tenuifilaceae > Perlabentimonas. The sequence goes on along the minus strand of JAWLEY010000002.1, from coordinate 3,075 downwards.
GAAAAAACTCATGTAGACGGTAGTATCGTCAGGAAAATTTAAATTTATGGTTTGGGAAGCAAGGGTATCTGCAGAAAAAGGGATGGTTGATGCATTCTCATGAAGCTGTCCTTTAAAATTTATAGCATCAAAGGTTGCTACACCATTTGTAATAGAATTAATTGAATAAGATGTATTTACAAAAACATCCTGCCCTTTGCTCCAAAACTCTGGCACGGGATAATGTAACCCTCTGGAAAAATCATCGAAGAAAGGCAAATTAAGAACCTCTTGAGATTGCTTGTTGGAAAAATGCTTACTAGAAACGGGTGTTGTTTCTAAATCAACTAACACCTCTCCACCTTTCTGTGCTAAACTCACGAAAGACAATAGGGTAACTATACAAAAAGTGTTGACAAGTATTTTTATCATTCTATATTCTCATCTTCAGATTCTTGATTAAGCAACAAGGAATCCTTGAGACTTTCTTTTAAATTAGGGTCTGGAGGAATCCTTGATTCGTTCTGTGTTAACCATAAATCTACGTTAGCTCCATAATTTATTAATGTTTCACCCGATGGATTTGGGTACTGACTATAAACTTTTGCCTGTAATGAATCAATATTATCAATTACTGTAGCATCGTAAGTATATCGTCCTAAGTTTAACGAAGCTTCGTGCAAAAGATTGCGTGCTTCAACCAAAGTTAAACCTACTACTCTGGGTAAAACCGTTTTTTCGTTGCGTAACCCTTTACCTAGCAGCAACTTAATCTCCGACCCCTTTGGAATCTCTGTTCCAGGTTCTATCTCCTCCCCTTTGTAATGTTGCTCAAGCACATTGTTTACAGCAATATCAGCAGTAAAAGATAATCTGTCAATTTTAAAACCCTGAAGGAAAAGTTCTGATTTTGCCTGCCTCAAAGTTAACCCAACTAAATCTGGCATTTCAACCAGAATAGGATTAACCGCATTGGTTGTGATAAAAATCCTACGATTTGCTTTCACGTATGTTTCCGGGGTTGGATTTTGCTCAACTACAGTGCCTGGTTCCTTTGTGATAATATAAACTGAATCAGTAACTTCAAGCCGTAACTTTTTCTGCTTAGCTAATTCTTTAGCCTTTTCAATTTTTAAGCCAGTAAAATCTGGAACTGGGAAACCTTGCCCATGCCTTGAGTAAAGATGCAAAAAAGCAAAAAAGAGGAAAATTGCAATCACCAAAATAAGACCTGCTATCAATGGTGTTTTTACAAATGGATTTAAAAATATTTTTCTTAACAACTCCTTTATTCTCTGCATTTTGATGTGATATTAAATTATTATAATACGACTGCAACTACCTACACAATACATCTATTAAATAAATACATGACAAAAATAGAATTAATTGCTTAAACAGCATCATTAAAATACAATCTAATAACCCAAACTCGATATAAGAAAATAAACACAGAAAAATATGAAATAAGCACTACTTAACTTAACTGACTAGGTATGGTCACACCAAATATTATGTATTTAAACTGAGAGTCACATTGAGCGCAGAGTATTTATTATTTTACCCAAGGTAAAGTGTTGACATAGCCTCTACAGTATGAAAGCTATACCTTATTTTTAGTTCAAGTTAATAACATCTTTAGTAAAGGAGAGCGTATGATTTTAAAATGCTTAATAAGTGAAAATGGTATTGTATAGCGAATCGCGCTCAGCAGGCTTTTTATTTGCAGAGCGAATAAGTCTGCAAACCTCATCAACAGTCATATTAGGGTTTTGCTCTTCAGAACCAGCCATACTATAAATTTTTGTTGACTCATCTATGGTTCCATCAATATCATCTACACCGAAGTCGAGCAGCATTCTAGCATTATCCTTCCCTAACATTGGCCAGTATGCTTTAATGTGTTGTATATTATCAAAAAATATTCTTGCCACAGCATACGTTCTCAAATCATCCAAAGTGTTAGTTTCACCAACTGTTCCCAACCTGTTATTTGATGATTTAAACTTAAGGGGAATAAAGCAGTTAAAACCTCCGGTTTTATCTTGAAGCAACCTAATTTCATGCATATGCTCTACACGGTGAGCATAGTTCTCGATGTGCCCGTAAAGCATGGTTGCATTTGAGGTTAGCCCCTCTTGATGAGCAGCTTCATGCACTCTAAGCCATTGAGGCCAACTTGATTTTGAGCCGCAAATCTTTTTTCTAATCTCTTGGTTTGAAATCTCAGCACCCCCACCAGGAATTGAATCTAGACCGTAACCTTTAAGAATTTTCACTCCATCACGTAAGGGTAAGTTTGCCTTGGAAATTACATAGTCTAATTCAACTGCAGAGAAGGCTTTAACATGAATCTGAGGCATCTCCTCTTTTATAGTAGCAATTAATTTTCCATAGTAATTAATATCCCATTCGGGATGCACTCCTCCAGTAATATGAACCTCTGTTGGATTTTTATCCTTGAATTTTCTTACCGTATTTTTTATGTCATTCAAACTCATTTCCCAGCTGCCTTCCTGACCCAGTTCCCTTCGGTAAGAACAAAAACTACAGTTATGCACACAAATATTTGTTGGTTCAATGTGGAAGTTTCGATTAAAAAAAACCCTATCCCCATTCTTTTTCTGCGCAACGTGGTTGGATAAAATTCCTAAAAGACCTATCTCTGCCTGTTCAAAAAGAACCAGAGCATCATCTGTCGAAATACGTTCACCAGCTAGCACTTTATCAACCAGAGGTTTAATATCACCTAGATTAATATCACTTAACAGCTGCTTTGTATTTGTATTTTGATACATGTTAAACTATGAATTCACAGGTATAAAAATACCTGTTAACTTACATACAACACAATTTGGGTACAAATTGTTGTAAGATAAATCACCTATTAAAAAGGCTACAGAAAGAAACTAGAATATATACTTTGCAGCAAAGAGGAACCTATGATTTATTGTTTGTGTTAAATCTTGTGGTTTAGCATATTCATCATAGGTAGAACCATAATCAGCTGTATTGTATAAATATTCAAGAGCAAACGTGAAGTTTTTTTGAGAATAAACTAACCTGGGAGAAATTCTGTAACCATTTGAGATATTA
>JAWLEY010000001.1:0-35205 GCA_041685855.1 Perlabentimonas sp. | reverse complement strand
TGATGTAGTGTTTTTTGTTCGTGTTGTATCATTGATGAATACATTTTTTTGCGATTGGGTTTAAGTTAAGATTAATTTGTTTTTAGCAAAATTTTAAATTTCTATTCAAACCTAACATTAATTTTAAATTAAATTTACTTTGCTATGAAAACAAACACATTTAATTTTATTAAGAAAGCAACTTTGCTTTTAGGCGCATTTCTTCTTGTGACCTTTACCGCTTGTAAAGATGATGAGCCTAGCCCGGATCCAATTGCTAGTTTTCAGTATGAAATTAGTGATGACAACTTCTTAATGGTTGAATTCACTAACTTTTCGCAAAATGCCACATCATTCGCCTGGGATTTTGGCGATGGCGAAACATCTACTGAAGAAAACCCAGTGCATACATATGCCGAGGCAGATGACTACACGGTTAAACTAACTGCAACTAACGATGAAGGAGCTAGCCATGAATTTCAAGAAGAAATCACCATTACAGACCCAATCGAAGCCTTAAGAATCTTAGTGGGTGAGACTTCAAAAGATTGGAGATTAATACGTGAAGGTGTAGCTATGGGAGTTAGTGAAACTCCTGAAACAGCATTTGGATGGTGGTCCTTAGAAAATGTCGGTACTCGTCCTTGCGTTTACGAGCAAACATGGACATTCAACGCTGATGGCACAATGACATTTGACGATGGCGGTGCTTTCTGGGGAGATGACTTTGTTTTTGCAGGAACTGATGTAGAGGCGACTTGCTTTGAAGCAACTGCAGCCAATATGGTAAACACCGACGGTGATGACGTTAGCGCTTGGCTAAGCGGAACCCACCAATTTGAATACGCCCCTTCTGCAGGCACATTAACATTAACCGGTGAAGGTGCATGGATTGGCTTAATAAAAGTAACTCCTGATGGTGACGTTCTTGTTCCACAACAATCCGTTCAGTATGATGTAACCATTACTGAAGAAACAGATTATGACCTAATGGTTGTTTCTGTAACAGGCACTGGTTTCTACTGGCAATTCAACTATGTAAGCTATCATGATTGGTCTAATGAGCCTGATGTGGTTTCATTTATGGTAGATTTTGCATATACTGTTGAAGAATTCACCGCAACCTTTGAGAATCTATCTAAAGACGCAGTTTCCTACAGCTGGGATCTTGGTGACGGTAACACATCTACAGAGGAAAACCCAGTACATACTTATGATGCAGAGGGTGTATATGAGGTTACCTTAACAGGTACCGATGCCGGCGGTGACACTAAAGAAGTTACAAAAAATGTAACAATTAGTTTAAACCCAACAGACCCTGCACCAACCCCAACCGAAGATGAAGCAAACGTTATTTCAATTTATAGTGATGCTTACACAGACATCTCAGGTGTTGACCTTGATCCTGACTGGGGACAGGCAACTGTGACTCAGGAAGTAGAAATTGCAGGTGAAATGGCTCTGAAAATGGCAGATTTAAACTACCAAGGAATTGATTTTACTGGTAATCCTCAGGACGTTTCGGGCAAAACTACAGTTCATGTAGATGTTTATTGTGCAGGTGTAACCGATGTAAACTTATCACTGATAGGTGGTGGCGCTGAGAATCCTGTTACACTTACAGCTGAAGCAGGTGTATGGAAGAGTTTTGATATTGACCTTTCGGAATACACTGCTCCTGACTTAACACAAATAGACCAACTGAAGTTTGATGATGCTGAAACCGGAGATTCTCCAACTATCTTTGTTGACAACATTTATTTTTATTAATGGTTATAAGCAAACCTTGTATAATTAACACACTACTTGGTTAATGATTATAGAGAGTCCCTGTAATGCAGGGCTCTCTTTTTAAACCATTTTAATGTTAGTATTTAATCAACCAAAATATATTACACATGATAGGTAGGCTCATCGGGTTAGTTCTTATTCTTCAGGGATTAAGTGCATGTGACAATGAAAATATAACAAACACAGAAGACCCTGCAAATCTTGAAGTAGAAGTGAATGTAGCAGATGACGGATCAGGAACAGTAGAGATTCAGGCAACTGCCGATAATGCTATAGAGTACGAACTGCGCATTGGGAACAACCCCGACCCAGAAGAATCTAACACTACGGGAACTTTCGAATATACTTTTATCCAACCAGGAAATTATCAGTTAGATATTCGTGCATACGGCCTATCTGGAAGATATTTAAGGGAAGTCAGAGAAGTATCAATAAGTCTTAATACCGATATTTCAGTAGAGGATGGGTACACTACGCCTCTCAATTACGATGGTTACACCTTAGTTTGGCAGGACGAGTTCGAAGGCAACGAAATTAACACAAACAACTGGGTTTTTGAAACCGGAACAGGTTGTCCAAACCTATGCGGTTGGGGAAACAACGAACTACAGTACTACCGTCAGGAGAACGCTTGGGTTGAAGATGACGTACTAACAATAGAAGCCAGAAACGAAAACTATCAGGGCAGCAATTATACATCAGCCCGCATGAAAACCCAAGGCAAACATTCATTTAAATACGGCAGAATAGATATTAGAGCACTACTACCCAAAGGGCAAGGCATTTGGCCAGCACTTTGGATGCTTGGTAGTAATATAACTTCAATTGGTTGGCCTGCATGTGGAGAAATTGATATTATGGAGATGATTGGTGGTAACGGACAGGAAAAAACTGTTCACGGCACCATTCACTGGGATAATGAGGGGCACAACTATGTTGGGGGCGATTATACCTTGCAAACAGGTATATTTGCTAACGAGTACCATGTATTTACAATAATATGGGACGAAAACAATATTACCTGGTTTGTTAACGACAATCAATTCTATCAGATTGACATAACTCCAAGTCATATGACAGAGTTCCATCAAGAATTTTTCTTTATACTCAACATTGCTGTTGGTGGCAACTGGCCAGGAAGCCCAGATGATACTACGGTTTTTCCACAGCAAATGAAGGTAGACTATATCAGAGTTTTTCAAGAGAGTTAAAAAACTATCGCTCTTAGGGATTTAAAAACTAAAATGTTAAATCTTATGAACAGACACTTAAAAAGGGTACTCTTAATCATAGCCCTAGTTTATTCATCAAACTTGCTTTTTGCACAATCTCACACCGTTAACGGTGTTGTTAAAGACGCAGAAACTAGTGAAGGTGTTCCTGGTGCAACAGTAATTGAACAAGGAACAACCAACGGAACTAGTACGGATATTGAAGGCAACTTCACACTAACAGTATCAAGTTCAACAGCTACTTTAGAAATCTCATCGGTTGGTTATGAGACCATAACAATACCAATTGAAGGGAAGGAATCCATAGAGGTTAGCCTCAATACAGAACTTATGTCGCTTGACGAAATTGTGGTTGTTGGTTACGGCACACAGAAAAAAAAGGTTGTAACAGGCGCCATTGCAAGTATTGATGCAGAAGAGATTACATCCACCCCGTCTCTACGTATTGAGCAGGCTTTACAGGGACGAACAGCAGGTGTACAAATCACCAACCTGTCTGGACAACCTGGTGAGCCGCCAACGGTTCGTATCAGGGGTGCAGGAACTACAGGCAACGCTGAACCATTGTATATTGTTGATGGAATGGCCGTTGGAGGAATTGACTACTTAAACCCTGGTGATATTGAATCGATAGACGTATTAAAAGATGCTGCATCAGCAGCAATTTATGGTGCCAGAGCCGCCAACGGAGTTGTACTTATTACAACAAAGGGTGGTGAAAAAGGCGAAATGAGTGTCACCTACTCTGGTTATCAGGGAATCCAAAATGTTGCAAAAACTATTGACATGCTCAACGCTGAGCAGTATAAAATGATATGGAATGAGGCACGAGCAAATTCCAACCTAAGCGAAACATTCGATTTAAACGAAATTCCTAAGCATAACACCAATTGGCAGGAGCATCTTTTCCATAAAAATGCGCCAATGACCAACCACGAGCTGTCGGTTACCGGAGGAAACGAAAAATCAACCTACGCATCATCATTATCGTACTTCTCACAGCAAGGGATTATTGGTGGTGAAAAATCACAGTTCGATAGGATATCGGGCAGACTGAATACACGCCATCAGGTTAATAAAAATTTTAGGTTTGGTAGCAATATGGCATACTCTCACATTGTGCGCCGTGGTATTGCCAGCAACCAATCCTTCAACAGCGCATACAGCAGCGCGCTCAACCTCGACCCCCTAACCCCAGTTTATGAGGACGACGAAGATGAACTTAACTCCTACCCATACGATAGTGAACCAGTTGTAACCACTTCCGATGGAAGAGTTTATGGTATTTCAGATATTGTTGGCGCCGAAATTGTTAACCCATTGGCTTTAATGGAGATACAGAACGCAGAAACAAGGGTTGATAAAATTGTAGGTAACGTTTTTGGTGAGCTTGAAATTATTGAAGGACTAAAACTCAACTCTAGTTTGGGTATCGATTTAGCATACGAAATTAACGATTCACACAGACCATTATTCTTCCTTAACGGTGCTCAGCTGAATGATGATAAAACATCTGTATCGAAAAATATTCAGCGATATTACACTTGGCAATGGGAAAACACTCTGGTATACTCCAAGCAAATTGAGGATCACAACTTCTCAGCACTTCTTGGTACCACTGCCAGAAAATTTAATTACGAGAATCTATCAGGCTTCAACGCCGATGTTCCCATAACTGATCCCAATCATGTTTATCTTAACATGGCAACCGATACGGTATGGACAGCCTACGGCGGAGCAGCTCACTCAGCATTGCTTTCAACCTTCGGTCGTATAAATTACGATTATAAAAGCAAATACTCATTTACAGGTATCCTAAGGAGAGATGGCTCATCTAAATTCGGACCAAACAAAAGGTTCGGTATATTCCCATCCTTAGGTGTTTCGTGGGTAGTTAGCGACGAGGATTTTATTCCTGACCTTGGCCCCGTTAACATCTTAAAACTAAGAGCCTCTTGGGGTGTAAACGGTAATCAAGAAATTGGAGACTACCAGTTTATACCATTAATGGACTATAGCAGAGGATATATATTTGGGGGTGGTAGAATGATTGGCGCTTCCCCTGCATACATTGAAAATGCAGATATACACTGGGAGGAGTCAGTACAATCAAACATCGCCATTGATATTGGCGCATTCGATAGCAAACTTACAGCTACCGTAGATTTCTACTCAAAAACCACCAAAGGACTTTTGGAAAGGATTCCAATACCTGCGCATGTGGGTAACGATCCACCAGTGGCAAATGTTGGTAGTGTCCAGAACAGAGGTGTTGAACTGGAATTAAACTGGCGTCAATACATTGAAGGCCTTAGCTACTCAATTGGACTAAATGGTGCATATAACAAAAACGAAATGACTGTTATTGGTAACGAGGAGGGCGTTCTGCCAGGTGCCGACTGGGCCGTGGCAGGAATGATAACCCGGGCCGAAGTTGGCTTGCCCATTGCATACTTCTGGGGATATAAAACCGATGGTATATTTCAAAGTCAAACAGAAGTATTTCAGCATATCGGGAGCACCGGACAACAGTTACAACCCAATGCCAAGCCAGGCGATGTTCGTTTTGTTGACGTAAATGGCGATGGAGTATTAAATGCCGATGACCGCACCATGATTGGTAACCCAACTCCAAAATGGACCTTCGGAATGAATGGATCTGTTGAGTACAAGAGCTTCGACCTATCCTTCCTCCTTGTGGGATCGTATGGTAACGATGTATTTAATGGCGCCCAAAGACAAGACCTATACTACACCAATAGAACTACAGCTATCTTAGATCGCTGGACTGAGGATAAACCCTCAAACACAACACCTCGTGTAGCATGGAGCGATATAAATAACAACTACCGGGTATCAGACCTATACGTAGAAGATGGCTCTTTCCTTAGGGTGAAAAACGTTCAGTTTGGCTACACATTACCTGAAAAATTACAAACTAGATTAAAAGCCAAAAACCTAAGGTTTTATGTGTCTGCTGAGAACCTTTTCACTTTCACCAACTACACAGGTGCTGATCCCGAGATTGGAGCCATGAGCTCCTTTGACATAGGAATTGATAGAGGTATCTATCCACAGGCAAGAATTTTCCGTTTAGGTACAACCATGACATTCTAAAATTATGAATATGAAGAACTACATATCAAATTCATTAAAAGCAATAGCTTTAATTGTGCTTTTAACAGGTTGCGAAGATTTTTTAGACCTTAAGCCGCTCGATCAAGTTGTGTCATCTAACTTCTATCAAACAGAGGAGGATGCAATGAGAGCGCTAGTTGCTGTGTACGATGTTATGACGTACCAGTCAACTCCCGGAGTGGCATGGGCTCCATTCTTAACCATGTCCGACATACTATCAGACGATGTATATGCTGGTGGTGCCGATGCTAACGATGGGCTACATCAACAGGAACTCAATACTTTCAATATCCCAACAACAAGCCCCATTGCCCATTCCATCTGGATTAAAAACTACAATGGTATATACAGGGCAAATTTATTCTTGGAAGTTATTGATGGTATTGATGCCACCGATGAGTTCAAGGCGAGAACCATTGCAGAAGCAAAGTTCATGAGGGCCTATTTCTATCTTGAGCAGGTTCGTTTCTTTGAAAACATACCTCTAATAACTGAAACCATAAAAGCTACATCTGAATATCAGCAGGAGCAGAACGACCCGCAAGAGGTTTATAACCAAATTGCTCTCGATCTGGTTGATGCAATTGCTGATTTACCCGAGAGCCTACCCACAGATGAAGCAGGAAGAATAACAAAATGGGCTGCGCAAGCACTACTTGCCAGAACTTACCTGTTTTACAATGGAGTATATAACAATGAGCTCGATGCTGATGGGACTACTGTTGATCAGGCATACGTTCTTGCCGAACTCGAAGATCTAATTTTAAACAGCGGTCACGATTTATTTGAAAATTACGAAGATAATTTTAAGCTAGCTGGTGAGTTTGGCATTGAGTCTGTTTTTGAAATCTCATACGGTGATACACCGCCCTGGTGGGACTGGGAATATCCCAGAGGAGGGCACGGTAACCTGGCCGCTCAGATGCAGGGGCCTAGGGTAACAGGTTCGCAGAATTGGGACAGAGGATGGAGTTTTGCCCCTGTAAATCAAAAGTTGGCTGATGATCTTGAAGATGATCCAAGGTTTGAATACACCATCCTTACCGAAGAAGAACTGGATGGTAGCTTGGACAAAGGTTATCAACACACCGGATACTTCTCCAAAAAATACAGTTCCGATGCTGAGCATTGGGGCGCCGATGGCCAATTCGAGTTAAACAGAACATCCAATATTAGAGTAATCCGTTACTCTGATGTTCTGTTAATGGCTGCGGAGCTAGGTAGTGGAAATGCTCAAACCTACCTCGACAAGGTAAGGGACAGGGTTGATCTTCCCAGCGTTCCAGCAACCATGGAGAACATACTGAAGGAAAGAAGATTGGAACTATCTCTCGAAGGCATTAGGTATTACGATTTACTAAGACGTGGGCTCACCTATGCCAGTCAGGAGTTAACACACTCTGAATATGGGCCAAACTACGAAGGGGACGAACAACTTTACGAAGTAACGTTTAATTCGGCAACCAAAGGTTTTCTCCCAATCCCACAAAATGAAATAGACCTCTCTGGCGGAACATTAGTTCCCAATGATGGCTATTAAAAACAGGGAATAAAATTTAAGGAGTGTTATTAATAATGGCAAGTAAAAAATGTATTAATAACACTCCTTGCAATCAAAAATAATACTGAAAGTAGTAAGATGAATAAAATCAAACAGATTTTATTACATACAGCACTTGCCTTCTTAATAGCAGGCTGCGGCACAAATACAGAGTCGGATTCTATTGATAATCAGATTAATGTCCTGATAAATAGAATGACGATTGAGGAGAAGATTGGTCAGCTGGTTCAGAAGAACGGTGACCATCAGGATTTAGGTGACTTAATAAAAAGCGGAAAAGTTGGCTCTGTTCTGAATGAGGTTAACCCCAAAACCGTGCACCAAATTCAAAAAATAGCGGTGGAGGAAAGTCGTTTGGGCATCCCTCTGCTTATTGGGCGCGATGTAATACATGGTTTTAGAACCATCATGCCAATTCCTTTAGGGCAAGCGGCAAGTTGGAACACCAATCTGGTTGAGCAAGCTGCACGGGTAGCAGCAACAGAAGCATCATCCCAGGGGGTTAACTGGAGCTTTGCTCCAATGATTGATGTTACGCGCGATCCACGCTGGGGAAGAATAGCCGAAACATTTGGTGAGGATCAACACCTAAGCGGAGTATTTGGAGCCGCTGTTGTTAGGGGTTTTCAGGATGATGACCTCTCAAAACCAACATCCATTGCAGCCTGTGCAAAGCATTTTGCCGCATACGGCTGGGTGGAAGGTGGCCGCGATTACAATACAGCTAACATTTCAGAAAATGAGCTGTACGATGTAATCCTACCTCCCTTCAAAATGGCTATCGATGCGGGGGCAGCAAGCATTATGACTGCTTTCAACGAGATAAACGGTATCCCGGCAACAGGGCACGCTCCACTACTTCGTGATTTGCTTCGCAAGGAGTGGAACTTCGATGGGGTTGTACTTAGCGACTGGGAATCGGTAACTCAAATGGTGGTTCACGGATATACACAAAACAACAAGCAGGCGGCATTAAAATCCATTGAAGCCACGGTTGATATGGAAATGGCAAGCACTGCATACGAAAGCTATCTTATTGAACTGCTTGAAGAGGGAGCAATATCCGAAGAATTAATTGACAACGCCGTAAGGCGAATACTCCGACTTAAGTTCAAACTGGGACTCTTTGATAATCCATACGCACATACGGGTGATTTCCCCGATTTACTAAATGAAAAACATTTAGAAGTTGCTAAAGAGATAGCGCAAGAAAGTGCTGTTTTGCTTAAAAACGAAAGGGCACTACCAATACCAAAAAACACAAAACGAATTGCAGTAATTGGCCCATTGGCCGATGCTCCCCACGACCAACTTGGCACATGGATTTTTGATGGTAAAAAGGACGATGCTGTTACCCCTCTAGAATCACTTAAAAAAATTGCTAGGGAGAAAGGAATTGAGTTATTTTATCACCGTGCATTAGAACTTAGCCGTTCAAACAAAATTGATAACAAACAGGCCATTATTCGCGATGCCAAACGTTCTGACATGGTACTACTCTTTCTTGGTGAAGAGTCAATATTATCGGGCGAGTCGCATAGCTTGGCTAATATAAATTTACAAGGTGCGCAAACAGAGCTGGTTGAGATAGTAGCCACTGCGGGGAAACCCGTTGTGGCTATTATTATGGCAGGAAGACCACTTACTTTTGAAAGTACAGAGCCACTGATGGATGCAATTCTTTACGCATGGCATCCAGGCACTATGGCAGGACCTGCCATTGCTGATTTGCTTTTTGGCAAGGTGTCTCCATCGGGTAAACTTCCTGTAACATTTCCAAAGCATGTTGGGCAAATACCAATATACTATAATCACAAGAACACAGGCAAACCCGCCAGCAACGAAACATGGGAAAGGCTTAACGATATTCCGGCCGAAGCACCACAATTATCCATCGGAAACACATCACATTATCTCGATTATGGTTTTGAGCCAATGTATCACTTTGGTTACGGTCTATCCTACTCTTCTTTTAAAATAGATAATGTGAAGTTGGAGAAAAGCAGGATAAGGGCCGGCGATATTTTGGAAATTTCTGCAAGAATTGAGAACACGGGGGAATATTCTGCTGCTGAAGTAGTTCAACTTTATACAAATCAACCATTCGGAAGCAGAACTCGCCCTGTGAAAGAGCTGAAAGACTTTAAAAAGGTATTTCTTGAGCCCGATGAAACTATTGAAGTAACATTTCATTTAAACACACAAAACCTTGGTTTTCAAAACCCTGAAATGAAATATGTAGTGGAGTCAGGCACATACAATCTATGGATTGGGAATTGCTCCCAATCGGGTGAAAAAGTTGAATTTGAAATAATTAAATCATCATTATAATGAATAAAAAAACATACACCATTTTCATTTCGGTTGTTGTTGCTCTGGGTGGATTTCTTTTGGGGTTCGACAGCGCTGTGATTTCAGGCGCCACACCTTTTTACAGAGCAACTTTTGGGCTTAATTCTGGCTCAATGCTTATTGGTTTTTCCGTCAGCTCACTAATTCTTGGTGCAATAATGGGTAATATTATTGCAGGAAGACTCTCCGACCGCTTTGGTCGTAGGAGAATACTTATGTTTACTGCATTGCTATTTATTATCAGTGCATTTTTTACCGCATTCTCTTTCGATATTATAAGTTTTATCATTGCACGAGTAATTGGCGGTTTGGGTGTAGGTATGGCTATTTTAATAGCACCAATGTATATTGCAGAAATTGCCCCAAGGAACCTGCGAGGTACGCTGGTAACATTTAATCAGCTAAATATAGTACTGGGTATTTCCATTGCATATTTCTCCAATTACTACTTTCAACAAACAATAACCGACCCTGACCTAAAATGGAGAGTAATGCTTGGTGTGGAAGCTCTCCCTGCACTAGCTTATCTTGTCTTACTATTCTTTGTTCCACGAAGCCCAAGATGGCTTCTACAAAAAGGACTTGACAGTGAGGCGCAAACAGTGCTCCAAAGAGTTCACGGAGCCACCCAATCAGCCATTGAGGAAAAAGAAATCAAAGAAAGTCTAAGTAATGATGCTAAAAAGAAAAAGGTTCGCTGGACTGACCTTTTCTCTAAAAGAATGAAAACAGTTCTTATAATTGGATTTGGGATAGCATTCTTTCAGCAGATTACTGGCATAAATGCAATTTTCTACTACGCCCCAATGATTTTTGAGATGGCAGGTGGCGGGAAAGATGCCGCATTCTTACAAGCTGCAATACTTGGAGTTACCAATGTTGTTATGACTATTTTAGCCATGTTCCTAATCGATAAGTTAGGACGCAAACCGCTACTATATATTGGCGCAGCAGGAATCTGTATCTCCCTATCAATAGTTGGTCTATCCTTTGGAAATGCAAAATATGCAATTAACCAAAAATCAATGGACACGCTAACCGAAGAGGTCCAGCAAATGGGGGTTGCTACGCACCATATTCAGAATATTATGCAGCTAAATCAGCTAAAAGATAACGCCTTTGGAAACGAGGTTGCATTTTTTGGCATGGTAAAACAGTCTGTTGGTGTCGATACATACAACAACTACAAAGAAATTATTCTAAAACATTCAATTTCAATAAGCCCCGTATGGGTTCTTATTGGATTAATCATGTTTGTTGCATCCTTTGCAATTTCAATGGGGCCTGTTATGTGGACCCTCCTCTCTGAGATTTTCCCAAACAAGCTCAGGGGACTCGCTATCTCAATTATGGGATTCTGGAACTCAATTGTTAGCTTTTCGGTAGCAACAGTTTTCCCTGCTCAGCTTGAGTTTCTCGGGTCCAGTGCAACATACTTTATTTATGCATTTTTTGGTTTCCTTACTATAATTTTTGTATGGCGATTTGTTCCCGAAACAAAAGGAAAATCGCTCGAAGAACTTGAAGCCGACTTAATTAAATAGAAATCACCATGAAAACAACAAAACTTATTGTGCTAATATTTGCATCAACGCTTTTTGCGATGTGTAATATGGATAATAGCGAGCAAACTGATACCGACAAAACGGGCCCATCTAAAGTTGAACTAAAAGAAACCGAAGGCAAATTCCGACTGTTTGTAAACGGTGAAGAGTTTTTTGTTAAAGGGGCAGGATGTGAACACGGAGCTTGTCATCTGGTTGCTGACCATGGAGGTAACTCAATTCGCACCTGGCGCGTTAACAACAGCCAAATGACTGGCAAAGAGGTGCTCGATAATGCATGGGAACACGGCCTAATGGTTATGATGGGATTAGATGTTGCCAAGGAGCGACATGGATTCGATTATAACGATAAGGAAGCAGTTGCAAAGCAATTAGAAGAAATTAAGCAGGATGTGAGTGAACTAAAAGACCATCCAGCCCTGTTGGGCTGGGGAATTGGCAACGAGCTAAACCTTCGCTATACCAACAAGAGGGTTTGGAACGCTGTTGATGATATAGCCAAAATGATTAAAGAGGTTGATGGGAATCATGTTGTTACCACAATGCTTGCTGGAATTGGGAAGAGTGAAGTAGATTATATAGCAGAACATTGCAAAAACATTGATTTTATCTCCATTCAAATGTATGGCGATATTATCAACCTTGAGAAAAGGCTTGCCGAAGCGGGTTATGATGGTCCCTATCTTGTAACCGAATGGGGAGCAACGGGTCACTGGGAAATGCCTTCAACTGAATGGGGCTCGCCAATTGAGCAAACATCAACAGAAAAGGCTAGTGCCATTAAGGAACGATACGAGAAGGCAATCCTTGCCGATAAGGAGAATTGCTTAGGTTCATACGTTTTCCTTTGGGGTCAAAAGCAAGAACGTACACCTACCTGGTACGGATTATTCACCGAAAAGGGCGAAAAAATGGAAGCCATAAATGTTATGGAGTATTTATGGACAGGCAAGTGGCCGGAGAATATGGCTCCAAAGATAATCGATGCTGAAATTGAAGGTGAAGGCGGCCGATTTGACAATGTTAACCTTAAAAAAAATAGTGAATACACTGCACGTATAGAAATTGAGCATCCTAACATTGATGTGCTAACAGCCAGAGCCGAAATTCTTCCAGAACCAGTTGAATTGAGCGATGGTGGCGATTTTGAGAAACGTCCAAAGACCATTGAAGGGCTTATCGTTTCTGCCTCAACCTCTAAGGTGGTATTCAAATCACCCCAAGAAAAGGGTGAATACAGGCTGTTTATCTACATTGCTGACGATAACAATAACGTTGGAACGGTAAATATTCCTTTTTTGATTAAATAATTAACGAAGGAAGCGACAGGAAAGTACTATAGGCTTAATGTGTGAAAGTGCTGGAAAAAGGTTGAAAAATTGGCATGAATGCTAAATCATTAGCCCCATTTATGTGGGCGCATGCTTCGATTTGGCAGGGCAAGCAGAAGTATCCCTACCTGACCACCACAGGCAGGTAGGGTTTTGCTTTTTTCTTTGTTACCTTCTCATCAAGGAAAAAGCAGGAGGAAGATACAAGAATTTTTGTTATGTGAACTTCCGTGATTTCAAGCTAAATGCGCTATAAATTGAAAAATGGAGCACAAACCTTAAAATATTTGTACAGAATACATCTACTATTATGAAGCTAATCCGGATACCAATCCTTTTTTTTACCATACTCCTCCTCAATGGATGCATTCAGTTTGAACCAAAGGATGCGGATGCAAAATATTTACAAAAGGCCGACAGCCTTTTAAAGTTGCTTACGCTGGAAGAGAAGGTTGGACAAATGACCAACATTGGGCTAACCGCAATAATGGAGGGCCCCTTCTGGAATGATGCAGATACGCTAACTCTAGACCCTAATAAAATGCAGGAGCTGCTAATAACTCATGGAGTCGGCTCAGTTCAGAACAAAGGGAAATATCCACCTTCAAAGGAGGAATGGCACAGAATTGTTAAATCCGTACAAAAGTACGTTCTGGAAAATTCGAATCATCAAATCCCCATACTTTTTGGTATGGATGGGATACATGGCGCAAACTACACCGCTGGCTCTACGCTATTTCCTCATCAAATTGCGCTAGCAGCAACTTGGAACCCCGAATATGCTCGTAAAATGGGCGGAATAACTGCCTATGAGCTAAGGGCATCATCGTTACCCTGGAATTTTGCACCGGCCCTGGATGTTAGCATGCAACCCCTTTGGGGGCGAATTTTTGAGACTTTTGGCGAAGACACCTACATGAATACGGTTATGGGCACTGCCTTTGTTGAAGGCTCGCAGGGTAACTCCATTTCCGACTCAACGAAAGTAGCCGTTTGCCTAAAACATTTTATTGGGTATGGAACTCCCTTTAGCGGCAAGGACCGTTCACCTGCATACATCCCTGAGCATCTTTTAAGGCAATACTACCTTGAACCTTTCAAAGAAGCCATTGAGAAAGGTGCGCTAACAGTGATGCTTAACTCTGGTACAGTTAACGGGGTACCAGGGCATATCGATTATCATCTTATTACCAATATACTAAAGGGTGAACTGGGACTGAAGGGTTTTGTTATATCCGACTGGGGCGATATTGCCCGATTGGTTGAGGTTCACAAGGTAGCCAAGGATAATCGCGAGGCAGCCAAAATGGCCGTGCTGGCTGGTATGGATATGTGCATGGTTCCCTACGATGCAAGCTTTGCAAAGGATGTTATAGATTTGGTAGATGATGGTGAAATTCCGATGAGCAGAATTAACGATGCGGTGCGTAGAATACTCTTCGTAAAGTTTAAACTGGGACTTTTCGAGAAATCGTGGCACAACCCGGCGCAATACAAAAACTTTGGCTCACAAGTGTTTGCAAATATTAGCCAAAGTGCTGCAGAAGAGGCAATCACTCTTCTCAAGAACGAGAATAACATCCTTCCATTAAAAAATAAAAACACAAAAATTCTTGTAACCGGACCAACTGCTAACTCATTAACTTCTCTAAATGGCCCATGGAGTCGCACTTTTAAAGGCGATGACCCTTCATACAATGATGATGAAAAACTTACCTTCCTACAGGCCATGAGGAAAACTTATGGCCAAAGGAACGTAAAATACGAGATGGGAACAAATTTTGATAGTGAGCTGATTAAGGCCAGCAATATTCTTTCACAAGCAAAGCAATCGGATATTATTTTTGTTTGCCTTGGCGAAAAACCTACCACCGAAAAGTTCTCCGATATCCATAGCCTCAACTTACCACAAAATCAAAAGGAGTTGGTAAAACATCTGCATAGAAGCGGTAAACCAATTGTCTTGGTGCTTCTTCAAGGTAGAACGAGAATTATCCGTGAAATCGAACCCCTTGCCGATGCCATATTTATGGCCTACTGGCCTGGGCACGAAGGGGGAAAAGCGCTGGCAAACCTAATAAGCGGTGAGGTAAACCCCAGTGGCAAGTTGCCCATCACCTATCCTCGCCATACAAATACCCTGCACACATACCAGCATAAGGGAAGCGATAAGTTCGATGAGAACTTTGGCATGGATGGCTTTAACCCGCAATGGGAGTTTGGACATGGCCTCAGCTACACAAACTTCTCCTACAGCAACTTTGCTCTTTCGGCTGATACAATATCAACAGATCAGAATATTGTAGTTTCAGTTGATATTACCAATACTGGTAACTATGCTGGCAAGGAGGTTGTGCAGCTATACATCAGCGACTTAGTAGCCACCATCACACCTGATGACAGAAAACTTGTTGACTTTGAGAAAATCCATCTAAAAGCGGGGGAAACCAAAAACGTATCGCTAACAATCACTTACAATAACCTAAAGTTTGTAGATTTAAACAATCAATGGATTACCGAGAAAGGCGATTTTGAGGTGCTTGTTGGAGGAGACCCCAGTAATATGCTAAAAAAGGAGTTTTACTATACGGGCAATAACTAAATATGAAGAATAAAGATATTATCGGTGCTCTGCAACTTTTTTAAACATCTGGAGGTGCAAAGCACTCTAAATATTTATAACTTTCAGAAACAAGATAACCATGACTAAAAAAGTTCCTTACATATCGACACAACCCCTAACAGAAACAAAAAAAGAAGTTAAGGGATATCTCACCCAAATGGAGGGAGAATCGATGTACTGCATTGAGAATTACGACATCATGCCACCCTTCCTAATGAGCATTGTAAGCAGCTCCGATTTATGGATGTTCCTTTCAAGTAGCGGCAGCCTAACTGCCGGAAGGCAAAACTATAACAATGCGATATTCCCATATTACACCGATGATAAAATTCATAGCTCTTCCGAAATAACAGGTCCAAAAACCATAATAAGAATAAATAATGGCGACAAACTATTAATATGGGAACCATTCTCGAATCGTTACCAAGGGCTTTACAGCATTAGCAGAAATCTTTACAAAAATTCGCTGGGGAACAGAATCCTTTTTGAGGAGATAAATCACGACCTTCAAATAAAATTCAGCTACAGCTGGATGAACAGCGATAATATTGGCTGGGTTAGAAAGTGTAACTTAGAAAACTTATCCTCAAAACCATTGGATATTGAGATTGCCGATGGCTTACAAAACATAATCCCATACGGCATTACACGCGATACCCAAAGCATGATGAGCACCCTAATGGATGCCTACAAAGTTTCTGAGTGGCATACAAAGGAAAAATTAGCTCTATACCGTATGTCATCAATTCCAATTGACAGGGCTGAACCAAGCGAGGCGCTCCGCACCAACTATGTTTGGATGTACGGACTAGAGGCTCAAAAAAATCTACTAAGCTCAAAACAGATTGCCCAGTTCCGATTGGGGGAAAATATTGAATCTGAGAAAATTATATACGGTCAAAAAACATCGTTCTTTGCTATCGACACGTTTTCGCTTACCCCAGGTTCTCACAAAACTTGGTACATGGTAGCAGATGTTGCCAAAGACAGCTCCGGTATTGTAGCATTAAAAAATCTTATAAACAAGGAGAAGGATTTAGCTAAATTCATAGAGAAGAGTATTGAGCAGAGTTCCAAAAAACTATATGGCCTGGTTTCGTTAGCAGATGGTATTCAAACTACTGGTGATAAACTAAACGACAGAAGGCATCTTGCCAACGTAATGTTCAACATAATGCGAGGTGGCATTTTTGAAAACAACTATCAAATTGATGTCGCTGATTTCGTTAAACATCTTGAGCAATCGAACAAAGAGGTGTTTTTAAACTTTCACGACAAATATAGAAGTGTAAAATCTCCAACAAGCATGAAGCACTTACTGGAGATTGCCAAAGACACAAAAAACAAGGATTTGCTGAGGCTAACGCTTGAGTATTTACCTTTAAGTTTTAGTCGGCGCCACGGCGACCCAAGCCGCCCATGGAACTTCTTCGATATCAACATAAAGAATGATGATGGCAGCCCTTCACTTAACTATCAAGGCAACTGGCGCGATAT
The DNA here is from genome assembly GCA_041685855.1 of Perlabentimonas sp. Lineage (GTDB taxonomy): Bacteria > Bacteroidota > Bacteroidia > Bacteroidales > Tenuifilaceae > Perlabentimonas. The sequence goes on along the minus strand of JAWLEY010000001.1, from coordinate 18,136 downwards.
TTTTCAGAACTGGGAGGCACTGGCATTCTCGTTCCCGGGCTTCCTTCCCAACATGATTTACCGCTTTTTAAACGCCTCAACTATTGATGGCTACAACCCTTACCGTATTACCCGCGAGGGTTTCGACTGGGAAGCACCTGAGCCTGATAACCCGTGGGCTTACATAGGTTACTGGGGCGACCATCAAATTATCTATCTCCTGAAACTACTTGAGCTTCATGAGAAGTTCTACCCCAACCAGCTCTTTGAGAATTTCAAGGAACCAACATTCGTTTACGCAAATGTTCCCTACAGAATAAAGAGCTACAGTGAGATTATTGAAAATCCGCATGACACAATAATATTTGACAGGGAGCTACATAAGGAGCTACTTAAAAAAACCACAGACGAAGGTGCTGATGGCAAATTAGTTTCTCTTAGCAAGGGACAAATTCTCAGGGTTTCATTCATCGAGAAAATACTTGTTAGCCTGCTCACCAAGCTAAGCAATTTTGTGCCCGATGCGGGCATCTGGCTAAACACACAACGACCCGAGTGGAACGATGCCAATAACGCTCTGGTAGGCTACGGAACATCCATGGTAACGCTATATCATATTCGTAGGTTTATTGGGTTTTTTAACAAGGTAATTTCCAATAATCCAAACAGGGAGTTCGAAATATCAGAGGAGGTTATCTCGTTCTTCAATGCAATTTCAGGTGCACTCCGACAGCATGCTAAATACCTTCAGAAAGGGTTTAATGAGAATACACGAAAAGCAGCCGTAGATAGCTTAGGTAAAGCAGGCTCAAACTACAGGGAAACAGCATATAAGCAATTTAGTGGAGAATCGGGGGAAATTAGCAAGAACGAACTACTTGAATTCTTTGGTTTAGTACTAGGCTACATAGACCACACTATTGCATTTAATAAGCGCTCCGATGGTTTATTTCACTCCTATAACCTAATCGAATATTCCAACAGTTCTGTTAAGGTTCAGAATTTACAATTAATGCTTGAGGGGCAAGCATCAGTTTTAAGTAGCGGTTACCTTAGCGTTGACGAAACCACTAAATTAGTTAACTCCCTTTTTAAGAGCGAATTATGGCGCGAAGAGCAACAGAGTTTTATGCTCTACCCTTTTAAATGTTTGCCAAATTTCCTTGAAAAGAATATCATCCCAAAAGAGATGGTTAATAAGTCCAAACTTTTGAAGGGATTACTCGCAAGCGGAAACAAGCAAATAATTGTACAGGATGAGAATGGCGATTATCATTTCAACGCCGATTTCAACAACGTTCATGAGCTGAAAAAAACCTTGCTTCATCTGCCAGTAAAAGTTAATAAGAACGAGGAAATTGAAGTCTGCAACATATACGAATCGGTGTTCCAGCATCGATATTTCACAGGCAGGTCGGGCTCTTTTTACAAATACGAAGGGCTTGGCTCAATCTACTGGCATCTGGTGTCTAAACTCCTGCTTAACCTTGGCGAAGCCATTATGGAATTTTACCTAGGCGGTAGTAAAGAGCAAGATTTAACGAAGTTAACAGACTACTATTACAAAATTAAGGAGGGAATTGGTGCGCATAAAAACCCCGAAAACTACGGGGCATTCCCAACCGACCCCTATTCGCATACACCATCAATTATGGGGGCACAGCAACCCGGCATGACAGGCCAAGTGAAGGAGGATATACTTAGCCGATTCATGGAATTGGGGCTAACAGTAGAAGATGGAGAGATATCAATCCAGCCATTTATGCTACAAGATGATGTTTTTACCAATAATGAACATCCAGAACTTAACTTCACATTCTGTAATGTGCCCTTCCGATACGTTAAATCGGGAAATACATTAATTAGAATTGATTGGAAAGATGAGAAAGAAGAGGCAGTTATAATAAAATCAAGCACAATACCAGCAAATTTATCCGAGTTGGTTTTCACCAGAAGTGCAAAAATCAAGCAGGTTACTATAAGCAGGTAAACTTATTTCTGTTAAATGTTTACTTTATTTTAATACGAAATTACGTTCGTAATTAAACTATTTCTTTAAATTTGCTTATATAACCTAAACCAAAATCTATGAGTGAGAACAAAGAAAAATGCGGAAGTAACCATAACGGCACTTCAAGTGCAATTTATGGCCTAGGACTTATTGGTGCAGCTATTTATTATATTTCTGTGGCAACATCATTCTGGATGGGCGTACTAGGCTTTTTAAAGGCTCTAGTATGGCCTGTGTTTTTTGTGTATGAAGCGCTAAAATCATTCGGAGCTTAAATACCAATTGTACGCAAATATTATGGATTGACACAATTAGCTTTGTGAAGAGTAAAATTCATCGAGGAATTTGTCTTTCTGCTCCAAAAACTAGGATTTATACCTGTTCTTAGTATTATTAATCCAAACCCTAGCCTTTTTTGCTTTTGGAATCCTTATTTTTGACAACAGTGCAGCTAAAAGCAAACCACTTATCATTTGCCAAATACCCCACCATGCCGCCATAAATGCCATGCCTCCTATGCCATTAAATAGTTTAGGATTAAAAATTAGGATTAAGGCAAGTCCTGAGTTCTGGATACCAGTTTCTATACTAAGCGACCTACGGTCGGCTCTGGGAACTCGCCCAATAGTACCAACCAAATAGCCCGTAAAAAGCGTTTGAACATTAAGCAATAAAACAAGAAAACCAATGGGTATAAGGATTGCGCCCATATACTCCAAATTAGCGTAGAAAGCACCAAAAATAAACACCAGGTATAGAATAACTGACCCAATCTTAACATGTTTAATGTAACGCTTGGTAAATTCAGGGAACTTATTCCCTACCCACATTCCAACAATTAAGGGAATTCCCAGTAGTATGAAAACAGTTTGAGCCATCTGCCAAAAATCAATCTCAATAGGTATATTAAGATGAAGGGCCTTTTCCGAATACTTAACATACAACCCACCCCAAAGCGAATAGTTAAGAGGGGTTAAAAGTGTTGCCGATAAAGTAGCAATGGCCGTAAGACTAACCGACAAGGCAACATTCGCTTTGGCTAACGATGATATGAAGTTTGAAATATTCCCCCCTGGGCAAGCGGAAATAAGTATCATACCCATAGCAATTGATGGCGGCGGATTTAGTATAAGAACAAGCAAAAATGTAAGGGCTGGCAAAAGGATAAACTGTGACCCAAACCCTAATATTGCCGACTTGGGATAGTTGATAATATTCCTAAAATTATCAATCTTAATATCAAGTGCCACGCCAAACATAATAACTGCCAGCGTTATGTTCATAAACAACAGGCCTCCCTCGCTAAAGTTCAGCCTCATTGAGTCAATATTTTCGAACAAGTCAAACATGATTTAAAAAATATTTACAAAGAACATAAAAATTAAGCATTTTTGGGAATAATTTTAATTATTTCATGGCATGTTTTTATGTTTCTATCAAATTTCCAGCACTTAAACCTATCAATAACCTGCTCCTTAAATCACAAAATTTTGGGTTTTAACAATTATCTTATAACTTTAGATAAATAACTCCTAAATTGTAACATGATAAAAAACTGGCTTAATTATACTAGAGCAGAACGTAATGGAATAATCCTACTCGTTTTTATAATTTGCATGGTGGCTCTTTACCCATATTTCTATAAATCTTTCCTATTTAAGACACATATAGTTATTAAGCCCAGTACATTCTACGTTGTTGATAGTTTTTTTACCTCCTTAACAAAAGTGGAGAAAAAGGTTCAAAAACCCGTATTCTCTTTTGCTGATGAGGAATCGGAACAGGATGCTCCCATTGAACTTTTTCAGTTTAATCCTAATACTGTAAGCACAGCACAACTTGTAAAGCTGGGGTTCTCAAAAGGGCAGGCTGCTGTTATCGAAAACTATAGAAATAGCGGTGGGGAATTCAACACTCCTGAAGATTTTTTACAGGTTTACGTGGTTGATTCAAGCATGTTCCAAACGCTTGAACCCTACATTACTTTTCCAGAAAATGAAACTATATTGGCTGATAATAATACTGAAAAAGAGAAAAAGGAAGATTCAAAACCTGAACCCATTAAAATTGAACTTAACTCAACCGATACGCTCGAATTAACTAAATTACATGGCATTGGAAGAGGTTATGCACGAAGAATTGTAGCATACAGAGAGCTGCTGGGAGGATACTACTCTACTAACCAACTGGAAGAAGTTTATGGCTTCCCTCCTGATTTATTGGAAAAACTAAGCCCTCAACTTTATGTTGACACATTAAAAATCAGCAGAATAAACATAAACCTAACTGATTATCAAAACTTAAAGAAACACCCATACCTTACCGAGCATCAGGCACGTTCAATCATTTACTATCGTGAGACTATTGGAAATATTAATAAAGTAATTGAAATATACGACAATAAACTAGTTGATAAAAAAACATTTAACCGTATAAAATACTACCTAACACTACACTAATTAGGTTATCATACATCAAAATTCTCCATTGCCAGCAGCCTATCTTATGCTATCTTTGCCAAAAATGCCATAAATGACAAATCCAAAATACTCAATAATTATTCCCGTTTATAACAGACCCGATGAGGTTGATGAACTACTCAATAGTCTAGCTCACCAAAAGTATGATAATTACGAAGTAATTATTGTGGAGGATGGTTCTCAGGTCGATTGTAAAGAAATTGTAAATAGGTATAATTCCCGTTTAAGTATTAAATATTTTTTTAAACCTAACTCTGGCCCTGGTACAACTAGAAATTACGGAGCAGAAAGAGCCTCAGGGAAGTACTTTATATTTTTCGACTCCGATTGCATAATACCAGAGCATTATTTTCAGGAGGTTGATGCCGAACTTGAAAAAAAGTCAGCCGACGCATTTGGGGGGCCCGATAAAGCTCACCAATCATTCTCTTCAGTTCAAAAGGCTATAAACTACTCCATGACCTCCTTTTTTACAACTGGGGGAATTCGCGGAGGCAAGGAGCGCCTCGACAAATTTTTCCCAAGGAGTTTTAACATGGGGATAAGTAAACAGGCCTTTGTTAAAATAGGTGGATTCTCTCACCTTCGTTTTGGCGAGGACATAGACTTTAGTATTAGAATTCTAAAGTCAGGATTCTCCACCAGATTATTTCCAAAAGCTTATGTTTACCATAAACGACGCACCGATTTCCGTAAATTCTACAAGCAGGTTTACAATTCGGGTATTGCGCGCATAAACCTTCACCTCATGCATCCTGGGTCCTTAAAAATTGTGCATCTGCTCCCCTCCGCCTTTGTTATTGGAACGATTTTAATGGTTGCAGGAGCAATAATCACTCCATTTACGCTCATTATACCTGCTTTTTACAGCGTGCTAGTTCTTTTTCATTCTTTGGTTATTAATAATAATCCAAAGGTTGCCCTTTTAAGCATTCCTGCTTCATGGGTGCAACTATTTGGTTATGGAATAGGTTTTTTATCAGCTGTATGGAAAAGATTAATTCTTAAACGAAAAGAATTTAAAGCTTTTGAAAAGAATTTTTACAACTAACCATTATAAATTACAACTACTCGTTACCCTCGTACAATCTCAATATTTGTTTAAAAAGTTAATTAAATCAATTGTTGGCATGGGCTTTGTAAAATCAAATTAACACCTTTTTCTATATCTACGAATAAAATAATAATGATACATAGATTTAAAACCAACACTTACCAATAAATAATTAAGCCCCTTTAAAGTATCAAACATAAACTCATATAATTATCTTTGCACTATTATAAAACTTTAAAAATTATTATATTTGATATTATTTCATTAATTCCCTAGTTAATGGCCTAACCTTACATTATTGCAATGAAAAAAATTTTAATACTCTTAACTCTATTCCTCTCGCTAAAAGTTGCGGCACAAACAAGTCAGGAACTTATACTGCAAGCAAACATGAAGCACGAACAGGGCGACTACGAAGGTGCTATTGCCGACTATAACAAGGCCTTGGAGATTGACCCTCGAGATAAATATGCATATGTTTACAGAGGCGACTCCAGAGTGCAAACAGGCAACCTTCAGGGTGCAGTTGAAGACTATTCTAAAGCTCTGGAAATTGACGAACGATACGCAATTGCATACTATTACCGCGCAAATATTAGATACAGACTTCAGGATTACGAAAAAGCTCTAGAGGATTACAACAGCATGATTAAAATAGTGCCCTTATTCTCAACAGGCTACAATAAAAGAGGAAAAACCAGAGTAGAACTTAATGACTACAAAGGCGCCATCTCTGATTTTAACAAAGCCATTGAGATTGACAACAAATACGCTAAAGCCTACCTTAACCGAGGCAATGCTAAAGCCGACATACACGATATTCAGGGCGCAATTAACGATTATAACCAGGCTATAATTATTAATCCTGAATTTGCCGACGCATTTTACCATAGAGGCTTCTCAAAAATACTTTTGGGTAATAAAGAAAGTGGTTGTCAGGATTTACAACGTGCAAAAAGTTTAGGAAAACCTGAGACCTCCTTTCTTATAAAAGAGTTTTGTCAGGATATGGCTCCAATTAGAGGCCAAAGTTGGTAATGAAAAAACTAACTCTCCACTTAACCTTCTTATGCTTCTTTTTTCAAAGCGGAACTGCATTTGCACAGTCATCGCAAGAGCACCTTTCTAGAGGTTTAGCAAAACATGCCGCAGGTGATTTTAACGCAGCAATTGCAAACTTTAATCAGGTAATCAAAATCAATCAGGAATTTTCTGTAGCTTACTTCTGCAGAGGACGTTCCTATGCAGAACTAAAAAAGCATCAGGAAGCAATTGATGATTACTCAAAAGCACTGGAGCTTAAACCTCATTATCCTAACGCTTTCTTCCGTAGAGGTATTTCATATCATGCAATAGGTAAATATAAAGAAGCTATAAACGATTTTAATAAGGTTAGTACGATTGAGCCAAACTTGAAGGAGCTTTACCTAAAAAGGGGATTATCAAAATATGAAATGGGCAAATACCGGGAGGCAATAATTGATTTTAACAGGGAACTTGGAAAAGAGGATGAGCCCAATACTGAAATATACTACTACAGAGCGTTGGCACAGTACGCTCAACTGAATTTTGGCGGTGCCATCCAGGATTTTGACGTAGTAATTGAGCAAAAGCCCCACCATAGGGACGCAATCTACTACAGGGGCTTATCCTACATTCGTAAGGGTCATTTAAAAGAGGGCTGCGAAGATTTAGAAAGAGCTGAAGAAATGGGAGAAGAACGCGCTGCAATCCATATAAAAAACCGCTGCAATTTACCATAGTTTAAAAATTGCATCTACTTTACAATCCTAGTCCTCCGCCTGTTAACTATGTAAATTCCACTTAACACAATAAGCCCACCAATAATCTGATTTGTTTCCAACTTCTGATTTAAAATAATAAGCCCCAAAATTGCTGTAATAACCGACTGTGAAAGTAGTGTTACGGAAACGTTCGCCCCTTTTAAATGCCCCAAAGCAAAATTAATACACACCCAGCCTCCAAAATGCGATATTAACCCCACACCTGCTAACGATAACCATGTTTTATTTGAGAAACCAACAAAGGGGTTTCCCATTGCAAGGTTTGTAAAGAAAAGCATTACGGTCATAAAAATCAAAGAGAACGTCATGAAGGTTATGGTATCAACCCTTTTCCTTGAGTCAATGGTAAAAATTAAGTAGAGTGCATATAAAAATCCAGCTGCCAGCGCCATCAAATCACCCTTGGCAAAATCCATACTACGCCACGCTTCAATGCCAATTAAAACGTTTATACCAACCAACGCAACAACTAAACCTAACCAAAATTTTTTTGGTAACTTTTCTTTAAATACAACAAGCGAGATAAGACCTACCCAGATAGGAGCATTATTAGCGAGCAAAGTAGCGGTAGCTGCAGTAGTTAGCAAAATGGCTGTGTTCCACAATACGAAATCGAAGGCAAAAAAAGCTCCACCAAATAGAATCAATGCCAGGTCTCTCCTTGACGGCACTCTCATGCCTTTATAAAACCAAATTGGTAGAATGGCTACTGTTGCAAAGAATATTCTATAAAATGATGATGTTGACCCCGGAACATTTGCCAGAGTAACAAAAATGGCTGAATGGCCAATACAAAGAATTCCAAATATTAAGGCTATATATGGTAAATATTGGGATGTACGTAGTCTGTTTAACATGTAATAGAATTAGTAAAGCTGAAATAGTAATATCATTTGATACTATATTCCAGCTTTAGCTTAATCTTCCAATAAAACTTGCTACTTACTTTCTTTATACTCGCTTAAAATATTGCTAAAGGTTTCCTTAACAGATATTATTTTATCAGCAATGTACGCGTTTGTTCCCGCAAAGGCATAACCATTCTTAAACTTACCCTTAAATGCGCTAAACAAAGCATTGATTATACAGTAAGGGCTTGAACTAACATCGCATGTTCTAATACACTTAAACGGGCATCGTATGGGATGTTTATAGCCAAGTTTAACCTTATCAAGAAAACTATTCCCAATAGCTCTTCCTGGCATACCAACAGGGCTGTTAATTATTCTAATATCCTCTGCTTTTGCATTAATGTAGGTTTGTTTAAAGGCATCTGAGGCATCACACTCTGTTGTGGTAACAAATCGGGTTCCTAATTGAACTCCAGATGCACCAAGATTTAAAATATCTTTAATATTCTGACCTGTATATACACCACCACCAGCAATTACGGGTATCTTAACATTATACTCTGTCTCGTACTCCTTAACTGTTGATACTATCTGGGGGATTAAATGCTCTAATGAGTAGGCTTCATCTTCCAACTGATTAGCCTTAAACCCAAGATGTCCGCCAGCTTTAGGCCCTTCAACAACAATAGCGGCAGGAAGATAATCATAATTCTTTTTCCACTTTTCGCAAATAATTTTGGCTGCTCTTGCTGATGAGACAATGGGAACAAGCAAGGTTTTGCTGTCAGGTTTAAGGAAGCTAGGTAAATCTAAAGGCAGCCCTGCTCCACTAAAAATAATATCTGCTTTCTCTGCAATGGACGTTTTTACCATATCGGCAAAGTTAGACATGGCGACCATTACGTTTACACCTATCACGCCCAGAGATTTCTCCCTGGCTTTTCTAAGTTCGTATTTTAGGCCCTCGATACTAGCCTGAAGATAATCTGCAGCTAAGTTTTTGTATAGTAAGCCAAGTCCGGCGCTCGAAATAACGCCTACACCACCCTCGTTAGCAACTGCCGAAGCCATTCCAGATAGTGAAATTCCTACTCCCATACCACCTTGTATAATTGGTACTGGAATAGCAAAGTTCCCGATTTTTAGGGGATTCATCATGAATAATTTGTTTCTAATAATTAAAATATAGTATAAATGAACTCGTTAAAGTTGCATACAAAGGTAACCAATCTATTGGACGATAGTTTAATAAATTACTACTATTCTGCTAACATTAAAGCTAATGTTGGTTAATTAATATCTACAGTGCTAATATAAAGAGGCTTAACACAAGCCACTTTTAAAAGTAAATAGAGAGTATTCTTAAAGAATATATGTTAGTTTTGATGCAAATATTTAAAAAAACACATTGAGATATCTTGTTGAAATTGGGTACAATGGGTACAATTTTCATGGATGGCAACGACAACCCAATGTTTTAACCATTCAGGAGGTAATTGAGCGTAACTTATTGGCTCTTCTTGGCATGCACACCCCATGCATAGGCTGTGGCAGAACGGATGCAAAGGTTCACGCAAGCCAGTTCTTTTTTCATTTTGATACTAAAAAGCCGCTTGATTTCGACCTAAAATTCAGGCTTAACAAGATGCTACCTGATAGCATTGCAGTTTTCAATGTTTATCAGGTTAGCAATAATTTCCATGCGCAACATAGCGCCACATCCAGAACTTACAACTACCTAATACATAATAGTAAAAACCCTTATCTAAGCGAAATAAGTTCTCTGTATTCACTAAATTTTAATGTTGAAAGAATGCATGAAGCTGCTTTACTTATCACCCAAGAAAATGATTTTATAAGCTTCTGTCGCTGCCCAGGTCGTCATAAAAGTACAGAGTGTAAAATGGATTCAGTAGATTGCTTTAGCGCGCTGAATGGAGAGGTGCTACGGTTTCAATTTACAGCAAACAGATTTTTACAAGGTATGGTTAGGTTACTTATGCAGGGTCTTATAGATGTTGGTTCTGGTCAATTAAGTATTAACGATTTTTCAAACTTACTCTCAAAAAGGCAGCCTTCTAAAAATGCAAAATCGGCCTACCCACAGGGGCTACATTTAACAAATGTACAATACGGTACAAAAAGGTTTGGTGTTGAAAATAGAAATTCATCCTTTGTTACCCGATTAATGGATAGCTCATGGGTGGAAATAAAGTTTTAAATACCCTAAAACACAATATGGCCATACTACCAAAGGTAGACTGACCATATTGCATAAGATAGTAAAGATATGCTATCTTACTTTTTAAAATTCAAAAAGTTAATACAACCAACAAGCTACGCTTGTCCTCCTCCACCAAAATTCATGGGGAAGGGTGGTGTGCCAGAATTTGTTTCTTTGGCCTTAATAGGACCATGATTGCTTTCAAACTTCTCAATATTATCCTTAAGAGCCATTAAAAGGCGCTTGGCGTGGTCAGGAGTTAAAACTACTCTTGACTTTACCTTTGCCTTTGGCAAACCAGGCATAACACGCACAAAGTCTAATATAAACTCCGAACTCGAATGTGTGATAATGGCTAAGTTGGCATAGATACCCTGAGCAACTTCGTCGCTCAACTCAATGTTTAATGGTTTCTTTTTTTCTGACATAGTATGTAGATTTTTTAAGTTCCGGTATAAAGATACACAAAAGCGAGAGTTACTACCCTCGCTTTTGCATTTTATATCAGTTTATCTTAGTTTTCCGGTACTGCCGATTCGGTAGATTTTTCAGCTTGCGCTATTAGTTCCCTATCCTCCTTGGAGTAAACCACTAAGTTCTCGAACTCTCTCAATCCTGTTCCGGCAGGGATAAGGTGTCCGCAAATTACGTTCTCCTTAAGCCCTTGCAGATTATCAACCTTTCCATGGATTGCTGCTTCGTTAAGCACTTTGGTTGTCTCCTGGAATGAAGCTGCTGACATGAAGCTGCTGGTTTGCAATGCGGCACGTGTAATGCCCTGCAATACCTGGTTTGATGTTGCTGGAACAGCATCCCTGGCTTCAATAATCTTGAGGTCCTTGCGCTTAAGAACAGAGTTCTCGTCACGCAATTTTCTTGCAGTAATAATTTGACCTGGGCGCACGCTTCCTGCGTCCCCACTATCAACAACCACTTTCTTACCATAAATCCAGTCGTTCTCCTCCATGAAAGCCCATTTGTCAACAATCTGCTTCTCAAGGAACCTGGTATCTCCTGGGTCATCAATATCTACCTTACGCATCATCTGACGAACGATAATCTCAAAGTGCTTATCGTTAATCTTCACACCCTGCATCCTATATACCTCCTGAACCTCATTCACAATATATTCCTGCACCTTAGTAGGTCCTTTAATTGCAAGGATATCAGAAGGAGTTATAGCACCGTCTGACAATGATGTACCAGCCCTCACATAATCGTTCTCCTGAACAAGTATTTGTTTTGAAAGAGGCACAAGGTACTTCTTAACCTCACCAAGCTTAGATGTAATCATAACCTCACGATTACCTCGCTTAACCTTTCCAAACGATACTTCTCCGTCAATTTCTGATACTACTGCTGGGTTTGAAGGATTACGTGCTTCAAAGAGTTCAGTTACCCTTGGTAGACCACCGGTGATATCACCAGATTTACCTACCGCACGTGGAATCTTAACCAGAATATCTCCAGCTTCAACCTCAGCACCCTCCTCTATTACAATATGAGAAGAAACAGGTAGGTTGTACGATTTAAGAATATCCTTACCCTTCATAATCTTAATGGCAGGGTTCTTTGTACGGTCCTTTGTTTCAACAATAACTTTCTCTTTATATCCTGTTTGCTCGTCGGACTCTTCTCTGTATGTTACGTCTTTTATAACCGACTCAAAAGCAATTTTACCTTTAGATTCCGATACAATTACCGCATTCCATGGGTCCCAATCGCAAAGGAGTTGTCCTTTTGTTACATCCTCGCCATCTTTAACAAACAGTTTAGAGCCATAAGGAATACTATGAGTTGAAAGCGTAATACCTGTATTCTTATCAAGAATACGCATTTCCGCTAAACGGCCAATAACAACACCGTGCTTCTGTCCTAACTCATCAACCTTCTCAATGCTCTTAAGTTCCTCTATTTCTGCCTTGCCATCGTACTTCGATTCAATTTTGGACTCGGCAATAATGTTTGATGCTGTACCACCAACGTGGAAAGTACGAAGTGTTAACTGCGTACCGGGCTCTCCAATTGATTGAGCAGCAATTACGCCAACCGATTCGCCTTTCTGAACCATTCTTCCTGTTGCCAGGCTACGTCCGTAACATTTTCCACAAACGCCTTTTTTCGATTCACAGGTTAGTACGGACCTAATCTCTACTTGCTCTATTGGCGATTCGGCTATAATCTCGCTTATCTCCTCTGTCAACTCCTCACCTGAAGCAATAATCAGTTCTCCTGTTAATGGATGATATACATCGTGAACAGTTGTTCTACCAAGTATTCTCTCGTATAGGGTCTCAACAACCTCCTCGTTCTTCTTAATTGCTGTAGCAACAAGACCACGAAGCGTACCACAATCCTCCTCGTTAATAATAACATCCTGCGATACATCAACCAATCTACGTGTTAGATAACCAGCATCGGCTGTTTTAAGGGCCGTATCGGCCAAACCTTTACGTGCACCGTGAGTTGATATAAAGTACTCAAGAACTGACAAACCTTCCTTAAAGTTTGCAAGAATTGGGTTTTCAATAATCTCGCTACCTGCCGCGCCAGATTTCTGTGGTTTTGCCATAAGACCACGCATACCGCAAAGCTGACGAATCTGCTCTTTTGAACCCCTCGCACCAGAGTCTAGCATCATGTAAACTGAGTTAAACCCTTTATTATCTTCCGATAATTTTTTCATCAGGGTAAGGGTAAGTTTGGCATTGGTATGTGTCCAAATATCAATAATTGCGTTATAACGCTCATTATTGGTAATAAGACCCATGTTGTAGTTGGCTAACACCTCATCAACCTGCTCGTATCCATCATTAACATAGATTTCTTTCTCGTCAGGAATCATCACATCGTCAAGGTTGAAAGACAAGCCACCTTTAAAGGCGAATGTGTACCCCATATCCTTGATATCGTCAAGGAACTGTGAGGTTCTTGCAATTCCAACTCTCTTCAGAACCTTACCAATAACGTCCCTTAAGGATTTTTTAGTAAGCAGGTCGTTAATGTACCCAACCTCTTTAGGTACATGCTGATTAAATATTACTCTACCCACGGTTGTTTCAAGCATTTTGCTTTTAACGGTTCCGTCTTCATTCTCAATCTGAAGCCTTACTTGGATTTTAGCATGTAAATCGGCTACACCCTCATTGTAAGCAATAATTGCTTCTTCGGCAGAGTAAAAACGTAACCCTTCGCCTTTGGCTTCGGGTCTGGCTTTAGTGATATAGTATAATCCTAGAACCATATCCTGAGAAGGAACAGTAATAGGTGCACCATTTGCTGGGTTCAAAATATTATGTGAACCAAGCATAAGTATTTGCGCTTCAAGTATTGCTTCATTTCCTAATGGAAGGTGGACCGCCATCTGGTCACCGTCAAAGTCGGCGTTAAATGCTGTACACGACAATGGATGAAGTTGAATGGCCTTACCCTCAATAAGCCTTGGCTGAAACGATTGAATACCAAGCCTGTGAAGAGTTGGAGCACGGTTAAGTAACACAGGATGCCCCTTAAGTACATTCTCTAGAATATCCCAGATTACAGGGTCCTTACGGTCAACTATTTTTTTAGCAGACTTTACGGTTTTAACAATACCCCTTTCAATAAGTTTCCTTATGATAAATGGCTTATAAAGTTCCGCTGCCATGTCTTTTGGAATACCACACTCATGCATTTTGAGTTCTGGTCCAACAACAATTACCGAACGAGCAGAATAGTCAACACGTTTACCAAGTAGGTTCTGACGGAATCTACCTTGCTTACCTTTAAGGCTATCGCTTAAAGATTTTAATGGTCTATTGGCATCGGTTTTAACGGCATTACTCTTACGCGAGTTGTCAAACAATGAGTCAACCGACTCCTGAAGCATACGCTTCTCGTTACGTAGGATAACCTCAGGAGCTTTAATCTCGATTAATCGTTTAAGACGATTATTCCTGATTATAACTCTTCTATAAAGGTCGTTTAGGTCAGATGTAGCAAACCTACCACCGTCAAGAGGTACTAGCGGGCGCAATTCAGGTGGAGTAACAGGGATAACTCTCTGTATCATCCACTCTGGCTTGTTAATCTCGGTAGATTCTCTGAAGGCCTCAACAACCTGAAGCCTTTTTAAAGCTTCATTCTTACGTTGCTGTGAGGTTTCCGTATTAGCTTTATGCCTTAGCGTAAAACTCAGCTCATCAAGTTCTAAACGAGATAGAAGCATATGAATAGCTTCTGCACCCATTCCTGCTATAAACTTGTTTGGGTCATCATCATCAAGATGCTGGTTATCCTTTGGTAGCGTTTCAAGAATATCAAGATATTCTTCCTCAGTGAGGAAATCCATATACTTCACATTCTCAACGGTACCTGGATTTATAACTACGTAACGCTCGTAGTAAATAATTGCATCTAGCTTCTTAGTTGGTAAACCTAAAAGGTAACCAATTTTATTAGGTAGTGAACGGAAGTACCAGATATGTGCAACGGGAACCACAAGATTTATGTGCCCCATGCGCTCACGCCTTACCTTCTTTTCTGTTACCTCAACACCACACCTATCGCAAACAATGCCTTTATAACGGATTCGCTTATATTTTCCACAATGACATTCGTAATCCTTAACAGGTCCAAATATCCTTTCGCAGAACAAACCATCACGCTCAGGCTTGTAAGTTCTATAATTTATGGTTTCAGGCTTTAGCACCTCACCACTTGAACGCTCAAGCACCTCCTCAGGAGAAGCTAAACTGATTGTTATTTTAGTGAAGTCGCTTTTAACCTTATTTTCCCTTCTGAACGACATATTATGATTGTTAGTTAGTTAAGTCTTGCATCAAAAAAACAACACTTAGCCATTTAAAAATGGCATTAATATTAGTCGAGGCTAACGCTTAATCCAAGCCCACGAAGTTCATGTAGCAGCACGTTAAGTGATTCAGGAATACCAGCCTTAGGCATTAGTTCACCTTTCACTATCGATTCGTAAGCCTTCGCACGTCCAACAACATCATCGGACTTAAGCGTAAGTATTTCACGAAGGATATGAGCTGCGCCGAATGCTTCAAGTGCCCAAACCTCCATCTCACCAAAACGCTGGCCTCCAAATTGTGCTTTACCACCCAGTGGCTGCTGAGTAATCAGCGAGTAAGGTCCAATTGAACGAGCATGCATCTTATCGTCAATCATGTGACCCAACTTAAGCATGTAGATTATACCCACAGTTGCTGGCTGGTCAAACTTCTCACCTGTTCCACCATCGTACAGTGTTGTTTTACCGTAACGAGGAAGACCTGCTTTATCCGTTAGATCCGTTATTTCATCTAACTTTGCTCCATCAAAAATTGGAGTACTGAAAGTCATTCCTAATTTCTCACCTGCCCAACCGAGAACTGTTTCATAAATCTGTCCAAGGTTCATTCGTGAGGGCACTCCAAGTGGGTTAAGTACTATGTCAACGGGAGTTCCATCGGCAAGGAAGGGCATGTCCTCATCGCGAACAATTCTAGCAACAATACCCTTGTTACCGTGCCTACCAGCCATCTTATCTCCTACTTTAATCTTACGCTTCTTGGCTATGTAAACTTTTGCAAGTTGAATAATGCCTGCTGGCATTTCATCTCCAATGGTTACATTAAACTTCTTACGCTTATGTTCGGCATCGAACTCCTTGTACTTAAGAATATAATTATGAATAACAGACTTGATTATCTCGTTCTTCTTCTTATCAGTTGTCCATTTATTTGGATTAACATTAAGGTAATCAATCTCGTTAAGCATTTTTTGTGTAAACTTCACTCCACGAGGGATTAACTCCTGCCCAAACAAATCGGTAACACCCTGGGAGGTTTTTCCATTTACCATGAAGAAAAGTTTGTCAATAAGCTTTTCATTCAACTCATTTACATGGTTTGAAAATTCCTCATCGAGCTTAGCTATTAGGCTTTTCTCAGTAGTTTTCCCTTTTCTGTTATCCTTAGAGGTTCTCTTAAAGAGTTTCTTATCGATAACGGTACCATAAAGTGAAGGCGGTGCTTTTAATGAAGCATCCTTAACATCACCTGCTTTGTCGCCAAATATTGCACGTAGAAGTTTCTCCTCGGGTGTTGGGTCAGACTCACCCTTAGGGGTAATCTTACCAATTAGGATATCGCCTGGTACAACGTTGGCACCAATCCTAATCATTCCACTTTCATCAAGATCTTTAGTGGCCTCCTCACTAACATTTGGAATATCGGCAGTAAGCTCTTCTACTCCACGTTTAGTATCTCTTACCTCAAGTACAAATTCATCAACATGAATGGAAGTGAAAACATCCTCCCGAACAAGCCTTTCGCTAACTACAATCGCATCCTCAAAGTTATATCCTTTCCAGGGCATAAATGCTACCTTAAGGTTACGCCCCAATGCTAATTCACCGTTTTTAGTTGCATAGCCCTCGGTGAGAATCTGTCCCTTCTTCACCTCTTGGTTTGTACTTACAATTGGACGAAGTGTAACTGTTGTGTTCTGATTTGTTTTTTTGTACTTGGGCAGCTTATACCGCTTAACATTAGTATCGAAACTTGCAAAGCTCTGCTCTTCTGTATAATTGTATTTAACTAGTATCTCGTCAGAGTCAACGTACTGAATAACGCCATCATGCTCGGCAACAATTTGGACACGGCTATCGCGCACAACAGACTCTTCAAGCCCTGTTCCAACTATTGGTGCTTCTGGCTGCACAAGCGGTACCGCCTGACGCATCATATTAGATCCCATAAGTGCACGGTTTGCATCGTCGTGCTCAAGGAATGGGATTAAAGATGCAGCGATAGATGCAATCTGGTTTGGAGCCACATCCATCATATCAACCTTCTCTCTTTCAACATGAGGGAAATCAGACTCTAACCTTGATTTAACTTTCTGATTGATGAAAGCTCCATCATCACTTAATGGGGCGTTTGCCTGCCCTATAATTTTATGCTCCTCCTCTTCGGCACTAAGATATACAACCCCATCGTTTGTGAGGTTTACCTTTCCATGCTCAATCTTTCTGTAAGGAGTTTCAATAAAGCCTAAATCATTAATCTGTGCAAATACACATAAGGAAGAAATAAGACCAATGTTTGGGCCTTCAGGTGTTTCAATGGGGCACAATCTACCATAGTGAGTATAGTGAACGTCACGCACCTCGAAACCAGCGCGCTCGCGCGATAATCCTCCTGGTCCTAAGGCAGATAACCTTCTCTTATGAGTCATCTCAGCCAGCGGATTTGTCTGATCCATAAACTGAGAAAGCTGGTTTGTGCCAAAGAATGAGTTTATAACCGATGATAATGTTTTGGCATTGATTAGGTCAATTGGTGTAAACACCTCATTATCCCTAACATTCATTCGCTCACGTATGGTTCTGGCCATGCGAGCCAGACCAACACCGAATTGGTTGCCAAGCTGTTCTCCAACAGTACGTACCCTACGGTTGCTCAGGTGGTCAATATCATCAACATCAGCTTTTGAGTTAATTAACTCAATTAGATATTTTATTATCTCAATTATATCCTCCTTGGTAAGCACCTTAACGTCCATCTCGGTATTAAGGTTTAGCTTCTTGTTTATACGATAGCGACCAACTTCACCAAGATCGTATCGCTTATCAGAGAAGAACAGTTTATCAATTACATCGCGTGCTGTAGCTTCATCTGGTGGCTCGGAGTTACGCAGCTGTCTGTAAATATGTACAACAGCCTCTTTCTCAGAGTTACATGGG
>JAWLEY010000112.1:0-8623 GCA_041685855.1 Perlabentimonas sp. | reverse complement strand
CCATTATAATCTGGTAATCTTACATCCAGCAAAATTATCCGAATTTCAGAGTTTTCAGAAAGAAGATAAAGAGCCTCCCCTCCTGTGCCAGCCAACCATAAAGGAGCGTTAGTTTCAGATAGTATCTCCTGCAAGAAGGCAGCATTGCTCTCATCATCCTCAACAATTAGTATACCTTCCTGAATACTTCGTGCGTTAGTGCTTACGTTATGGCTTTGTCCCTGAGCACCAGCACCCTCCTTATAAGGAATAGTAAAGTAAAAGGTAGAACCTTCGCCCTCTTGAGACTCAACCCAAATCTGACCACCCATTAACTCAACAATTCCCTTTGAAATTGCTAACCCTAACCCTGTTCCTGTGTTGTTATGCTGAGCAATATCGTGGGCCTGAGTAAAACGGTCAAAAATAGTCACTTGCTTCTCCAATGGTATTCCAATACCAGTATCCTTAACATAGAATAAGAGGTTATCGTTTTTACCTGGTTTACATCCAATTTCAATTTCGCCTGCAAACGTAAATTTAAATGCATTCTCCAGCAGATTGTACAGTACCTGTTTTAATCGACCTGAATCAACATTGAAATTATCCTTATCAACAACCTGATTAACTAAACTAACACTGAGCTTAGGGTTATTGTCTATTTCAAGTTTTGAGAGCGCATAATCGAGAACTTCATCGAGAAGGGTTTTAATACTATGGCTCGACTCTTGAAGAACTAGCTGGTTTGCTTCAATTTTGGAGATGTCAAGGATGTCGTCAATAATTTTGAGCAAATCATTAGACCTACCCTTGATAATACTTGCGTAGTGCTTCTGCTTCTCGTTAGAGATATTTGCTTTGGCCAATAGCGTAGAGAACCCCATAATTGCATTCATTGGCGTTCTAATCTCATGACTCATATTGGCGAGGAATGCACTTTTCAGTCTGTCGGCTTCCTCTGCCCTCTCTTTAGCCTCCTGCAACTCCTCATTCTGCGTTGCATACTCCTCATTTAACGCAGCGTACTCTTCATTTCTCAGTTTAAGCTCTTTATTAATTTTTTGCATCCTTTCCTCAATGCTCTTTCTAACAGTAATATTTCTGGCAACAGATAGAATGCAATTTTCCCCCTGTATGCTTATTGGCGAAAGGCAAACCTCCTCCCAAAAAACAGAACCATCAACCCTAATATTTTTCCACTCAAACACCTGCAAACCCTTATCTAAGGCTCTTCTAATCCATGCACCTGCTTCCTTCTGGCTATAGGGTGGATCAGAGTAAAAGCCATGCTGCCTTAGTTCATCTAAAGAATTAAGACCATAAGAATTTATGGCGTTCCTATTGGCATTAATAATGTTAAGATTTTTGGGATCATGAATCATGATGGAATCGTTGGCTAGCTCAAATATTGTGCGGTAATTCTCTTCGCTCTCCCGTAAGGCCTGCTCAATATTCTTCCGGTCGGTGATATCTCTTCCAACACCAATAATCTCTATAACATCTCCGCTATCATCCAAAATTGCTTTATCTGACCATGCCATCCACCGCCAACCATTGGCTGACAATACTCGCTGCTCTACGTAGCAAGAGTATGGCTCTTTGTAAAGGCCCTCCATGGCATTTGCAGTTAACTCTCTATCTTCTTCATGCACCAACGGATAGAATGATTCCCCCAGAAGCTCTTTTTCGCTCTTGCCAAAGAGCTTACAATAACTTGGACTAACATATATAAAACAACCTGATTTATCGACCTTCACAACCAGATCATTCTGATTCTCAACCAGTAAGCGATACTTCTCCTCATTCTCATGAGCTTTGAGTTCATTCTCTTTTTGATCGTTTATATTAGTTATTATTCCTCTTAAGCCCACAAAGTTATCATCGACAAATATTGGAGCATAATGCACTAACCCAACAAAGGTTGACCCATCTTTTCTTTGCATTTCAAACTCCAGCCCGTCACCTATGTTAAGCGAGTAATCGGTAAGAGCCGTTTTTATGTAAGGTCTGCATTCAGGAATTACGGTATTAATATATGAGAGTTTGCCTACAGCCTCCTCTTTACTGTAACCAAACTCAATTTCTGCATATCTATTAATAAAAGTAAAGTATCCGTTTTCGTCAGTTTCAAAGATAGTTTGCGGGAGAAAATTCACCAGGTCGTGATATCTTTTCTGGCTATTGGCAAGCATTCGCTTTGCCTCATTGAGTTCAAGCTCCTCAACTGACATACGTCTATCAGCCGGACCCTCCGATGGCAAACTTGAATTCTGCAACTCTTGAGTTAACCTTTCAACCTCTCCTTCAAGTTCTTTAACACGTTTCTCCAGGGCACCTGAAGATGGTTTCTGTGCCATTTTTAAAAATATTTAGTACATAAAATTAATCCTATTTAGGAATAATTGTTCTTTAGAATGCAATTATTTTTTTAGATTTTGACAAATATTACACAATTGGATTCTAATGGTTTATTGGAGTTGTTAAAACAACTGAGTGTGAGGATTGGCGGCTTAACGTGTTGTTTAGATGGATGGATTTAGAATATAGAAAGCAACCTAGTATAATTAGAGTTGTTTTGCGAAAGATTTCTTATGGTTAAATTCATAACAACAACCAAAGCCTTCGCTCTGACCAACAGTGATTCTGGTTAAACACATACGCCATAGCCTTATAGGTAGTAAAGCAAAACTACTCCCTTAACCAGAGGTAAATAAGCATGAGAATTATTAACTTAAATACAGTATAATAGATTTAGAGGGCTCACATCTAATCACAGAACTATCATCATTACTTTCTGCTTAGGTCAATTCTTTTAAATATTTGAGCCAGCATACCTAACTTATACAAGTCGAAAAGCAGCAATGATGGCCTTCTGCTGCATAGCACGCGCCTTAACAAGGGGTTAAACACGCTAAAGAACCAACGCAGCGGGTAACTTAGTCCTATGCCTCGCATAAAAAAATAGAACCGCAACAGACTAATGTTTTTACGAAGGTTACTTTTTTGTTCCGGAACAATTCTAAGTAAGCGTACAAGATTTATGATACCTTGCTCTGTTTTTGCAAGATAATCAAAGCATGGCTCGAGCCCAAGGTGAATACAGGGGTTATTAATATGCAGTATTGGGATATTATTCTTTTTAAGATCGAGCCCAAAAAGGGTGTCCTCATGGCCATAGCCTGAAATCTCCTCATTAAAGCGGATTTGGTTAAAAGCATCCTTAGAAATCATGAAGTTTCCGCTCATAAAAGAAGCGTAAGAGAATATTTGCCTTCGGGCAGCATTCTTGCTCTCACGATGTATACCGTAACGCCAGCGTAATAGCAGCTCGTTCTTAAATGGGCGAGCCCCGTAGCTAATACCTCCACATATTACGCTAGCCTGATCTATCTCATTGTTATAATTTTTTAGGAATTGCCTAGATTCTGGCATCATGTCGCAATCGAGAAAAAGCAGCCAGCTGCCTTTGGCAAAATCGGCCAGACGATTACGAATTTTACTTCGGCCCAAGTTATGATCGAACTCCAAATACTGCACGTTGGAATTAACGGCTATACCCGAGTTCCTTTTTTTATAGAAGGATAATGAGCAATCGTCAAAAACGAGTATCTCAATATCAATATTATATTCTATTGCCTGACTAAGCAACTCTTCGGTCAGCTCGTTAATATCGAAATTGTAAACTGGCAGGCAAACGGATATCATGCTATTCAGATTCTTTAAGCGGTTCGGGTTCGTCGTTTAGCGATTCCAACATACTCTCAGGAAGCGATTTTCTTGCTTTTGCTCCCAAATCCTTTATTTTTTGAGCCTGTGCAACAAGATTTCCATTGCCTGATGTTAGCTGTTTCAAAGCTGATTCGTAGCTGTTTTGACTTCTGGTTAGGTTATCCCCAATAGCCGTTAAACTTTCTACAAAGCTAACAAACTTATCGTAAAGTTTGCCACCTCTGTCGGCAATTTCAAGGGCATGCCTGTTCTGGTATTCACGCTGCCAAAGATCAAAAATCATTTTAAGGGCGGCTATTAAATTTGTTGGACTTATAAGAAGCACTCGGCGGGAGTATGCGTAGTTCCAGAGTTCAGAATCGGTTTGCATGGCTAACATGAAAGCGGGTTCAACCGGAACAAACATCATAACAAAATCAAGCGAACCCACTAAATCCTGATAGCTCTTGCTACTAAGCGTATCAATATGAATGCGAATTGAACGTAAGTGCTCATTAAGCGATTTCTCCTGCTCCTCTGGAGATGTGCTTGAGCAGTAACGCTCGTATGCAACAAGCGACACTTTTGAGTCGATAACCACCTGCCTATCATCGGGGTATGAAATTATTACATCGGGTTGATATCTTTTACCTCCATCATCCTTAAACGACTCCTGCACATGGTACTCCCTGCCTTTAGCCAGCCCCGATTTTTCCAGTATGCTTTCGAGAATCATTTCACCCCAATTACCCTGCTGCTTAACCTGCCCCTTAAGCGCATTAGTTAAATTGTTAGCCTCCTCGCTAATTTGCTTATTAAGAAGCACCAGCTTCTCCACCTCCTTACCTAAGGAGAATCGCTCCTTACTCTCACGATCGTAAACCTCCTCAACCTTCTTCTGAAAAACGCTAATGTTTTCACCTAAAGGTTTAAGCAACCGCTCAATATTGGTCTGATTTAACTCTGTAAAACGTTTGCTCTTATCCTCAAGAATAGAATCGGCGAGCAATTTAAACTCGTTAGAGAATTTTTTGCCAATCTCTTCCATCTCAAGCTTCTGCTTGCCCAGCATCTCCTTCTGGTACTTATTCTCCTTATCCAGTTCAACAGCACGCTCCCTAATTGTAGCAAGGTCTTCTTGTAAAGTCTTCTTTTCAGACTTAAGCGTTTCGGTCTCTTTTAAAAGATTGCTAATTTGCTGCTGCTGGCTCTCACTCTTCATCTCCAAACCTGAATACTTTCTGCTCAAATCCTGAAAAGATTCAACCCTTGTCTTCAACTCATCCTTTAGCTGTGTATGGTCGTGCTGCAAAGCAGCATGCTGCTTTTGGGTTTCGTCAAGCAAGGTGGTGAGAGATGAAAACTTGGCACTAAGTGTTTCCTTTTGCGATGACTGGTCGAGCAACTCCTTCTGCAAGTTCTGTTTATCTTCAAGAGCCCTTTCCAACCTGTCGTTTGCAATTCGAAGGTTCCCCTCAGCATCAATAATACGTTGCTGGGTATCAGCATCGGCCTGTCCATCTCCTGATTTCAAAAAAAAGCGGCTAACTGCTATAACTAAAACAGCACCAACAACCAGTCCGACCATAGCATAAAGTAAAATATCTGCCATTTAATAAATTCTTTTTAAGGATTTTAACAGGTTGTACTAACCAGTAAATCAATTGTTAAAAACTGAGTACTATCAATGTAAAACAAAGTATAAAGATATTATAAAACCAGCACTTTTCGAAGCATATTTAGATTTTACTACTAAAGAATTATATCTATTACCCTACCCTATAGTTAGATTTGGTTATCAGTAAAATGCTATATTTGCAATAACACATAAAACAGCCTTGGTATGTTTAACCATTCAATGAAATTAGCGGAAGTTGTTCAAACAAACTTTAATACGCTAAGCGTAATAGGCAGGTTTGGTATTGAACTGGGTTTTGGAGACAAATCGGTAGAGCAGGTTAGCATTGAAAACGGAATAAACCCAGACTTTTTTCTCGATATCCTCAACACTTTTCACGATAGCAACTACTTCCCCCAAAGACATTTACAATCTTTTAAAGTTGCTGAGATAGTTGAGTACCTGAGGAAAACGCATGCTCATTATATAAACGAGGTTATTCCGTATATTGAGAGTTTAATGCATCAGCTTGCTATAGGTTGCAAGAACCCTGATGAGATTATGCTGGTTCAGAATTTTTTTAACGATTACAAGGATGAGCTTTTCAAGCACCTGACTTGGGAGGATGAGGACATTTTCCCCTATGCACTTGAGGTAGAAAACTCCTACCTTACAAAAAAGAATGTAAGCAGCATTCAACTTATGATGAAGCAGTACTCAATGAGCGATTTCCTTAATGACCATGATGACATTGAGGAGAAACTTAACGATATTAAAACACTTTTTGTAAAGTACATTCCACCGGTTCGCAATCAGCAATTGTGCGTAAGAATACTAAGAGAGTTTAGCTTACTGGAAATGGATATTAACGACCATGCCCGCATTGAGGAGAAAGTGCTTGGCCCAAAGGTTGTTGAAATGGAAAAAACCTTAATGAAATTGGCATGAGTAAGTTCACTTTTATAGTAGCTGAGCCAATATTCCTGCTACGTAAGGGTATAGTGAGCTTAGTTAACGAGCTTCCTAACACTATTGTGGTTAGAGAGATGGAAAATGTTAACCGTTTGAGTGAAACAATATCACGTTACTCCCCCGATGCCATTATAGTGGACTCTTCTATACTAAGCGAACTTACACAAGATGAGTTGAAAAAAATTTCATCACGAAAAAAACAAATCTTTATAGCAGGAATAATTAAAAATGGGCATAAGCCAACCGATAACGGTAAACTAATCACTCACTTTTTTAAAATTGATGATGATAAAAGTGAAATTCAGAAGCAACTCAAGGACATAGTATCAAGAATTGATACCAACAGAGGTAGCCCCAGTATATCATCGGAACTAAGTGAACGAGAGATGGAAATACTAAAAGATGTTGCGCTAGGAATGTCGAACAAAGAGATTGCTGAAAAAAACTATATAAGTCCACATACAGTTATCACCCACAGAAAGAATATTACACGTAAGCTGGGCATTAAAACCGTTTCAGGACTAACAATTTATGCAATTATTAATAAACTAATAGGGATGGATGAAGTAAAGTGAAGTTAAAACCCATAATATCATTTTAAAAATTGCTAATCTCTATTACTATTAACAAACATTTTTATATTTTTACTAACCAAAACTAATCAAAACTTTAATCACTATGAAAAAGTTAACCCTAATCTCCCTAATTGCAATTAGCCTTCTTATTGCATTTGGATGCGGTTCCAAAGAGAAAAAATCAGAAACAAATTACGAATCAACCTTTACCCCCATGGAGGTTGAAATTCCTGATGAGCTTAAGGACAACCCCGAAGCGGTAGAGTTTGTTAATAACATGGCAGAAGCTGTTGATGCATACGCCTTGGCACTTGATAAGGTAGCAGCCAAAATTCATGAAATGGGGCTAGAAGAAGGGGAAGAACCTTCAACCATGCAAAAAATTAAGCTTGTTCAAGTACTAGCAACTCATTTTCAAGATATTGCTAAGTATGCTGAGCCAATGGAAGATTACTATACCAGAAGCGAATATGTTAAAGGCGAAATGAGCGATGCTGAAATGGCTGCTTTTGCAAGCATAATGGATAGATTTCATCAGCGTATGATGGAGATGGAAAAGAAATACGAAAATTTAAGCAATATTGCAGAGCAACCTTAACAAGCAAAAAGCCGGGGTCTCCCCCGGCTTCACCCTAAAACTTAAACCAAACTAAAAGACAAGGGTGTTTGCTATAACTGGTCGTAACGCTTCTCAACCTCTTTCCAGTTAACAACGTTCCAAAAATTCTCTATATAATCAGGGCGCCTGTTCTGATACTTTAGATAGTAAGCATGCTCCCACACGTCGAGTGCCAGCAGAGGCTGCCCTTTCACTTCGGCAACATCCATTAATGGGTTATCCTGATTTGGAGTTGAAGTTATTATTAACTCGCCCTGACGATTAATAAGCCAAGCCCAACCAGAACCAAAGCGCGATGCAGCGGCCTGGCTAAACTTATCCTTAAAATCATCAAACGAACCAAAATGCTTATCTATGGCTTTTGCCAAATCGCCTGAAGGTTTTCCTCCAGCATTGGGAGCCATGTTCTCCCAAAACAGGTTGTGGTTATAATACCCACCACCATTGTTGCGAACACCAGCAGGATGCTTGGAAACTTCCTTTAAAATGTCTTCAATAGGCTTACCTGCCAATGGAGTACCTTCAATGGCACTATTTAGTTTTTTAGTATATCCACCATGATGCTTTGAATGGTGAATTTCCATTGTAGTAGCATCTATATATGGTTCTAAAGCATCGTAATTGTAAGGTAATTTTGGTAATTCAAATGACATAGCTAGAATGTTTTAAAGTTAAAACTATATTTAGATTAATTCTAAATAGTAAACATTCTAAATGTAATAAGGTTCAAAAGATTTAGGAAAAAAGATGATAAAAAAGAGAAAGTATGGATTTATTTTTTACCGTTAACCCCGTTCTGCTTAACAACCTCTTTCTTGGAATGGTAAATTTCTATACCAAGGAAATAGAAGTGTTCTTGCCAAAACTCAACGTACCATTTGTTATCGAGGGAGTGAATTCGCTCAAGCAACTTTTTTGTTTTCCCAAAAAAGGGTCTGTTATGTATATCGTGAGAGTTAACCTGCATTTCTAATAATGTAATAAACTTATAATAAAGTTATATAAAATCTATCTTCTATACAAACTTCACAATTAATTAACATAATAAAAATAAAAATGTTTAAAACTTATCAACAATAAAGTGCTGTTTGTCAAACATTCATAGATTTTACATGGATAATCACTCAAAACAAGTACTTCTATCGGCTTGTT
>JAWLEY010000111.1:0-8673 GCA_041685855.1 Perlabentimonas sp. | reverse complement strand
AGCTCAAGCATTAGGTGGAATGCCTCGCTAAAATCGTTACGGATTTTTCCGTCCAGAATTGCATTCTTTATGGTATCCTTAATTTGTCCTACGGGTTTGCTTGGGCGAATATTGAAAACGTTCATAATCATTTCGCCCGATATTGGCGGTTGAAAATTACGAATGGTATCCTTCTCCTCAATCTCAACCAGTTTTTTTCGAACCAGCTCAAAGTTTGCGAGGTAGCGCTTAACTTTAGCATCGTTTTTTGAGGTGATATCAGCTTCGCAAAGGGTCATTAAATCGTCAATATCTTCTCCAGCATCGAAAAGCAAACGGCGAACGGCAGAGTCAGTAACATCCTTGCTCGAAAGAATTATTGGACGTAAATGCAGTTGCACCATTTTCTGTACGTACTTCATCTTGTCGTTGAGGGGAAGTTTGAGCCTTCTGAAAACTTTGGGTATCATCTTTTGCCCCAAAAACTCGTGTCCATGGAAAGTCCATCCCTGCCCTTTAATGTATTTCTTTGTGGCAGGTTTTGCAATATCGTGAAGTAATGCGCTCCAGCGCAACCACAGGTTGTCCGATTTTTCTGCCACATTGTCAAGCACCTGGAGTGTATGCGTAAAATTATCTTTATGGGCATTACCATTAACCCTTTCAACTCCTTTAAGGTTGGTAATCTCGGGGAAAAATTCACCTAGCAGCCCCGTTTGGTCAAGCAGGAGGAATCCTGTGGATGGCTGATTTGATAGCAGTATTTTATTTAGCTCATCAATTATTCGCTCTTTAGATATTATCTTGAGCCTCTCCTTGTTCTTGCCAATTGCAGCGAATGTTTTTGCTTCAATATCAAATTTAAGTTGCGAGGCAAAACGTATGGCTCGCATCATTCGTAGCGGGTCATCGGAGAAGGTTCTGTTGGGGTCAAGCGGTGTGCGGATGGTTCTGTCTTTAATGTCATCAAACCCGCCAAAAGGGTCAACCAAATCACCAAAAGTATCAGGATGCAGGCTGATAGCCAGAGCGTTCATGGTAAAATCGCGCCTTAGCTGGTCATCCTTTATGGTACCATCCTCAACTATAGGTTTTCTTGAATCGGGCCTGTATGATTCTTTCCTTGCTCCAACAAACTCTACCTCCCAAGCGCCCGATTTTAGTTGAGCTGTACCAAATCTTTTGAAAATGGTTACCTTTTTGTTACCCAGTTTTTTTGCAACTTTCTGTGCAAACTCAATGCCTGAGCCTTGAATAACAATATCAATATCCTTTGATTGACGTTTTAAAAATATATCTCTAACAAACCCACCAACAACGAAGGTAGGGCTTCCTGTTTCGCCCGAAACCTCTGAAATAATGCTGAAAATCTTATCGTGAATGTACTCTTTCATTTATTATTATGGGAAAAATTAATATTACCTGACAAAATTACAATTTATTACTATAGTTCTTATGGAATATATAATAATTTAAAATCTTTATTATTCCCTTATAAGGCTTATGTTGCAGAGTCATTTCCTTGGTAAGATGGTTTGCAATTGTAAATTTTATTACGTATATTGAACATAATGATTTTTGGTATGTTATTTGATACATACAAACATGAATATAAATAAATATAAACATAAATCAGACTAAAATTAAACATTATGGTAGAACACTTAACAAAGGAAACATTTAAGTCGAAAGTATTTGATTTTGAGAATAATCAGGAATGGAAATATGAGGGTGATAAGCCTGCTGTTATTGATTTTTATGCAGACTGGTGTGGACCGTGTAAAATGGTTGCGCCCGTTTTAGAGGAACTTTCTAAGGAGTATGATGGTAAACTTAATATCTACAAGGTTGATACCGAGAGCGAGCAGGAGCTTGCTGGTATGTTTGGAATCAAGAGTATTCCTTCCATCCTTTTTATTCCAATGAACGACAAGCCCCAAATGGCTGCCGGAGCATTACCTAAGGACACCTTTAAGCAAGCTTTTAAGGATGTGCTTAACGTAGAGTAAATTCCCGGATTTATTTTAACAAAAGGGCAATCGCTGATACAATAAATCGGCGATTGCCCTTTTGTAGTTTTGCTGGAGCATAGATTGGTTTAGTGCTATAAGCCTTGCTCTTGAAAGAGTTTAAACATCGCCTCCTTCTTCCTGAGGGAAACGGGTATGGATGTTCCATCTTTAAGAATTAATGTACCCCCTTCTACTTTATGGTACCTTTTAATGAACGATACGTTTATGATATGGCTTTGGTGACATCGAAAAAAGCCATGATTGGTTAGTATGTCATCGTACTGTTTTATGTTCTGCGATACGGTAATTCTATTGCCACCATCGAGGTGAAAATGGGAGTAGGCTCCATCAGATTCAACCCGAATGAGTTCGGTTATGTTTATCAGATGAATGTCGTCGCTAGTGCGTAATACAATGCGTTTATTCTCTTTGTTGGAGATAGAAAGGTTGTGCAACAGCGTAAGCAGTTGATTTTGTATTACCCTCTAAGTACCGTAGCACTCCTCTCTGGACCTACTGAAACAATTGAGACAGGTACGCCGGTTTCCTTCTCAATAAAACTAATGTAATTGAGTAGTTCTTTAGGAAGGTCCGCGTTGCTTTTTGCGTTGATAATTGGACTGTTCCAGCCTTTAAACTCTTTATATATTGGTTCAATATCTGCATCAATGTCAAAAGGAATTTCGTTTGTTTCTTTGCCATTTACTTTATATGCTGTTGCCACTTTAATGGTTTCAAAAGAATCGAGAACATCCGCTTTGGTCATAATAAGCGAAGTGATACCATTGAGCATTACAGCATATTTAAGAGCTACTAAATCGAGCCAACCGCAACGACGAGGTCTGCCGGTGGTTGAGCCGTACTCATTGCCTTTGTCGCGGAGTTTCTGACCAACTTCGTTGTGGAGTTCAGTGGGGAATGGCCCTGAGCCAACGCGCGTACAGTATGCTTTAAAAATTCCAAGAACGTTCCCAATTTTTTGGGGTGATATTCCTAGACCAATGCAGGCTCCTGCACATACAGTGCTAGATGAGGTAACGAATGGGTATGAACCAAAGTCGATATCAAGGAGCGAGCCTTGAGCACCTTCGGCCAATATTTTTTTATCTTCATCTATAAACTTATTTATCTCATACTCAGAATCAATTAAAGTGAATTCCTTGAGTATTTCCAGCCCTTTAAACCAGTCTTTTTCATGCTGCTCAATATTGTAGTTGTAGTCGTGCTGATTTAGTATTTCCTTATGCTTCGATTTAAGTTGGTTGTAACGTTCCATAAAATCGGTGCGGATAATGTCACCAAGTCTAAGGCCGTTACGGCCTGTTTTGTCCATGTAAGTTGGACCAATACCCTTTAATGTTGAACCGATTTTCCTTTTCCCCTTTGCCGACTCTGAAGCGGCATCGAGCTCACGGTGAGAGGGGATAATGAGATGCGCTTTTTTTGAGAGAATAAGGTTTTTGGTTGGCTCAACACCAAGAGCTCTGAGCGCTCCAATTTCCTGAGCAAAAATAACTGGGTCAAGTACAACACCATTCCCAATAATATTAAGAGATTCTTTATGGAAAATACCCGAGGGTATAGTATGAAGCACATGCTTAACATTATTAAATTCAAGGGAGTGCCCAGCATTTGGTCCACCTTGAAAACGAGCTATAACATTATAATCAGGGGTTAGTACATCCACTATTTTCCCTTTACCTTCGTCGCCCCATTGTAGGCCTAAAAGAACATCAACTTTCATTGCTAAAATATTAATTATATGAATATTGAATCCATAAAAAATGCCAGCATGGTATTATGCAGCACCTATTATGTTCAAAACATGTATTTGATGTTATAAAAATAGCCTTTTTTGACGGTATTTTTAAATAATCAATAAAATAAGTAGGGTAATTGTTGGATAAGTTATTAACAAATGAGAAATTATGTCATATCTATTTTTTAGTATCGAGACATTTTTGGCAGGTGCCATAAAGGTATAGTGAATGATAAGATATTTTAAAGTTCATGGATTTCGCTGCTGTGCTTTTAATTTCCTGAATACGAGGGTCGCAGAATTCAATTACGGTTCCGCAAGTGGTGCAAATTAAGTGGTCGTGCTGCTTACATTCGTATGCTTTCTCAAAAACTGCTATATTTTTTCCAAATTGATGCTTAACAACCAGATTGCATTCAAGTAGCAGCTCAATGGTGTTATATAGGGTTGCTCTACTTACCCTATAATTCTTATTCTTCATGTAAATATAAAGGGTCTCAATATCAAAATGCCCTTCACGAGAGTATATCTCCTCAATAATAGCAAAGCGTTCGGGGGTTTTTCTATGCCCCTTCTTTTCTAAGTACTCAATGAAGATTTTTTTAACGGTATCAATAGTGTTGTCACATCCCATAGGAACTGTTGTTTAAATTTAGAACAGTTAAAAATAATAATAATTGGAATTATTAGCAACCCTTTGTGCATTTTTTTAAAAAATGCTCTAATTCTCAATTAAAAACAAAATAAATGGAGGAATGTTTAATTATCGAACCTTTCAATGCGCTTAACCGAGTCAACTCCTTTTATCTTTATTACGTTTCCAATAAGGTTGTTTAGGTTTTTAGCACTGTGGACGTACAGGTCTATAGAACTCTCAAAAATTCCATCGTGACTCTCAATGTTAAGTCTTCGGATGTTAACCCTCAGTTCATCGGAAATTACCTTAACCAGCTCGCTAAGAATGCCAACTCTGTCCATCCCTTTTACTTCAATCCTAGCAAGGAAAGATAATACTTTGTGGGTTGTCCATTTGGCCGAAACAATTCTATCTCCTTGCCTTGACATTAGCCTGATAGCTTCTGCGCAAGTAACTTTATGTACAACCACCTGATTGCTAAGGTTAACATAACCTATTACATCATCGCCAGGTATTGGATTGCAACAGGGGGCTACAATGTAGGATGTCTTTTCGTCGTCGGCAAGTTCGCGAAGGAGGTAAGGTTTCTTGGTGTCAAGCTTTTTGGTTTTTACGGGGCTGGCAGTTTCCTGTTTTTGCTTGCGTTTACGCTGTACCGACTTAGAGAACTGTATCTCCCAGTATCGAATCCATTTACTCTTAGTATTTTTCTTGAGGATTCGCTTAAGATTATCAAGTGAAATTAAACCTGATCCTACTTTGCTATATAGTTCATCCTTAGAAATTACTTCGTAAGCGGGGAGGATTTTTTTGAAGACCCTGGAGGAGGGCTGTATGCCAATCTCTGCGAGTTTATCCTCAACAACCTTCTTGCCTTTTTCAATCCTATTCTTCGTTTCGGCCTTAAATGCCGATTTTATTGCCGATTGAGCTTTTGCTGTAACGACAAATTTTAAAGAGTTCCATGTTGGTTTCTGGTTGCTGGCAGTAATAACTTCAACCTGATCGCCGCTATTAAGTTTGTGGCTTAATGGAACCAACTTGTGGTTTACTTTAGCACCAATGGCTTTATTACCTATCTCGGTATGAATTTCGTAGGCAAGGTCAAGAGTAGTTGCACCTTTAGGAAGTGTTTTGGTATCGCCTTTGGGAGTAAATACAATAATCTCAGAGGAGAAAAGGTTCAGTTTGAATTCATCAAGAAAGTCTAGAGCATCGGTTTGTGGATTCTCAAGCATATCGCGTACTTGCTTAATCCATTTTTCAAATTCCGATTCCTCGGTATTGGTATCGGGATCCTTGTATTTCCAGTGCGAGGCGAATCCACGCTCAGCAATCTCGTTCATACGTTGCGAGCGTATCTGAACTTCAATCCACTGCCCATGAGGGCCCATTACGGTACAGTGCAACGCCTCGTAACCATTGGCTTTTGGGGTGCTAACCCAATCTCTTATTCTATCGGGCTTGGGTTTGTATATATCGGTAATTAAAGAGTAAATGTGCCAGCATTGAGTTTTCTCAGGTATATGTGGGTAGGGGTTAAATATTATTCTTATGGCAAGAAGGTCGTAAATATCTTCGAAGGCAACGTTTTTGGTTTGTATCTTTTTCCAGATGGAGTATATGGATTTAGATCTTCCGCTTATATCAAAATCAATGTTGTTCTCTTCAAGCTTATGAATTATGGGGAGCGAGAAAGAGTTAATTAGTTGCATCCGTTTTTTTTCCGACCCCTCAATTTTTTTACGAATATCCTCATAAACTTTAGGATATCGGTATTTCAGGCTCAGGTCTTCCAACTCTGTTTTAATGGTGTACAATCCAAGACGATGAGCTAACGGAGCGTATAGGTAGATGGTTTCACCAGCAATCTTCATCTGCTTATGGGGTGGCAGTGAATCGAGCGTACGCATATTGTGTAGCCTGTCGGCCAGCTTAATAAGGATTACCCTAATATCGTCGGTTAGGGTAAGGAGCATTTTACGGAAGTTCTCGGCTTGTAGTGACGAGTTAGAGTCGAAAACTTCGGATATTTTGGTTAAACCATCAATTATTGAGGCCACCTTACTATTGAAAAGCCTCTCAATATCATCAATGGTGTAGTCCGTATCTTCAACAACATCGTGCATTAACGCACATGCAATAGCTTTGGAGCCCAGGCCAATTTCAGTGGCAACAATTTTTGCAACTGCAATTGGGTGTAATATGTATGGTTCGCCCGATTTTCTTTTAACTCCTTTGTGAGCTTCGTTTGCAAGGTTAAAGGCTTTTTGAACAAGCTTCAAATCATCGCCCTTTTGGCAACGAGGGCAATTCTCAAGCATGTCTTCAAAATGCTGAAAAATTATTTTATTTTCGTTGTCTGTTTGTAATTCCATAAAACCTTGCGTTATCTTTTTTTGAAAAAAAGCTGAGCGATAACCTCAATCTTGTCATTATTAGTTTGTCTCTAATGAGAGCCACTGTATTTGTATTGAAAACAGAATTGTTAGAACAACAAGTTGATTAAGAAAAACTAAAATGCAAACATAAATGCTTACAAATTAAGTTTTTCTATAACGGTGTTAAAAAACCAACAAATTCATTAGTTCGCTGCATTCCTAATAACAAATCTGAGTTAAATCTGCATAAAAATACTAACAAACAATAATATTTATGATGATTGTTTAAAAAAATCTTCAACAAATATTTGTGAATGTATAATACGATTATTTTATAAAGATGTTGCGCACAATAAATTTGGGAAGAAGTACCGTTTGAACCATTAGTTTGGCCCATAAACTACGTTAACTGTTCCTTTTTTTGTTGTCATTCTTCGCGACTCTGTATAAACCTCTAGTCGGTATACGTAGGCACCTTCACTTGCGTATTCGCCATTGTTTAGCCTGCCATCCCAACCCTGATTATTTCCTTGGAATACAATTCCGCCCCATCTGTTGTATATAATAAGCTTGTATGTAGCTACAAACGTTAGGGTAGGAGCAAATACGTTTCTAGGTATATTATTACGAATAATGGTGCTCTTGGGGTCAATTGCGTTGGGCATTTTAATGTTTGGAGTAATCTCGGTGCAAATTGTACGTGAGCGGCTAATTCTTTTTATCTGACTATCTTCTAAAATCTCATGAGCTTCAATATAGTAGCAGAATTGAGGAAGGTATCCTTGCCCTTCAAATTGGTCGTGATTGTCATTGTAGCTAAGTTCGTAAGGATTTTCCTCCTCAAATATGAGTTCCGGTGGATTTGGATTTGGGCTATAGGTTATTCTGTATAATTTATAAACAATGGGATTGGATTGTGCAGAATAGAAGGGGTCCCAAGAGATAGTAGTGGTTTGTCCTCTACTTAGTGCACGTACTATTATGGAATTGGATAAGTTTGAGACCATTTTTAACCTATTGCAACCGTCGTACGCATTTATTTTAAAGTAGAATGGACGAGAGCGGGCTGACCACGAATCGGTTGTATCGGTAAAGAAAATTGTAGTTGGGTCGGAAAAACTGAACAGCCTTTTGGCTGTAAAAATTGATGATACTGAGTCAGAGTACTCCCAGCGTGTTATTACAAAATCTCTATATTCGGTGCTGTTGTCAATATTAAAGTGGAGTTCCGTTTCATTGTTCTTAGCAATAATTGAATCTAAACGCACAAAACTGGGTGGTTTTGATATTTTTGTATTAATGTATGCCATATTCGACTTTGTGTAAACTTCCTCATCCCTCTTTTTGGCTTCAACATACAGGTAAAACTCTTTGTTTGGTTCAACAGGATGATATAATACATTTTGGACTCCGCTTACTGAGCCAATTTTTGTAAAATTGTTAAGTGCAGGTGTTTCACTTAGGTAAATATCATAAAAATCAATTCTATTACCCCAGCCTACATAATGATTCCAGTTAATATTTAATTTATTACCGCACGAATCGTATTCGGCAGTTAAATGTATTGAACCATGATGCGAGGTTAGCTGACTGGGCTCTGTTGGGCCGTTGGAGGCAATAGTGTAATTTATGCTAGAGTTATTACCTGTGTTGTTTAAGTCAGTGTATGTATGTGTGTCTGCATCAACTGTGTCAATAGCTAGGTTGCCAATATCTGTAGGAATGTAAATAATATATCCAGTTGGGTCTGGATGTAAAGGATTATAGCTAGGTGGTGTCCAACTTAATGTTGGATGGCCGTCAGCCGGGTTTATTGTAAGAACATCAAAACTAGGAGGTAACGGTTTTGGGTCTTGAGCCTTTAGGTCATTGTTAAGTGTAGCAGCAAAAATGCAGAGTATAAAT
>JAWLEY010000110.1:0-8787 GCA_041685855.1 Perlabentimonas sp. | reverse complement strand
GTTCGACCCAAATTTTGACACGGGTGGTACTTTTGGGGTTAACTTCGCAACGGTTCAGGAACGGATTATTGCCTTTAATTACAGGAGCATATACATGTCCCAGGACGAACGGCTCAAAATTCATAATGATTTTGTTATTGACCATTACCTCAAGCAGTTTAACGAGGAGACCATCCAGAAGAAGCAGCAGAAAACATGCGGCGAACCTTGTGCTGCCGTTTGTAAAAAGATGAATGGTAAGTATAAGAAGGATTATGAACCGTACCAAACCATGGGGCCGCTTTGTGGAATTTTCGACCAGAGAGCAGCTGAGCTACTTAATCATCATGCCGACTCGCTAGGGTTTGATGCCATCTCCGTGGGCGGAATTTTATCGTGGCTAATGGAATGTATGGTTGATGGTGTTATAAAACCAGAAGAATTAGGAGTAAAGGATGTTCCAGTTTTTAAAATTGAAGGGTTTAGGGTTGTAGAGGACTCAATGCACAATGCTAAGATTGGTATGGCGTTGCTTGACCAGATGGTTAAAGAGAATGGGGTTATTGACCTCTCGAAAGGTGCACGGAAGTATGGCAGGCATCTGGCACGAAGGAAAGGGAAAAATATTCTCGATAAATTTGTTTACACTGCTTTCGCCCGGCAGGGCTGGATTGTTCCCAATCAGTACTGGACTCCCGGAGCTCTATCGCCCATGGCGATAATGGGTAAATACTACATGAATTACGGGAAGGAGTTTATTCCCCCACGTGAGCTGGGCAGAGAGAACGCACGGCGAATGGTAAAAGAGCTTATGCTCGATAATCTGGGGATATGCCGTTTCCACAGAGCGTGGGCTGAGGATATAATGCCTGATGTTGTGGGAGAACTCTTTGGTGTAAAGGACGAATTTCTAAAATCGCTTAAACTTACAGCCAGCAGAATAAATAGTCGCAATGCATCCGTTTTTTGGGAGAGCGAGCGCAGTATCGATTTTATCCACTTATTCCTTAAGAAAAAGCGCAATGAGGATGGAGATGATTCTGCTGAGCTAGCTGAATGGATTACTCGGTTTGATAAGGATAAGAAGGAAGCAGCACTAAACTTCTGGTACGAGATTCACAAAGGGGTTCACGAGACGCTCCGGGAATTTTAGTAAAATCGAAAGATTTCATCATACAAGTATTAACTTTAAAACTATAAATCACCCAAATAAATAAAAGCTATGCAAAAACTAAAAATCATTTTTATTATGGCATTAGCCTCCACGCTTTGGTCATGTCAGAGTGCTGACAAAAACAAAGAAACAGAACCCATTACGCCCGATATTGAGTTAACTGCCGAGGAGAAGGCCAACGGAGTATTAACCCCCGAAATTCTTTGGAAGTTCGGCAGGTTAGGTGGCGCAAAGGTATCGCCCGATGCTCAAACAATTGTGTACACCGTAACACGCTACTCCATGGATGCAAACAAAGGCGTTACCAACATTTTTACCCTTCCGGTAAATGGTGGCGACCCTACAGAGCTGACTGATAACTCCACAAACGATTTTAGCCCCCAATGGCATCCCGAGGGTAATAAGATTGGCTTCCTCTCCACCCGTAGCGGGTCAACCCAACTTTGGGAGATGAGCCCCGATGGTGCAAGCCTTAAGCAGGTTACAGATATTGATGGTGGCATAAGCTCATTCGCTTACGCACCCAAAGGCAATAGAATTCTATACACTAAGAATGTGCAGATTAAGAAAACAACCAAAGACCTGCATCCGGATATGCCCAAGGCCAATGTTCGTATTATTGATGAGGCAATGTATCGTCATTGGAACTACTGGCGCGATGGTAGCTACAGGCATATCTTTGTTGCTTCGTATAACAATGGTAGCGTAGGTGAAGGTAAGGATATTATGGAGGGTGAACCCCATGATGCTCCCATGTCGCCTTACTTTAGCGATAGTGATGTAACATGGAGCCCTTGTGGAGAAATTATTGCTTATGTAAGCAAAAAGTACACAGGTAAGGATTTGGCTTTAACAACCAACTCCGACATATATTTTTACAATGTTGAGGATGGAACTACGACAAATATGACCAAAGGTATGATGGGGTACGATAAGTCCCCAGCCTTCTCGCCTGATGGTAAAAAAATGGCCTGGCAAAGCATGGAAACACCCGGCTACGAAAGCGATAAGCAACGTCTTTTAGTAATGGATTTAGATACAGGCAATAAATCCTACTTAACAGAGGGTGTTGATATGAATGCTGATAATATCACATGGAGTGGATGTGGAACAAAGATTCTTTTTACCAGCGGAGAAAAGGCAACGTATCAAATTTATAAGCTGCATCTTGATACCCGTGAAATTGAAAAGATGACCGATGGCTGGCATAACTACATCTGGTTCTCTCCAGCAAAGGGTACGCTTGTGGCTCAAAAGATGAGCATGAGCATGGCTCCAGAACTTTTCACAATTAATACTGAAACCAAGGAGGAAACGCAACTGTCGTTTATTAATCAGCATATATACGATAATATTACTATGGGCGAGCCCACCCAACGCTGGGTAAAAACAACCGATGGGAAAGAGATGCTGGTTTGGGTAATACTCCCACCAAATTTTGATGAGAGCAAGGAGTATCCTGCGTTACTGTACTGTCAAGGTGGCCCGCAGAGTGCCGTTAGCCAATTCTTTAGCTACCGCTGGAACTTCCAAATTATGGCTGCCAATGATTATGTAATTGTTGCACCAAACCGTAGGGGGCTTCCTTCTTTCGGGCAGGAGTGGAACGAGCAAATATCAGGCGATTACAGTGGTCAGAATATTAAGGATTACCTTAGCGCCATTGATAATGTGAAGGAGGAGCCCTGGGTTGATGAGGATAGGCTGGGTGCAGTAGGAGCAAGCTACGGTGGATACTCCGTTTACTACCTTGCTGGAGTACATCAGAATAGGTTCAAGGCTTTCATCTCGCACAACGGAATGTTCAACTTTGAGAGTTTTTATGGTGCAACAGAGGAGACCTTCTTTCCAAATCACGATTTTGGCGGGCCATACTGGGATAAATCCAATAAGGTTGCCCAACGCTCCTATGCCAATAGTCCACATAAATTGGTGCAAAATTGGGATACCCCAATAATGGTAATTATTGGTGAGCACGATTACCGTATTGCTTACTCCGAAGGGCTACAGGCTTTCAATTCAGCACAGCTGCTGGATGTGCCAAGCCGTTTGCTGGTATTCCCCGATGAAACTCATTTTGTTGTTAAACCACAGAATGCCGTTGTTTGGCAGCGCGAGTTCTTTGGTTGGCTTGATAAGTGGCTCAAGTAAATATTAATTACTTTTTAGCATTAAAGGCTAAGTTTTGGGATATTAACCAAGGCTTAGCCTTTCTTTTTCAGCCAATGATGCGATAAATCACCATTAGTTTCTTACTTAAAAAAGAAAACATAACTATTTTTACCAAAATTAGTTCTATCATTTTTTCATATCCAGTTTGCAGGAGTAGCATATTAGCCAGGTGTTTGTAGTAGAACTCATATATAACCTATCTGTACTTGTAGCCCTAAGCATTGTTTCGGGGTTTATTTATAATCGATGGAGCAGTGCTAAACTTCTTGGTTCAACTCTTCAGGGTACCCTTTTTGGTATAGTTGCAATGCTTGGAATGCTTAATCCATTGGTTTTTGATGTTGGATTAGTTTTCGATGGGAGGTCGGTTGTTATAAGTTTATGTGGACTTTTCTTTGGCCCCATAGCAGCCGCTATATCAGCATCAATGGCTATTATCCTAAGGGTTTTTCAGGGCGGTATAGGTGCGCTAATGGGCGTTTCGGTAATTATTTCATCGGCAATGTTAGGTGTTATTTACCATTACCGGAGGAAAAGAAGAAACAGGCGAATTTCTACCCTGTTCCTATTAGGTTTTGGTTTGCTTGTACATATCGTAATGCTGTTGCTCTCATTCCTTTTGCCTTTAGAATCAGCATTAGAAGTAATAGAAAGTATTGGGGTAGAGATTGTTGTCTTCTATCCTCTTGCCACGCTGCTTATTGGTAAAATCCTGCACGACCAGGAGGTAAAAAACCATTCCGTTGAAGCGCTTCGGAAAAGCGAATCCCTTTTCCGTGACCTAGCCCAATCATCACCAGCTGGTATATGCAAAGTTAATTCCAACGGTGAGATAGAGTTTGTAAACTCGCGATGGTGCGACATTGCGGGTGTATCTTGCAGCACAATTACTGGAAAATTGTTTATTAGTATTGTTTACGATAAGGATGTTAGCCTTGTTAAATCGTTATGGGATAAGCATTGTAAGTCGGGTGAAGATTTTGTTGCAGAGTTTAGGGTGCTAAAGCATGGAAGACCATTCTGGGTATTGAGCCAGTTTGAGAATATAACAGATGAGTATGGTAATACTACCGCTCATGTGGGAACAATTATTGATATTGATGAGCGAAAAAGAGCAGAGGAGCAGCTCAGGCGTTGGGAAACAATATTCCTTTCAACCCAAACAGGAATCACCATTGGCGATGCAACAAGTAAAGAGTTGGAGCTAATGAACCCGGCTTTTGCCCAGATGCATGGTTACACCGTTAGCGAACTTAAAGGTCAGCCAATTGATACTGTAATTGCTTCAACACACCTGAGCAATGTTGATAAAGAGATTGATAAAGCTATTAACGATGGGTACTACGTTTTTGAAACCATGCACCTTAAAAAAGATGGTACCACCTTCCCCGTGCTGGTTAGCATGACTTCCATAGAGGATAAGGATACCAGAAGAAAGTACCAGATTTCCAATGTGCAGGATATTTCCAAGCTGGCCAATATTGAAAACCAGCTTCGTGCTGAACGAACCAGACTCTCAAGCACAATTAAGGGTACAAATGTTGGTACATGGGAGTGGAATGTTCAAACAGGAAAAATCAAAGTTAATAATCGGTGGGCTGAGTTAATCGGTTACACAATCTCTGAGTTAGAACCCATTGATATTAAAACCTGGGAGGGTTTCACACACCCTGATGACCTGAAAGACGCAACTTTGCAATTAAAAAATCATTTTGAGCAGAAGACAGATTTTTACGACTGCGAATTCAGAATGAAGCATAAGGATGGGCACTGGGTTTGGATTAACGATAGAGGGAAGGTTGCAGAAAGAAATGATGATGCTATGCCGCTTATGATGTATGGCATTCATATTGATATCTCTGAGCGAAAGAGTTGGGAGCAAGCCTTAAAACGGAATCAGCAGAAATTAAAAGAGCAGAACGAGGAGTACCTAACATTGAACGAGGAGTTGGTGGAGATTAACAGTAAGCTACGCGAGAGCGAATACAAACTCAAGGAGCAGAATGAGGAATACTTGGCGCTCAATGAGGAACTGAACGAGTCTAACCAGCGAATTAAATCAATAAACGAAGAACTTGAAGAAGCAAGGAATAAGGCGCAGGAGAGCGACCAGCTTAAGTCTGCTTTCTTGGCCAACATGAGCCATGAGATTCGCACCCCCATGAACGCTATTATTGGTTTCTCAGATATTCTATTAAGACCAAACCTTGCCAACGAGAAGCAGAAACTATACGCCGAGGTTCTGAACGTATCGTGTAATCAGCTGCTAGGTATTATTAACGATGTGCTGGATATTTCCAAAATTGAAACCGGTCAGGTAACCTACAACGAAAGCCAAACGCATATAAACAAGCTTCTTAAAACTACAAAATCAATCTTTGAGCAGAATGCTAGCAATAAGGGTAATCGTATTATTTTGCTCCCCGAATTTAAAAACCAGCTAGTAGTAAATACCGACGAGGCTAAGCTCCAACAGATTTTAAATAACCTTGTAAGCAATGCAATTAAGTTTACCAACAACGGAACTATTAAGGTGGGGTATCATATAAAGGATAGTTTGATAAATTTCTTTGTTGAGGATACGGGTTCGGGAATTGAGCCCAAGAATCATTCCCTCATTTTTGAAAGATTTAGGCAAGCCGAGTTGGTTCCAGACAAATATCATGGTGGTACAGGGTTAGGGCTAGCCATTTGTAAAGCTTTTGTCGAGATGCTTGGCGGAACAATTGGTGTAGAGTCGGAGTTAGGGCAAGGGGCCCGATTTTTCTTTACCATACCCTACAATCCCGTTGAAGCACCTGGCGTTGTTGACAACCCAAATGACGATGTTAATTATGATTTTTCTACCGCCACAATACTTGTTGTAGAGGATGAGCCAGCAAACTTCCTATTTATAAGTGATTTGCTTGAGGAAACCAAAGCAACCGTAATCCATGCAAAGAATGGTGCCGATGCTGTGGAGTACTTTGGCTTAAATCCAAATATCACCCTAATACTAATGGATGTAAAAATGCCTGTTATGGATGGCATAGAGGCAACAAAAATTATCCGTTCAACCAACACCGATGTTCCAATTGTTGCACTAACAGCTTATGCAATGGCTGGCGATAAGAAGAAATGCATTGATGCTGGATGTAGCGCATACGTTTCTAAACCTGTTGTTAAAAATGATTTGCTCCTAACTCTTAATGAGTATATTAATCGCTAAATTTTTTACTTAGGACTCTATTCAAGATTTCAAGAAAAAAAGTATATTTGGTATACGAATAAAACAGCATTTTTTTAAGGGGGGGGCATCAGGAAATGCTGAATGAATTTTTTTAATGTGCTACTTTTTACTTGAAACCACCCTCCTAGAAAAAAATAATTTAGTAATGAGGAAAATTAAAGTTATTTATAATTTGATATTTATGAAAAAAAGAGCATCAGTGCCTTGTCCCAAATGCAATAAAACTGACATGGTTGTTCCAATTATTTATGGGTATCCGAATCAAATATTATTACAGAAATCCAAGAAAGGTATAGTTAAACTTGGCGGATGTTTGAGCAATTCAAAGAATCCATTATGGTACTGTAAAAGAGATGATGTGAGGTTTAGGTAAATTTAATAACAAGCTACTAATGATTTTTTCGCCCTTATCAAAATAGGAAAAATTGAAAATAACATAAACTCAACAAACTAACATATAAAGAGAATGGAACAGAACAACTCTGAAGATTATAGTCGAGAGTACGCTCCTTACGAGAGTGCACCCGCATTCTTAAGTAGAAAATTGAGTCCTAGAGATAAGGTTCAGTTTAGTTTCATTGTCAAGGGTTCATCTGATTTTCGCGACGCACAGGCGCTGGAGCAGGAGCTTATGGCATGGGAAAATATTGGACTCTCCTTAAAGCTTATGAAGTCGATTTTAAATTCAGATTTGGCAGAGGGAACCCAGTGGCGGCTTACTGGCATATCTGCACCAAGCAAACTTCCTTCTGAAAAGGTGTACTATAATTTCATTGGGCGTTTGTGGGCTATTGCAGCACATTACGGAGGCTTGCTTGTAACATGCACCTTTCGTTTGCACGATTAATCTGCAAATTATCAACCTTTGAAACTAAACTAGCTAGACGGTACTCATTATCTGTTATGCCAACATGACTCAATAAACTCTTTCGTAGGGTTTACCTACCTTGCTACGATTTTTTTATAGTTGATTGTAGACTAGCGGACATTAAAGTTACTTAATGCATATCGAAGCAATTGGCAATATTTATAATGCTTACTACTTATTTAAAGAGACTTGGCCAATGGCAGAACTTATCCTAAAACCTTATATTATGAATCAAGGAGTATCATTAAATTGATTGAAATTAAAGCAGAGGGTATTTAAGTAACATCTTAATTTTACGTAAGGTTTATTCTGGTTCTGTTAAACGATACTATGATTATAAATAAGTAAGAATATGCATGCCAAATTAAGTCAAACTTTCATTATCCTTCATTTATAAGTTATAGTGAATAAGACTGGTATAACTTTTTACAATGCATAGAGATTAGTGAGTTTGACTGCGATTATTGCAATAGAGAATCAGGTAATTATTCAGAACATTCAATTTTTTTAGAAAAGCAGTGCTTTACCATGATGGGTTACATTCCTAGTCGCTAAGATGGTATTTAAACCAAACTTTGAAACATATTAAACTATAATAATATTTAGTTTTATTATGTTTTCGTTTATTCAAATTTTGTATCTTGCATAAAAAAATTGAGTATGCCTTCGCCTCAAAGTGACCATAAAAAGTTAGATGCTCTGAAAAGAAGGGCAAAAGAGTTGCTGGGCAAGCGTGATTTTGACCCAGCTGAGTACTCCGGTAAAAACGAGGAAGAGCTCATCGAGAGTTTGCAGATGTATCAGGTTGAGTTGGAGATTCAGAACGAGGAGCTTATACGATCTCGTGAGGTGGCTGAGAAGAACGAGGAACGTTTCAAGAGCCTCTTTGCTAATGCTCCGGTTGGCTATTGCATTCTCGAAAATAATGGCATAGTACTTGATGCCAACAAAACATTCTGCGATTACTTACAACTAAAACCCAGTAAAATAAT
The DNA here is from genome assembly GCA_041685855.1 of Perlabentimonas sp. GTDB lineage: Bacteria > Bacteroidota > Bacteroidia > Bacteroidales > Tenuifilaceae > Perlabentimonas. The sequence continues at coordinate 373 of JAWLEY010000110.1, read as the reverse complement.
TGGTAAGCCCTTTGAGAAATTTATTAGTAGCGAATCGCAGGATGAATACTACTTTCACAATAAGAATCTTTTTAATGAGGGCGTGGCCTCAACATTAATTTCAGTTGGAGACCAGCCCAACAAGCTACATTTTAAAATTTCTTCCAGAAGAATACAACTAACCGCCGATGCTGGCGATGTAACGCTAACAACCTTAAATAATATTACCAACGAGGTAAATTACCAACAAAAGTTAGCCGAGAGCGAGGCCAAGTTCCGTTCGCTTATTGACTCCATTGATGATGTTGTTTTTACGCTCGACACACAGCATCGTCATACGGGTGTGTATGGTAAATGGCTTGAGAAGTATAACCAAAAACCCAGCGATTATCTG
>JAWLEY010000109.1:6715-8797 GCA_041685855.1 Perlabentimonas sp. | reverse complement strand
TTTGGGTGGCTCTGAATGCTTTGGCAGATTGAGCTCTTGGTTGACCCAGCGTCAATTACTACTCCATCATTGGGTATGTTATCAAGTACTTCTGGTAAAATCTTTAGTATTATATCAACAGGAGTGGCAAGAATTACAGCTGATGATTGCTTGATTGCCCCAATAACCATCAGGGGATTGAGTGATTGGCTGGCAGTATCAATGGCCCTCAAGTCTTTGGCTTTTAATAGATTCTCTTCGTTTTTGTCGATGCCAACTACAAAAAAGCCCTGATTTCTGAAGGCAAGCCCCATTGAGGTGCCAATTAGTCCTGTTCCTATTATTGTTATTGTTTTCATAGTTTATTAAATTAAAAAAGGCCCCCTTTCTGGGAGCCTTTGTGCGGTTTATAATTAGTTAGTATTATCTCTACTTAAGTGCACAGCAGTATTGGCTCCAGTTTCTTTGGTAGTAGTAATAATAGTAGCCAAATATCAATGCCATTGTGCGCTCTAAAATTCGAAAGTGCATTGGAGTGTTTTCTGTGGTTTTATGTTGATTTACATACAGCATAGTTCTGAAAGGGAGGTGTATCAAAATTATTTTGCTAAATACAGTTAGGTCTTTTTTGTTGAAAATAAGCATGCTATTGTTTTTTTGTTATGAGTTTTAACTATCTAAACGAAAAAAGCCCCGCTTGTGTGGGGCTTCTCAATATTATGGTTTGGTAATTTCTTTTGTTAGTCCATACTACTGCTAAGCCCCTTTATTGCTAAAGAAGTAATAGTAATAGTTGTAGTATGAACCTGCTTGTATCATTACTTGATATTTGTACTGCAATTATAAGAACAATTTCTTAACCAATTGCTAAATTAAGTAAATAATTTTTATGGCTTTAGCTCTTCAATTTCTCCAACCAGTTCCAAACCAGCGTTTTGTGCCTTACCCTGATACAGCATTTTACCCTTTTTGTCCCACAGTGTGACTTGAATCTCCGCATCAATACTTTCATGAATGGTGCGCGACATATCACCTGCAACCGGGGCAAGCAGCTCGCCACGCATTCCTTTAAGACCAACAAATTCAATAGTAAATTCCTTCTCCTTGATTAAAACCATAATTCTGTCATCTTCCCTTTCTAACTTACTGATTTTTGCCCCAGTGTAGGTCGCAAACCTGTAAAGTTTATCGTTCACCCACAAGAAACCCAGAAAACCGGTAAAGGAATTGCCAACCCACGGTATATTGGCAATTGAAAGCATAAAGGATGTATTAGAATTGTCATCGAATGTGTTGCTCTGCGTCCATATCCATGCAGTAGGCATACTTTTCCCCCAGTCCTTTTCAATGTACCCTTTCCCATTATTAAATGATATTACCTCATTGTTTATGAGAAAGTCGCCTGAAAGTTTATGATTGAGACTAACCACGCCGTGGAAACACTCCATAAAAGGAACAAACCTATACCAACCCATTATTCCTGGAGACATGAGTTTAGTTGGGTACTTAATTCTATTACGGATTATCCCTTTCCCCAATATTAGCTCGTTGCCAGCTCCCAATTCAACATAGAAACTATCTGCACTAAAGAAATTTGGACCAACCCAAACCGCAAAGCGGTTGCTTGAGTAGTAAAAGTCTTCAATGTTATATCTGTGGTATTGGGTTTTCCCAGTTTGCCCATCTATGAACTGTACAAAAGCATGGGAATCTTTACCCAATGATATTCCGGGAATAAAGGCGTAGCGATGTTCACCATCTGCCGACACCATTTTAAAATACCAGCCCTCAAAGTAATTTTGCTTTTTGTTGAAGCCTTGAAAATACTCGGGGTTCCATAATTGCTTAGTGCCATAGAATGCACCTGGGTTATCGCCAATTCTATTGAAACGCTCATTTTGAGCGTAATTAAATTCTACCCCAGTTGTTAGCAATAATGAAAGAATGGTTATTATTCGAAGTATTCTCATACTATAAAGTTAGCATATTTTCGCAAAGAATAATTGTAACAAGCAAATAGTATGGTTTGTTAATTGAAATAGTTACAATTATGATGTTATTCACCTAATGAGCTGTATCGGGAAATTAACGAGAAGCTTTTAA
>JAWLEY010000109.1:0-6615 GCA_041685855.1 Perlabentimonas sp. | reverse complement strand
TGTAACAAGCAAATAGTATGGTTTGTTAATTGAAATAGTTACAATTATGATGTTATTCACCTAATGAGCTGTATCGGGAAATTAACGAGAAGCTTTTAAACCAAATTTGTCATTAGCGTTTTTTTTAATGACCGCCATTAGTTCGCAGAACTCCTGATGACTAATCTGGGCAATGTCGTTTAGTTAAGGGTGTTTTTATGGTAGATTTCGTAGAAGTACCCTTCGACTCCGCTCAGGGTGACGGTTGTCATGCTGAGCGGAGTCGAAGCATGTTTCCTTAACAAAACGACATTGCTAATCTGGGTTTAATGCTCTATTGTAAGCAAATTATTCAAATATTTATAAATGGTAGGGGGATATACTTACAATCTACTTAACCAATTAAAAATCACGTCTTTACCAGTAGGTGTAAGGATTGATTCAGGGTGAAACTGCACGCCGCAGATATCTAATTCTTTATGGCTTAATGCCATAATTCTTCCAAAATCGTCAACCGCCTCAATTTTAAGGCAGTCGGGGAAGTTTGTGTGAGACACAACCCATGAATGGTATCGACCAACATCAACCTTGTTGGGTAAACCGCTAAATATGTAATGACTTGGTTCCATTATTTTCATTGGTGTTGACACGCCGTGGTAAACGGTATTCAAATTCTCCAACTCGCCACCAAACACCTCAGCAATAGCTTGTTGCCCCAGACAAACGCCAAGTATTCGCTTAGTTTCTTTATACCTTTCAATTATGGGAATAAGTAAACCCGATTCGTGGGGTAACCCGGGCCCTGGTGATAGAATAATGCCATCATACTCGTCAATTGCTTCAATATCAACCTTGTCATTTCTAAAAACGTCAACTTGCACGTTGTCAAATGCCTCTACGTAGTGGTAAAGGTTGTAGGTAAATGAGTCGTAGTTGTCAAGTAGCAGTATTCTTTGCATCTGCAGTTAGGCTAAAACAGGAGCGAAAGGCAGGTAAGACCGCCATCCATCTTTCTAAATTCCGACATCTCAACCTCAATGATGTTGTATCCCAAATTAATTATCTGTTTTTTTGATTTTGGGAAGCCTTTGGGAATTAAGAGATTGCTGTTTACCTTAAGGCAGTTGGCAGAGTATGATTCATCTTCACTTAGTACAATAACATTTGATGAAGGAATTTTTTTTGATAGCTCATCAACTGCAATAAAATTATTATTGCCAAGGTAGGCAACCCCCGTTTTTAAATGTAGCAAATTTTTAACTGGCACCTGCGAAGATGTGTAGCCATGTTTCGACAAATAATCTGATAGCTGCCTGGCTCCCTCCTCGTTTGTTCTTTTTGTAATGCCAATGTAAAAGTGATTGTCAACTCGCATAATATCGCCACCATCAAGGTTACCGGGGCCATCTATAGTCTCAATCTTTTTGTAATTTGAAAGTATCTCCGATATTTTTTTCTCTTCGCCTAATCGTGCTGGGTCGCCTGGCCTTGTTATTACAGCAACCTCTTTTGTTACAACTGCGGTATCTTCCACAAAGCAACCATCAGGAAATCTCTCGTCGGCTTCAAGTACTAAAACTTCTACGCCACTTTCCCTTAATGCCTCGCAGTATAGGTTGTGCTGTTCGAGTGCTTTCTCATATATTGGTTTACCAAGGTTTGAAGTGGTTATTCCGTTGGCAAAATTTTTTCCTGGCTGTCTTACTATTGCTTTTGTGTATTGATGCATTGTTCTACAATTTTTTGATGGTTTTAATTGCTTGTTCAGGATTATCCGCTTTAAAAACTGCATTGCCTGCTACAAGAACATTTGCGCCTGCAGTATATAATTCTTCTGCATTATGGGGGCCAACACCTCCATCAACCTCAATAAGGGTTTTGCAGCCTTTATTTTCAATCATTTCACGTAATCGGTTCACTCTGGAGATAGTGTTTGGAATAAACTTCTGTCCTCCAAAACCCGGGTTAACGCTCATTACCAGAACCAAATCGGCTTCAGGCAGAATATCTTCAAGAAACTCAACCGGAGTGTGTGGATTTAATGAGACCCCAGCTTTCATTCCAAGCGATTTGATTTGTGTTAGCGTTCTGTGTAGGTGAGTACAGGCTTCCCAGTGAACAGTTAGAATATTTGCCCCTGCATCCTTGAATTTTTCAAGATAGCGGTCGGGTTCCACAATCATAAGGTGAACATCCAACGGTTTTTTTGCCAGTTTACTTATATGCTCAACTATTGGAAAACCGTATGAAATATTGGGGACAAAAACACCATCCATAATATCAAGGTGAAACCAATCGGCTTGGCTACGGTTTACCATATCAATGTCTTTGGTCAGATTGTTGAAATCTGCAGATAGCAGGGAAGGGGCAACGTATCGTGTCATGTTTTTTAAATTTTAGGCAAAGGTAGAAAAATAAGCAGTATAATAATTAATCTTATCTGTGAACCTTGCAGCTGAATCTTGTTATTGCACATCCAACAATTTAAAGGCTAAGGCTTGGGATTACTAAAGTAACGTTAGTTTAGCACCAGAGCTATATGTGAAATTTATTATCATGGTTAAAGTAAACTAAATCAGGAATATAGCATTAAAGAAAGATGGGTTTAGTTAAATAATGATTTGCAGGTTGTTTGCTGCAATTATTCTTTTAGTAATTTTGCGACAAGCTAAACAAATATGATTTTAAAATGGAAGAGAGAGTTGTAAAGAAGTACGAATTCTTAGAGAATTTTGAACTCTGGTTGCAAAGTTTAGGGTTAAATCCCGAAATGGCAGAATTTTCAAAGGTGGCAATATCGCTACTTGGAATAATATTACTGTCGATAATTGCTAATTTTATTACTAAAAAGATTATTGTTACAGGTTTAACCAGTATTGCAAAGAAGACAGATACCACCTGGGATGATTTTCTTGTTAAGCGAAAGGTTTTTCATAAACTTTCCCATTTAGCACCCGCACTCGTTATTCAGTATACCATTGGTATTGTTTTATACGATTATAGTCCTGGCTTAACATTAGCCATTGAAAAATTAACTTACATATACATTGTTGCAGCGTGGGTATTTGTTATTAACTCGCTATTGAATGCCCTTGAGGATATGTACAGTACTCTGGCCGTATCAAGAAACAGACCAATTAGAGGTTATGTGCAGCTTGTTAAAATTCTGATATTTGTTCTTGGGGCAATTATCGTTATTGCTATTTTAATAAACAAGAACCCAATGAACCTGCTGGTTGGTATGGGTGCCTCAGCCGCTATACTCATGCTGGTTTTTAAGGATACAATTCTTGGCTTTGTTGCCTCGGTTCAGGTGTCGGCAAATAATATGGTAAAGCCAGGCGATTGGATTGAGATGCCCAGCCGTGGAGCTGATGGCCCCGTTCTGGAGATTACCCTAAATACCGTTAAGGTTCAGAATTGGGACAAGACAATAAGTACATTTCCTACTTATGCTCTTGTATCAGAGAGCTTTACCAACTGGAAAGGTATGGAGGAAGGTAGTGATGGGCGTAGAATAATGCGGTCCATATTTATTGATATGCGAAGCGTAAAATTCTGTACACAGGAAATGCTAGAGAGGTTTAAAAAAATTCATATCGTTAAGGATTATATTGATAAGCGTAGCAAGGAAATTGAGGAGTACAACGAAAAAATGGGCTTTGACACAACCATGCCTGTGAATGGTAGGCACATGACAAATTTGGGAATCTTTAGGAATTATCTCGAATCGTACTTAAAGAATAACCCAAAGATTAATACTAATACAATTTATATGGTGCGTCATCTTCAGCCAACCGAGCGGGGAATACCCATTCAGATTTATTGCTTCTCAGCAGAAAAATCGTGGGTACAGTACGAGGGTGTGCAAGCCGATGTATTTGACCATGTTCTTGCAGTAGTTTCACATTTCGACCTTAAAATTTTCCAAAATCCATCCGGTGAAGATTTTCAAAAATTATTTTCCTAAATCAGCAAAACTTAACTTAACCTAACCTAACCAACAAAACCATGTATCGCAAGAATTCACTATTTATGTGCTGTTTAAAGAGCTGCTCCCTTATTGCATTCACCCTATTGTACTTTGCAGTTGGGCAGGTTTTTGCACAGCCAAAGGATTACTACAAACCTAATCCGCTTATTATCTCATCGCACAGGCAACCCAAAGAATTACTGTTATCAGTGGGGTACGATAAAGGCTTAGACCTAGGTGCTTCATTGTCGTTACCATTCAATTTTATAGTATTTGCCAAAGGAAATTTGAATACTTTTTCGTATTCGCGGAATGAGTCGTTAGAGCCCAGGTACACTATTTACAAGAACGATTACTCCTGGCTATCAGGGATTGGGTATTTTGTTAATCGTAGCTATAGATTTTTCAACGTAATTGAAATGTATTCAGGTGTTGGAAATACTAGTATCGATAACTTTCGGCACTATTCCACAAGCACATCAGATGATAATGACAGGTTTACAAAAGCGAACTATCATACAGCATTTGCACAGGTTAATGCTATTGCAGCCAAAAATAATGTAGAGGTTGGACTTGGAGCCAGAGTATCCTATAATCTTTACAAAGATTTTGAATACTACATTGGAACTCCAGCAATAACCAATAAGAATACCAGCGATTTTTCTTTCGTTAAATTTGAACCAGCGTTAAGTTTGTCGTACCTTTTATTAAACTTTAAGGGGAATATTCAGCTGGGGGTATCGGTTCCATTAATAAGTGATGATACAGAAATAGTTGAATTACCAGGAGAAAGTTTTTCCGTTGAGAGTTACGAGGATTTTTACTTTTTCTGGAGATTAAGTTTACAGTACATTAAGCAGTACGATAAGAGGCGGAGGTAGATTGTAATCTTTACAATTACAGACTGTATTAATTATATAAAGTAAAACAGATGAAAAACAGGGAAGTATCATTAGTTTTAGCCAGCGGAGGTGCCCGCGGATTAGCTCATATTGGTGTGATTGATGAGTTGCTAAAGCGCGAGTTCACTATCAATTCAATATCAGGCAGCTCAATGGGGGCAATTGTTGCTGGTATGTATGCTGCTGGAACCCTGGAAGATTATAAGAAGTGGATTCTAAAGCTTAAAAAGTTCGATGTTTTAAGTTTAATGGATTTTACTTTGGGTAACAATGGCATTATTAAGGGCGAGAAGATTTTTAATGAGATGAAGAGGGAGGGGTTTATCCCCGAGGTTGATATAGAAAATTTGGAGATTCCAATAGCGATAGTAGCATCTGACATTGTTAATAATAAAGAGATTGTTTTCAGAAAAGGGAACCTATACAATGCATTGCGGGCATCAATCTCTATACCTAATGTTTTCACTCCTGTTAAGCGAGATAATGGGCTGCTTGTTGATGGAGGAGTACTAAACCCTTTGCCTCTTAATCTGGTTAAAAGAAGTAGTAACGATATACTAATGGCTGTTGATATTAACGCATTAATACCTTACTCGCCAGACAGCAAGAAAGATAACGCTGGTAATAACGATGGGAATGATGATAAATCAACATTTGAGCAGCTTAAGGCAAGCTGGTTCGAACTTTTTGAAGGGGATGAGAGAAAAAAATTATCTAAAGCAAGTAATTTGGGTTATATGGATATGTTCTCCAGAACCTACCAGGTTATGCAGAATAGGATTACTCAATTTTCACTAGAAAAGGACCCACCTGATGTTCATATAGAAATTTCTAAAGACGCATGTGGTACTTTTGAGTTCTACAGAGCCAAGGAGATGATTGAGTTGGGCAGAGAATCGTGTGCAAAGGCCCTTGATAAAGCCAATCTATAATTCTCCCTGTCTTACAACCTCGTACATCATTAATGCAGCAGCAACCGAAACGTTTAGCGAGCCAACCTGCCCGCGTATTGGAATGGCAGCAAGCTCATCGGCCATCTTAAGGGCATCAGGCGAAATGCCCACATCCTCAGAGCCCATAACAAGTGCAATGGGTGGCTTTAGGTTTGTGCTGGTGTAAGTGCTGGTTGCCTTTTCGGTGGCAGCCACAACTTTAACTCCCGAAAGTTTTAGGTACGATATTGTTGATTTTAAGCTATTCACCTTACATATAGGTATATGGTGTATTGCGCCAGCCGAGGTTTTAACAGCATCGGAGCCAATGCGTGCCGAACCTTTATCCAGAAATACAACAGCATGCGCTCCGGCGCATTCGGCGCTGCGAACTATGGCCCCAAAATTGCGCACATCGGTTACGCTATCAAGCAAAACGATAAAGGGTTCTTTCCCCTCTTCCCAAATCCTTGCAATTACCTCTTCAAAAGGCTGAAAATCAACAGGCGAAAGGAACGCTACTACTCCCTGATGATTTCGGTTTTTGAATTGTCCCAATCTTTCTGCCGGAACCATCTGAGCATGAATTCCGTGTCTTTTAAGCAGGTCGAAAAGCTCGCGCGCCAACTCTCCGCTTAGCCCACGCTTAATCATTATTCTGTCAACCTCTTTACCTGCCTGTATGGCTTCTATTACTGGCCTTATGCCGTATATGGTGTCGGTGTTCTTTTGATTTTTCATGTTTAACTGATATTCTTTTTTAAATTGTTAAGTAGTTGCTACTACTTTTATCCTGCCATCGCCCTTCGATGTGATTTGTCCAATAATT
>JAWLEY010000108.1:0-8831 GCA_041685855.1 Perlabentimonas sp. | reverse complement strand
CCTACCCCCGCTACAAGGAAGCCCCGAGAGATCGGGGCTTTTTCATTATCGGTTCTACTACCTTTTTTGTGGGAAAAATTCAGCAATTAAGGCTAAGGTTTGAAGTTGAAAAAAAGGAGTGACGTTGCTTCCTGCTTCTTACCTCTTACTTCTTACTTCAATCCAGTCCCACAATAAATTTTTATTTCATATTTACAAATCTTCCACTAAAAAAGCAGTAGCACCTCATTATCTATGCTTTTTCTAAACCTACATTGCTAAAGCATATTCTAATTCCCAGGCATTGTTTGTATATCAAAATCAGTTTTAGAGTTACCAACCACAAAATTTTGCTTACTAATTCTTCCTTAATATTAACAATTAGCCTTAACTTTGTTGCTAGATATCAACAAAAACAACAACCAAATGACCATTAACGATATTCAAGACCAGATAGTTGAGGAGTTTAGTATTTTTGACGACTGGATGGATCGCTACCAGCAACTTATTGATATAGGCAATGATTTAAAACCTATTCCTGAAAACAAGAGAACCGATCAGCACCTAATAAAAGGATGCCAAAGTAGAGTTTGGGTAGATGCAGAACTGAAAGATGGGAAAGTTTATTTTGAAGCCGATAGCGATGCAATTATTACTAAAGGTATTGTAGCTTTACTGGTTCGTGTGCTAAATGGGCAAACCCCCAAAGATATTATAGATGCGGATTTGTATTTTATTGATAAAATCGGACTTAAGGAGAATCTCTCACCAACCCGTTCCAATGGTTTGCTTGCAATGATAAAACAGATGAAGTTCTACGCCTTGGCTTTTCAGGCAAAACAGTAAGGGCCTTGCATTTATTGAATACGCGATTGGAGATGAAAGTTATTTAACTTTTTTAATGTTTTTGAACTGCAAGCTGAATTATTGGTAAGATTGTTTTGTGCTTTTGAACCATTAAACCTTAATCGTGTTTAATTACAAGATAAACTGATAATTAAAATGACCCAAAGCAAAGACATACTCGCCATTGAAGCGAACATACTTCAGATTCTGAAAAAGATTTATGATCCAGAGATTCCTGTTAACATATATGATCTGGGTCTTATTTACGAGGTTGATGTTAAAGATGACGGAAAGACTACCATTAAAATGACCTTAACCGCTCCAAATTGCCCCATGGCAGATCAGCTAATAGAGGAGGTTAACGATCGGGTTGCCCAGGTTGATGGCGTTACAGAAGTTGATGTTAACCTCACGTTTGACCCACCATGGGACAAAAGCATGATGAGCGAAGAAGCCATGCTTGAGTTAGGTTTCTTGTAAAATGATGTTAAAACCAATCTTTTTCTGAAATATATCATATTATACTCTGCTTGTTTGCGCTAATTTTGCAGGTAATCATTACCCTGTATAATATGGCAAATAAAAACTTCTTTAACACAGCACGGAGTTACTCTGTAATAATAGTTGGCCTTGCAATTTTTGCTTTTGCATGGACAGCCTTCCTTATCCCACATAGAATAACTGGAAGCGGAGTGTCTGGTATTGGTGCGCTGGTGTTTTATGCTACCCAAATACCCGTTGGATATACTTTCTTCATAATAAACATTTTGTTATTGCTTGTAGCAATCCGCATTTTGGGGGCAAATTTTGGTGTTAAAACAATTATTGGGGTTATTGTGGCATCAGCGTTACTTTCGTATCTCCAGTCGGTAATACATACTCCTATAGTTGAAGATAAATTTCTGTCGGCAATTATTGGTGGCGGTTTAGGAGGGGTAGGGTTAGGTATTATATTTACTCAGGGAGGAAGTACCGGAGGAACCGATATCATAGCCATGATAGTTAATAAGTATAGAAATATTAGCCCGGGCAGAGTTATCCTTTTATGCGATGTTTTCATCATAGGATCCTCGTTTTTTGTACTAACAGATATGGATCCGGTTAAAAGAATCGAAACTATTGTTTATGGTTATGTTACAATGGCAATTCAGGCTTATGCTATTGATGCTGTTCTGTCTGGTAACAGACAGTCGGTGCAAATGCTGATTTTCTCGAAAAATCACACTCCCATAGCCAATCGTATTTCTGAGCAGCTCAACCGAGGGGTAACCCTTTTAGATGGGCAGGGCTGGTTCACCAAAGAACAGCAAAGGGTGATTGTAACTGTTGTGCGAAAGCATGAGGCAAGCGATGTTTATAAAATTGTAAAGGAGGAGGATACCGAAGCATTTATTTCTGTAGCCAATGTAATGGGGGTTTATGGCAAAGGGTTTGAACGAATTAGGCATTAATTTTCTCACTATTGCCTGTTTCTTGAAGAAAACTAGCAGAATAGTAGGATAAATGTTGGAAAATCCTTTATTTTTGGGGCAAATATATATTAAGGTGTCATGATGAGAAACATTATAATAATTGCTGTAATATCCATTCTATCCCTCTTTTCTGTATTTCATTTTGCACAAACCACAGGCTACAACGTTAGGCCTAAGGCTGAAACGCTCGATGAGCAAGTAGATGAACCAGAAGAAATTCTTGAATACGGTATTCCTGTCGATGCTTTTGAGGTTACTAAAAGTACAATTAAACGAAACCAAACCCTTGGCAGTATTTTTCATTCGCTAAATGTTAAAGACAAGTACATAAGGCAACTTAATAAGCAAACGAAAGGAATTTTCGATATTCGAAAAATAAAAGCCGGCAATCCCTACAAGGTTTTTAGAACTAAAGATACTACAGAATCGGTGAAGTATTTTGTTTATGAAGATTCTCAGATTGATTACGTAGTATTCAATTTTGCCGACTCCCTAAAAGTCACAAAAGAGCAGCACGATATAGTTCCGGTTACAAGAATGAGCGAAGCAGAAATTTCTTCATCGCTATGGGAGGCAATGTCTAACTACAACTTAAATCCGGTATTGGCATTAGATATGTCGGAAATATTTGCTTGGACAGTCGATTTTTTTGGTCTGTTTAAGGGAGATAAATTTAAGGTGGTTTACGATGAGTTATATGTTGACAATAAATCTGTTGGCATAGGAACAATACATGCAGCATGGTTTGAGCATAGAGGAGATAAATTCTACGCTTTCCGGTTTATGCAGGATTCAACCTGGAGCTACTGGGATGAGGAGGGCAATAGCCTACGTCGCTCATTCCTGAAAGCACCCTTAAGGTTTTCTCGCATCTCATCACGATTTACCCATAGCCGTTTACATCCAATTCTTAAGATTTATCGTCCTCATACTGGTGTTGACTATGCAGCACCGGCTGGGACTCCTGTTGTTGCACTTGGCGATGGCGTGGTAATAGCCAAAGGGTATGGTCGTGCAGCTGGAAATTACGTTAAAATTCGTCATAATAGTGTTTACGCAACAGGCTATAATCACTTTTCACGATTTGGAAAGGGAATTAAAAAGGGAACAAAGGTTAAGCAGGGGCAGGTAATTGGCTATGTTGGCAGTACAGGTTACTCAACCGGGCCACATCTGGATTTAAGATTTTGGAAAAACGGAAAACCAATAGACCCTCTAAAAGTAGAGGCTCCACCAGTTGAACCCATTAAGGAGGAGAAGGTTGATAAATTCAGAGAATCAATAGCAACGTATCAAATAAAATTAGATAGCATTTCTCTTAAACCTGTTTTCCCCAGCCAGAATGCCTACGCACTGTTTTAGCTCTACCTTATTTCAAGTATAGATTTTATCTTTTTTTATAATCGCTTGAAGTTTTTTTGATTTTTCTGTAAATTGCATATAAAAAAATCATGAGAACATTACGAGCAAGCAAAACCAGCACACTTACCTTACTTGTTATTGTTGTTGCATTGTTAACATCCTGCAAAACCGCTTACTATCCTAAAGGGTACAATTCGCCCATGTTTAATAATAAGGGCGAGATTCAATTGTCAGGCGTATTAGGAGTAGGAAATATAGAATTGCAAACAGCCTACGCTGCAACTGACAATATTGGGGTTATGTTAAATGCCTCTACATTTAATGAAACCAGAGAGGTTGATGAGCAAACTTTTGACGAGCAGCGTAATCTTATCGAGGCCGGTGTAGGTTATTATGGCAAGTTTGGCACTATGGGTAAATTTGAGGTGTTTGGTGGGGGAGGACTAGGCTCAATCCCTGCCGATTTTAGAGACGTTAGCTACACTTACGATGGAACACAAACGGCCACTATGACCAATTTTTTCATCCAACCAGCCATTGGGTTGGGTAGTGAAATTGTTGATTTTAGCGGTGTTTCAAGATTCTCAGTGGTTACCATAAATAACGAAACCAATGTGTTTTTTGAGCCGGGCCTTACAATTAAGCTAGGGTACAAAGCCGTTAGATTTGCTGGTGGACTTGGGGTATCAGTGCCATTTCAAGAAACCACTAGTTTAACGTGGGACCATAACCCAATTATTATGAGCTTGGGAATTATGGTAAATTTAAATAGGCTTTACGAGTAAATTCAACAGACCTATTCCTGCTTAAAAGTGTTGTTTATGTAATTATCAATAACCTGAGGATAAAATTCGTACTCCAGTTCGTGTATCCTGTTAGCAAGAGTTTCTGGTTGGTCGCAGGGCATTATCGGACATTTACTCTGGAATAATATTTTACCCTCATCGTACTTTTTGTTAACAAGATGAACGGTAATGCCGCTCTCATTTTCTCCTGCTTCAATAGCAGCCTTGTGAACATTCATCCCGTACATGCCTTTCCCGCCAAACTTTGGGAGTATGGCCGGATGAATATTAAGAATCCTGTCGGGGAATGCTTCCAACAGGTTTTCAGGTATTAGTTTTAGGAAACCCGCCAATATGATAAAATCCGTTTTTTTATTCAATAGTAATTCACATACTTGCCCGTTTCTCAAATCAGACAATGAGAAAACATGCGTCTCTATACCTAGCCTTTTGGCTCTATCAATAGCCATAGCACTAGGGTTTTCGGTGAGAAGCATGTTAACTTTAGCTTTCTTACCTTTACTAAAATACTTAATAATATTCTCAGCATTAGTTCCTGAGCCCGATGCAAAAACAGTTAAATAAGTCATAATCAGAAGTGTAATTTATGTATTTTGCTGCTAAGGTTAAAAAATTGCATTAAAAGCATCAAAAATAAAAACAAAAACTATACTTTTGTCCAGAATTAGATTATTAAGTTTTTTATATTGGCTTATAATTTTTTTCTTTGCAGTCGAATTTTAACCAATTTATTAATTTAACATTTTAAGCTATGTCTGATATTGCTACCAGAGTTAAGGCCATTATCGTTGACAAGTTGGGAGTTGATGAGAATGAGGTAACTCCTGAGGCCAGCTTCACTAACGATTTAGGTGCTGATTCACTTGACACCGTAGAGTTGATTATGGAATTTGAGAAAGAGTTTAATCTTTCTATTCCCGACGAAGAAGCTGAAAAGATCGGTTCAGTTGGCGATGCTATCAACTACATTGAGAATAACTCAAAGTAACATTTAATTAACCTGAAAAACAGGCATTATTCTGATCTAATTTTTTGAACTATGGAGTTAAAACGTGTTGTTGTAACAGGTCTTGGAACTATTAACCCCTTAGGGAATAACCTTAATGAGTTTTGGAACAATTTGGAGCAAGGCGTAAGTGGATGTGAATTAATCACACGCTTCGACACGTCCAAGTTTAAAACAAAGTTTGCCTGTCAGGTTAAAGATTTTGATGCCAAAGATCATTTTGACCGTAAAGAGGCTAGAAAGTATGATCTTTACTGTCAATATGCAATGGTTGCTGCCCATGAAGCATTCCTCGATTCTGGAATAGATCTTGAAAAAGTTGACCATGATTCAGCAGGAGTTATTTGGGCTTCAGGCATTGGAGGCATTCAAACATTTATGGAGGAAATGAAAGGCTACTTCGAGGGTGATGGAACACCCCGATTTAGCCCTTTCTTTATCCCCAAGATGATTGCTGATATCGCATCAGGGCATATCAGTATTCGTTATGGCTTTAGAGGGCCAAACTACTCTACCGTGTCCGCATGTGCATCTTCAAACCATGCATTAATTGATGCAATGAATCTTATCCGCTTGGGTAAAGCAAGTATTATGCTAACTGGTGGGTCTGAAGCAGCAATAAATGAAGCGGGGATGGGAGGTTTTAATGCTATGCAGGCAATCTCTACCAATAACGATGAGTACAAAACAGCTTCCCGCCCATTCGATGCCAACAGAGATGGTTTTGTAATGGGAGAAGGTGGCGGAGCCATAATGCTTGAGGAGTTAGAGCATGCAAAGGCACGAGGTGCCAAGATTTATGCAGAACTCGCAGGAGGAGGCATGACTGCCGATGCTTATCATTTTACCGCACCCCACCCTGAGGGAATAGGTGCTAAAAACGTTATGATTAACGCCTTAAAAGATGCAAACCTGAAGATTGAGGATGTTGATTATATTAACCTTCACGGAACAGCAACTCCTTTAGGTGATGTTGCAGAGATTAAAGCTGTGCAGTCTGTATTTGGTGATCATGCTTATAAATTACACATCAGTTCTACAAAATCAATGACTGGTCACTTGTTAGGCGCTGCAGGCGCAGTTGAAGCGCTAGCATCATTATTTGCAATTAATAAAGGCATTATTCCACCAACCATAAACCACACAACACCCGATCCTGAAATTGATGAGAAAATGAACCTGACTTTAAATAAAGCTCAAAAGAGGGATGTTAAAGTTTCCCTTAGTAACACCTTTGGCTTTGGTGGTCACAACTCATCAGTTGTATTCAAAAAATATGATGAATAATAGTTAGTGTGAATTTTTTCCAATTCATTAAGGGCGTAAATAAACATCTCAAGAAATCCGATAAAGAATTTTTTGTTCGGTTAAGGAATGATTTTGGAATAAAGCCCAGGAATCTTGAATTGTATAAAATTGCTGTTATT
Source organism: Perlabentimonas sp. (assembly GCA_041685855.1). GTDB lineage: Bacteria > Bacteroidota > Bacteroidia > Bacteroidales > Tenuifilaceae > Perlabentimonas. The sequence continues at coordinate 1,933 of JAWLEY010000108.1, read as the reverse complement.
CATAAATCAGCATCAGCCTTTGTCTCTAACCGAAAGAAGGTTAATAACGAACGCCTAGAATATTTAGGTGATTCAGTGCTTGATGCTGTTGTGTCTGAAATTCTCTTTACAAGCTTTCCGAACAAGGATGAAGGTTTCCTGACTAAAATGCGGTCGCGAATTGTTAGCAGACAGAGTCTGAATGCAATAGCAATATCCATTGGGTTAGATGAGCTGGTGATTACCCAAACAAAGAATCCATCAGCCCAAAAGCATATTTTTGGCGATGCACTGGAAGCTTTTGTTGGAGCAATTTACCTCGATTTGGGATACAAGAAGACGGTTAAATGGATTACAAAGAACATATTTGATAACCAAATAGACCTCAAGGAACTTCAAACTACAGAAACTGATTATAAGAGTAAAATTATTGAACTAGCCCAAAAGCACAAGTTTACCATTCAGTTTAATAGTATTGAATGTGAAGGGAAAGATAAGTTAACCCCTTACTTCGAATCAAAGATACTTCTAAATAGTAAACTCTTGGGAACAGGGTTTGGAACTTCGAAAAAGGAGGCTGAGCAAAATGCAGCAATGGTTGCCCTAGAGCGCATTGATATAGTGCCTATTCCGAGTAGAAAGGTGGAGACAGAAGCCTTAAAATGGCAGAACTAGAGTATTTTTAGGTGTAGTTCCTCATTTGCCGCAATAAATTATTCTTCCAACCATGAAAAAAACGCGAGTGAAGCTTGAGATACCCCAGGAATCCAGCCATTACTATGCTATATCCTGTAATGAACCAATGCATAAGCTCGCATGGATGATTAACACAGAATTAAACACTAATTTTAAGGAGGGTGAGCCTGTACGAGTTAATGAGATAGATTACCCGATACAGGTTGATGGGTCTATATTCTTGATTAAGAATAGGCATAGCAATGGCAAGGTACTTGTGCAAAAACTCAATAATGTTGATTATGTCTTGAAAGAAACAGGAGGAATGACTGATGATGCAAGGAGGAATCTAGTTTCAGAACTAAAGAAAATTGACTCCATAAATGCTGTTATAAATTTAGATGTTAAGGCTGTAAAGGGTTTGGTTGTGCTAAACAACTTATATTAGGCGCCCCCCCTAAAAACATACAGGCGGGAACCACCCCGCCTGCATTAACCCTAAAACCTTAAACCTATGAAAAAACATTCTTAGTAGATTCTCCAAAATAAATTTGGAGATGTAAGAATGAATTAACACTTACAAATATATAGGTAAATCAAGCTAACAGGTACTAAGGTGTGTTAAATACTGTTAAGACTGTACATTTGCGCCATTTAAAGTGTTTATTTTTGTTGACATGAGACGAAGAACAATTTGGATTTTAGCAGGTTTAATATCTTTAGCAACCATAGGTTTAATTTTTGTTCAGTCAAAATGGGTAACCATTGCCGTTGAGATTAAGGATGAGCAGTTCTGGCAAACAGCTAAGTTAGCCCTGAATCAAATTGTACACGAGGTTGAACGCCAGGAGACCGTAGTACAGGTTATTGACGAGATAACACCTTACGCAACTTCTGGTAAAAAAACATCCCCAAAGTTTTCATACCATTTAAGTACGGTTAATCGTACCAGAGGCGGTATTAGAACACAGCAGAAAGACCAGCATGTGTTTACTTTGTCAAACCTCGATACGTTGCGTATTCCATCAGTATCAAAGATAGACAATTTCGATTCTCTTGAACTCACTGAAGTTGATAAGAACCTGTGGGATGTTCGCCCAGTTAACGAGTCAAAACGAAACCCCGAACTAAGTTTTAATATCTCACTTGACGAGCAGTTGATTAATAAAACTGTTTTTGTTGAGAATATTGTTGATAAACTTGTGCGTATTGACCTCCCAATTGAAGAACGCATACCACGGGAGGTTCTCGATACGATAATTCAAAATGAGTTTTCACG
>JAWLEY010000107.1:0-8995 GCA_041685855.1 Perlabentimonas sp. | reverse complement strand
CCTTCGTCAATTGTTTTTGTAATAGTTAATGTCCACGTACCAACGCTAACTGGAGCAGTTTGCTCAACAATACGTTCTGTTGACATGACCGTACCGTTATAACTCCACTCGTATGAGTCGGCACCAGCCTCGTCAGCCATAAGGAACAGGTCTTCACCCAAGCATACTATGGTATCTCCAGAAAACTCAAGACTTGGGCTAACCGTTACTGCAAACTGTTGAATTACCTGAGATAAGCCATCGTCAACCATTATGTAAATAATTGCTCTTCCCGATTTGTTTGCAACCGGGGTAACGGTTACCGTACGATTCTGCCCTGAACCACCAATACTAATGCCAGTATGAGGTACAAAATCGGGGTTTGCCGAGAAACCAGTAACAATCAACTCGTCAGCAGGCGTTTCAGCATCATTAACTGTAATGTCTATTACATCGGTATTACTATTTGTACAAAGAACCTGGTCATCTATAGGTGATATGGTTGGAGGTGTGTTTATAATAAGGTACACATTCTCCTGGTTATTGCTCCAATTACCGTTTGAATCTCGGCCTCTCCATTCAAAACTTGTTTTGCCATGGTATTCTGCTGTAGGAGGCGTGTATGATAGGTTGCCAATATTGGTTCTAGCAATTTCTTGTCCAACAACCACAGGAGATCCACTATACAATAAAGTTCCTTCTGTAGGTAAGGAGAGGATCTGCATAGTACTAAGTGGCAATTCGGCTGGGTGGAAAAATTTGTAATCGAAATCCTCAACATCAAAAACAATATCTTGATCCTTTGGTCCTTCAAGGTAAACATCTCCAACATAAGGAGCAGAGCCATCTACACATTTTGTGGTACTTTCCTGAACCACTATGCCAATATCACCATACCCAAGATCAATGGCATTGAACCATGTATTCATGGTATTGCTTTCACCATTGTGGGGCGTATTTCCAGACCATCCATCCTTGTACATCCAGGTTCTTGGCACATGCTCTTCCACCTTTAGCTGCTTCTGTTGGGTTTCGTCCATTAGGTCGCCTCCATCCATATCGCCCCATTGAGAGATATTAGTGTCGTCCCAATAAATGGTGGTATTTAACTTATTGAATGGACGAATGGCAGAAGTGGTAATTCCATCAAGCTGCTCCACATCGTATAATGGAAAATGTGCAGGCCCCCTGCCAAAGAAAGTGGCGGAAGCGCTATAGTTTCCATTTGCCACCTGCGCTCCTGCATCGGTTTTAAAGTCCCAAAGAATATAGTTTAAGCCTTTCTTTAATTCGCGGTAAATTACGCGATCACTTCCACCAGTTGAATACTCGCCATCACCATCAATGTCTATTAAAATTGCGGTGAAGCCGTCCATATTAGCTTCAATCTTAAAGAATGTAACATCCTCGTGTGGGCAATCATTGGGTCTATTCTTTTCAAGGACCACTGCGCTATAATCAAGATCCTCATATAGCGGATCACGATTATAATTATAATCCATAAAGAGCTCCTCCTCAGCCCAAACCTGAACTCTGGGTGGTGCAAGAAGGGTGTTTGGCCAAACGCTTCTATCGGGGTCATTAAGGAAAATTCTGTATTCAGCAACATCCTCTCCACCTGTTTGATCGCCCTCCTGACTCTGGGTTCTTCTTATGTAATTCTCTTCCGTGTAGGTTGTTACTCCAAAATGGTTTGCTAAAAAGATAAAGGAGAATGGATACATTTGAAAGTTCACCTTATTAACAAACTCATCCTCGGTAAATACGTAAAAATGAGCATTTACAGGGTACTCGGTAAAACTAGTATTGGATAGTTGCCATGCGTACGACCATAAACGACCTGCGGATTTATTAGGTTCGCCCGGATTAGTTACAACATTATTTGAAGCATCGGTAACTGTAACATCGAAGAATTCTAGAGCGAAACGTCTATCATTATAATGATCAAATTCAATATAATAGTTTCCGGTTAATGCTGCATCAATAACTAGGGGATTATACCCACCTGCAATTACGCTACCATTTAGTATTGCTCCATTTGGACCGGTAATTGCTTCAGTATAACTATTAATAACATAACCATCATCTTCAAACTCATCTAACCACGCTGGTCCGTAAACAACGTTACCATTGGGGTCTTTAACCTGAAATCTAACCCAATAGGGATCAATAGCGACGTTACCACCGTAATTGTTTCTATTCATCTTAAAACCTAAATGCATCTTTTCTCCTGCATTCAGATAAATGTTAATTCGTTCCTCCTCGCTACTGTTAAATAAACCAAAGTTATTCCCTGCAAACACGTTAAACTCTATATATAGCCTATCGTTTGCGTTTGGCATTAACTGTTTTGTTCCTTCCTGTGCAAAAGCATTAATTGCAAGAAACGTGAATAGGGTTAATAATAATCTTTTCATAAAAACTTATTATAAAAAATGGTTTGTTGGTATTAAAAAAACATCCCACTCTATCGTATTTATAGGAGGGATGAGGTTTAAAGATTCTTTAATTAATAGAACAAATTCATCAACAAAAATAAACTTTTTTATTAAGCAAATGACCCTTGTTAATAATTATAATGACCTACGTCATCTAAACACTCGTGCAAACCATTGCGGCAAGCAAATGAAGCCTTGAATGTTTTACAACATATTTGCGTAAAAGGTGAAAGACGGTTAGCAATTATGTAGAAAAACATTACCAATTCTACATTGCAAAAAACAGGACAAATCAACTTATAGAAACAGGCTATAAAACCATCTTTAATTAGCACTGCCATAACATTAATAATATTCAAAAAAAGTTATTAACAATTCCTATCTTTGCGTGCTAAAACTGAAATCAAAAAAATATAAGCGAGATATGGATTATAATTTTCCCGAGATAGAGAAGAAATGGCAAAAGCACTGGAAAGAAAACAGTACCTACAAGGTTGATATTGACAAATCGAAGCCAAAATTTTATGTACTAGACATGTTCCCCTACCCTTCTGGTGCGGGTTTGCATGTTGGTCACCCTTTGGGCTACATTGCATCCGATATTTATTCCAGATATAAAAGGCTACAGGGGTTTAATGTTTTACACCCAATGGGGTACGACGCTTTTGGCTTACCAGCGGAGCAATATGCGATTCAAACAGGCCAGCATCCGGCAGTAACTACAGACAAAAACATTAAAAGGTATCGCGAACAACTTGATAAGATAGGTTTTAACTACGACTGGAGCCGGGAAGTTCGTACTTGTGACCCTGACTACTACCATTGGACACAATGGGCATTTATAAAAATGTTTAAGCACTGGTACAACAATAGCACCCAAAAAGCAGAGCCCATTCAGAGTTTAGTTGAAGAGTTCAACAAGAACGGGAACCATAAGGTTAACGCTGCTTGTAACGAAATAGAAAGTTTTAGCGCAGATGATTGGAAAGCGATGAGCGAGAAGCAGCAGCAAGAAATTTTGCTGTCGTATCGCTTGGCCTACCTTGCCGATACCATGGTTAACTGGTGCCCAGAATTGGGAACAGTTCTGGCTAACGATGAGGTAAAAGAGGGTTACTCAGTTCGAGGAGGGCATCCTGTTGAGCAAAAAAAGATGAAGCAATGGTGCTTACGAATCTCAGCTTATGCAGAGCGTTTACTTAACGACCTTGAGTCACTTGAATGGACAGATTCCCTTAAAGAGATACAGCGTAACTGGATTGGTCGCTCAGAGGGTGCCGAGGTCTTTTTCCAAATAGAAAATTCTGATGAAAAAATACTGGTTTTTACCACCAGGCCCGACACCATATACGGAGCAACCTTTATGGTTCTTGCTCCCGAAAGCGAACTAACTCCAAAGCTAACCAAACCCGAGTATAAGGATAAGGTTGATGAATATGTTAATATAGCCAAACGAAAAACAGAACGTGAGAGACAAACCGAAGCAAAAAATGTAACCGGCCAATTCACAGGCAGCTACGCCATTAACCCATTTACGGGGGAAAAGATTCCTGTTTGGATTAGCGACTACGTTCTTGCAGGATACGGCACAGGTGCAATAATGGCTGTACCAGCGCACGATAGCCGCGATTTTCTGTTTGCAAAAGAATTCAACCTTCCCATTGTACAAACTGTTATTAGGCCTGGCGAAACGCCATCCGACCCATCATCATGGGACGAATCGTACGATGCAAAGGAAGGTGTTGTTATAAACAGCGGAGAACTTAATGGCCTTGACGTTAAGGAAGCAATAAATACCATTAATAAAAACATTGAAACCAAAGGGCTGGGAAGTTTTAAGGTTAACTACAGATTGCGCGATGCAATATTTAGCCGCCAACGCTACTGGGGCGAACCGTTCCCTATTTACTACAAGGAAGGGATTCCTTACCCACTTGATGAAAAAGAGCTGCCACTTGAACTACCCGAGGTTGACTCGTACCTACCAACCGAACAAGGCGAACCTCCCCTTGGTCGCGCCAAAAACTGGCAAACATCAGACGGGTATCCTTTTGAACTTAGCACCATGCCAGGCTTTGCTGGTTCATCAGCATACTACCTTCGCTACATGGACCCAAAGAATGATAGAGAACTTGTTTCAAAAGAAGCAAACGAGTATTGGGAGAATGTTGACCTTTACATTGGGGGAACAGAGCACGCCACGGGACATCTTGTTTACTCAAGGTTCTGGAACAAGTTTCTTTACGACCTTGGCATAGTATGTAAAAATGAGCCCTTTAAAAAGTTGATTAATCAAGGGATGATTCAGGGGCGCTCAAACTTTGTTTACAGGGTTAAGGGTACAAATAAGTTTGTATCGTACAACCTTCGCAAAGATTACGATGTAACCGAAATACACGTTGATGTTAACATTGTTGAAAACGATGTGCTTGATGTGGACAAGTTCCGTGCATGGCGACCAGAATTTGCCAATGCAAAATTTATCCTTGAAGACGGCAAGTATGTTTGTGGCTGGGCTGTTGAGAAGATGAGTAAAAGCATGTACAACGTAGTAAACCCCGATGATATAATTGAGCGTTACGGAGCCGACACCCTCCGCATTTACGAAATGTTCCTTGGTCCACTTGAACTATCAAAACCCTGGGACACAAACGGCATTGATGGTGTGCATAAATTTATCCGTCGTCTTTGGCGTTTATACATTGATAATAACAACAAACCAAATATAAGCGACGAGCCAGCCACCAAGAATGAGCTTAAAACCATTCATAAAACCATTAAGAAGATTACTGAGGATATTGAGAAGTTCAGCTTTAACACAGGCGTTTCGGCATTTATGATATGTGTGAATGAACTCACCGACCAGAAAAGCAACAAACGCGAGGTACTAGAGCCACTTGCAGTACTTATTGCTCCCTACGCTCCGCACATTGCTGAGGAACTCTGGCAGATACTGGGTCATGACCAATCGGTCGGCATAGCTGAATGGCCTAAACATAACGAGGAGCACCTGATTGAAAGCACATTTACCTGCCCCGTTTCATTCAACGGAAAAACCAGGTTTACTGTTGATATTCCGCTAAATCTCCCCAAAAATGAGGTTGAAAAAATGATTCTTGAGCACGAGCAAACAGCCCGTTACCTCGATGGCAAAACACCAAAGAAAGTAATTGTGGTACCCAATAAAATTGTTAACGTGGTAGTTTAGATACAACCAATAAATTGCAGAGACCTTAACCTAGCATTATGATTTTTTTTAATGCAGTTTAGGGTCTTTCGTTTTTTTATATAAACCTCAATGAATTTAAAAAATTCATAACTTGCAGTAAACAAAAAAATAAAAAATGGATAATTTTCTTTGGCAAACCAATCACAAAGAATTATTAGTATACGCAAATAAAGAGGCTGGGGAAATGTTGCTGTCCGGAGTATCATACACAAATAATCCAAACAGTTTTTTCTCACCAATTAATAACTGGTTAATCAGCTACATAAGCGAGCAAACAAAGCAATTAAATTTCCACATAGCCTTATCAGATAGGGACGCTTTCTCGTACAATAGCATCCTTACCATTTTTACAATCATCAACTCTGATAAAAACAAGGAGAAGGTTAAAGTCTTTTGGCACTATAATGATAACGACATAGACATACTTGAGGACGGGGAAGATTTTAAGGATATAGCAAAATTCCCTTTCGAACTTATTGAGCACAAGAATACAGAAGATTTCACTTCTCCTAAAAGCGAGCAATCACCTCTTGTTTACTTCGATAGTGCAGGCGATTTTATAATGGAAGGCACCTCCAACGTTGATAACCCGATGTGGTTCTTTACAAAACCTCTGGTATGGCTAAACAATCAACTTATTACAAACAAACTGAAAAACATTAATTTTGAAGTAAATCTGTATTCAATCTCCACCAGTAACATTCCGTTCATAAAAGCCATACTACTCACTATAGATGAACTAAACAAGAAAGGTTGCATGGTAAAAATAAAATGGTGCTATAGTAACCAAGAGGTTGAAAAGATTGGAGAACATATATTGGAACTAGTTTCATCGCACTATTATTTTGAGGAGGTTGCTTCAAGTTAAGCATCTCGATATATTCCAAACAAACTTACAAAACCATTATCCTATAATACCACAAGATAAGATACAATCAATTGCCAGGGCAATAGGCTTCGATGCATGCGGAGTTAGCAGAGCTAATGCGCTAACCAATGAAACTAACCAGCTACAAGATTGGTTAAGAAAAGACATGCACGGAGATATGGGCTACATGGAGCGAAACTTCGAAAAACGCACGGATCCTACCAAACTTGTACCCGGCTCAAAATCAGTAGTATCCGTTCTGCTTAACTACTACCCAGGAAATCCTGATATTTCAACAATATCTCCAAAAGTATCGCGCTACGCACTTTCAACGGATTATCACAACGTGGTTAAGGAGATGCTCTACAGTTTCCTTGGCAAAGTCAGGGAAGAGTTTGGTCCGGTAAAGGGACGTGCTTTTGTTGATTCGGCACCGGTTCTTGATCGTGCATGGGCTGTTAAGGCTGGATTGGGATGGATTGGTAAAAACAGCATGTTTATAAACCCTAAATTAGGTACGTACACTTTTATTGGGGAGCTAATAATTGATTTGGATATTGAGCCATCAAAAAGCATAATTCCTAATCGTTGTGGTACCTGCACTCGCTGTATTGATGCTTGCCCAACAGGGGCAATAGTTTCACCAGGAGTGGTTGATTCCCGCAAGTGCATTTCGTACATAAATATTGAGAAAAAAGGGGCACTCTCAGAAATTGAAAGGAACAACCTAAACGGCTGGTGCTTTGGCTGCGATATATGCCAAGAGGTGTGTCCATGGAATGCCAAGTTAAAAGTGTCAACGCTACCAAAAATCCAACCTAAAGACAAACTGCTCAAAATTGACAAGCACACCTTAAGAAACCTTACAGCTGAAGAGTACAACAATCTTTTTGAGGAAACCCCTGTTACCAGAGCTGGTTACAAAAAGTTCTCAGAGTGCTGCAAACTTTAAAACAATAGATTTTTTTTTGCTCCAGACTCACTAAATGCAGTTTTCTGCGTACATTTACAATCAAAACCAAAAAAATATGGAACAGAAAAATATTCCCCTTACATTAAAATCGGGCGAGAAAATTTTTGCCTGGTACATGACACCCGCCCGTTCTCCCCGTGCAATTATTTGCTTATCTCATGGCTGGGGTGAGCATTCACTTCGTTACAAGCATTGGGCAGAGAGATTTATTAAGCAAGATTATGCTTTCCTGGCCTGGGATCATATTGGTCATGGGCAGTCCGATGGTAAACGTGGCCATGTAAATAGCTATGGCGATTTTATGGAAGAGATAAACCTTGCCATTAATAAAGCAAACGCCCTTTTCCCAGGAGTGCCTGTTGTGCTTTACGGACACAGCATGGGTGGGAACATTGCCATTAACTTTGCTTTAAGAGAGAGCAACCCCTTTAAATTACTTGTGACCACGTCACCTTGGATTGAACTCACAAAAGAAAACCCAGCCCTACTTAGGGGTGTTATAAAAATATTAAATAGCACGCTCCCTGCCTTATCATTAAATGCGCCCATTAATGCCAATGGCATAAGCCATATCCCTGAGGAGGTTGAAAAGTACAAAACCGACCCATTAAATCACGGGAAAATTACGCCTCGCTTAGTTACAGAAATTTCAAAAGCAGCAAAATACGCCAATGATAATATCGATAAATTAGAAAAGCCATTCCTAATTATCCATGGCGATGCAGACCCAATAACCTCCCACAAAGCATCTTACAACCTATCATCGAAATGCAAAACATGCAGCTATATACCAATTAATAATATGTACCACGAGCTGCATAACGATACAGCACAGGATGAAGTTTTCAGCTTAATTAAAGAATGGCTAAGCGGAAACCTTGATTAGTTGTAAAAAAGCAAAGCACTCTGCTTATGGAGAAACATTTCAGAACCATTGTTAGGGCCGATAAGGCACCGTTTGAAATTAGCTACAATACCCCTGTGCTTTTCCTTGGTTCTTGTTTTACAGAGAATATTGGCAGTTTAATGGATGAACGAAAGTTTCCCGTGTCAATAAATCCTTTTGGAGTAGTTTACAACCCCGTTTCAGTTGATTTAGTTCTAAATCGAATTGTAAATGGGCAGCCCTACAATGAGAACGATTTAATAAAGCACAATAACCTATGGCTTAGCCTCCAGCATCACACCAAACTCTCCAACGAAAGCAAAAGTGCCTGCCTTGATGATATTAATAAATCGCTATCGGCCTCGCATGAGTTTTGGCAAAAAGCAAAGTGCCTTATAATAACATTTGGTACTGCAAGGGTTTATACTTACAAAGAAACAGGTGAGCCAGTTGCAAATTGCCATAAAATTCCAGCAAGCAAGTTTACACGCTCTTTACTTTCCGTTGATGAAATTGTTAAGAGATGGGGCGAGTTACTACGTAGAATATTAAAAGACAAGCCTGACCTTAAAGTTATTTTTACTGTCAGCCCTGTTCGGCATTGGAAAGATGGAGCAAATGG
>JAWLEY010000106.1:0-9276 GCA_041685855.1 Perlabentimonas sp. | reverse complement strand
TCATTAGAACTAAAGAATCTGGAGTATTATCGCGAGAACTTTCCTGAAGCAGAAAATATTAACGAGATTAATTATAAGCTGTTTATTGCTTACGTGAAAAGCACCAATTGGCAGCTGGCTCAAGAGTTGTGGCCCCATGTTAGTGAGGAATATAAGGAGCAGACCGAAACTCTTATGGCATACCTTACCCTTCTTAACGAACTTGAAAAATCGGATGAAGCTGTAGATGTGGCAAAGCAGTTACTATCCAAAGATTCAGAAAACATACAGGCGTTAGAAATTCTGGCGAAAACCTATTACAATGAAGCTGAGGATAGTTACCAAAAGGAGATGCGAGCTTATGAGAAGAATCGCACTAACCGTCAGTATCGCCAGTTGCTTAAGGCTCTCGATGTGATTAATGAGGATTTTAAAATCGCACGAGTTTATTTTGAGCGTTTATACAAACTCAACCCAAGGCCCCGCTACGCAACGTATCTGGGTAATATCTATACTAGGTTCGATAATAAACAAAAGGCAAGCTACTACTACCAAAAAGCGAAAGAGAAGTAGCATTATTCTTTTAGGAAAGCTTCCTTGCCAGGGTAGCCAAATTTTTCTTTTGCAATGTTTACTGGGTAAACAAAGTACTGTACAACGGCTTCGGCACACAGCTCATTCTTGCTGTTAAATAATTGTGTTTGAATATCGGCAAGTTTCTTCTCGTGCTTAATAACCCATGCCTTAATTTTTAGCGGCCCATCTTTAATGAATGTTGGTTTTCGGTACCTAACCTGCATTTGTGAGGTAACTCCACCAGTCCCTATAATGGAATACACCACCCAGCTGGCAATCTCGTCCATTAATGTAGCTTGTATGCCTCCGTGTAATACATTCTTATAGCCTTGAAAAACTGGCTGCGGATTCCACTCGGTTGTTAGTGTTTCATTTTCTTCATCTAGAAAAAAATCGAGCTGAAAACCAATGGGATTTCTTGGTGAACAACCAATGCAATTAAACTCTTCGGAAGCGGTAAAAGGGTTGTTTATTTTTTTCATCTAACTAAATTTTATGCAATTATAGTTTTTTTTAAGCGATTTGACAACCACTTGTGTTTTCTTACCTCAACTATAATGCAGTCAGACCATCCTTTTAATAAGTCTATAATTTATAAGAATAGGAGGGAGGTATGTCAGCAATATATACGTCTCTACGCAACATTTTTAGCTAAACAGCGTTTAAAACAAACGTATTGTCTCTAACTTTCTTGATAAAAATATATGGCCATGACTAAAGATCCAATTAAAACAAAGCAGAAGATAGTTTCTGCTGCAACAGAACTTTTTCTTGAAAAAGGAGTGGATAGAGTTGGTGTGAGAGAGATAGCCTCAAAAGCGGGCATAAATCTTTCGCTAATGAATTACTATTTTCAAACCAAAGAAAAACTTTTCGAAACCATTTTTGACAGGCTTGTAAAAGACAAAGCAAACATGGTTAGGGAGATTCTGGAGTCGGATCTATCAGTTGAAGATAAAATTAGCGAATACACAAGTACATACATCGATATAATTATTGATAAACCCATTCTGGTTTCCTTTGCTCTATCTGTAATACACAGGAGCCCTGAGAGATTAAAATCTATGGGTGCTATACTTGCACTATATAATTCCGAAAAATTTTGTAATCAGTTAATCTCGGAATCAAAGAGGGGTAAGATACGGAGTATTGACCCAGAGCAACTTTATATAAGTCTTATCTCCTTAATTCTTTTCCCTTTTGCCATTAATGATCTTATTGTACATAGGAATAACTTCAGTCAAGATCAGTTTAGGAAGTTTGTAAATGAGAGGAAAATTCATATTACGGAGATGATATTAAGCTATTTGAAAGCTTAACCTTTTCTAAAATCTACATTAATTTTTTATGCCTTGTTGTTGGGTGAGGTTGCAATGAGCGGCTAACCTAACCACTATGTCTGTCTGTAACTTTTTTGCATATGCAATCGTCATAAGGTTTACAAACCATAAAAACTACAAAAATGAAGCGATTGTTCATCCTAATCTTTTTGTCATTGGTTGTTATTCTACTTGGTTTTGTTAGTAAGGATAATTCAATGCAAAAGGAATTTAAAAAATGCATTTCATTAGGTAAAGCGAATGATGTTAAAACAGAGATAGTTTTTCCTGTTGGAACATTAAATTTAAGTTCTTCTTCTAAACACATAGCAAAAGGGACATATAAGTTTTATAAGGATAAATGGAAACCAAATATTTCTTATAAGGAGAATAACCAGGTAGGTAATTTGCAGATTGTAGCAAGCGCCCAAAGGGAGAAGAATAAGTACGATGATTTAGATAATAGTCATTGGGATGTGGCTATTAGTAAGGATGTTAGGAATGACCTGTCTATTCAATTTAATGCAGGTGAAAGCAACATAGATTTGCATGATTGCAATTTAAAAAGATTTGAGTTTATAATGACTGCAGGAGATGTTAATATCAACTTAAGCAATACATCAGTTCCAAATATGTTGTTTAAAGCATTTGCAGGGAATGCAGTTATCGATTTATCAGGTGACTGGAAAAACGATTTGAATGCAATCCTAAAAGGCGGACTTGGTGAAATGACGGTAAAAGTACCCTCAAACATTGGTGTTAAATTTAATATACTTGGTATATTAGGTGATGTAAATGCTCCAAATTTTAAAAAGCAAAATACTACATATACAAACGATTTGTTTGGGAAAACAAAACAGAGCCTCTATTTTGATATAACAGGTGGGATTGGAAATGTAGATATTCAGATTGTAGATTAAACCCAGATTAATCATTAGGAGTTCTGCGAACTAATGGCTTAGCTGGGTTTAACCCCGATTTAGAAAAATTGCTAATAACAAATTTGGGTTTAAATAAAAAACCCTGCAGCTAGCAGGGCATTTTTTGTTTTCTATTGGCAATATTAATTGATGTTGTTGATGGTGGTTACTTTATCTGAGATTAAGAATCACGAGATTTCTTTTTCAATCAGGTAGCTATTCCTGTCGGCTGAACTTCTGGAGACCAGTTCTCCAAGGAAACCAGCAACGAAAAGTTGTACTCCAATGATGGCCATAACCAGCGCAATGTAAAACAATGGTTGGTCGGTTACAGCCCTGAATTCAAGATGGCTAAACTGAGCGTATAGTTTGCTGCCAATAATCCAGATTGTAATAAAACCACCAAGAACAAACATTAATGTACCCAATGTGCCAAATAGATGCATAGGTTTTTTTCCAAACCTGCTTACAAATATAACGGTAAAAAGATCTAAGAAACCGTTAATAAACCGTTCAAAACCAAATTTTGTCACACCGTACTTTCGTTCCTGATGCTGAACAACTTTTTCGCCAATTCTATTAAAACCAGCCTGCTTGGCAAGTACTGGTATGTAGCGATGCATCTCGCCAAATATCTCTATGCTTTTAACCACATCGTGCTTGTATGCCTTAAGTCCACAGTTAAAGTCGTGCAGTTTAATTCTGGTAAAAACCCGTACGGTTTTGTTGAAAAATTTGCTTGGAATCGTTTTGGATAGAGGATCGTACCTCTTTTTTTTCCAACCTGACACAAGATGCAGCCCTTGCTCATTAATCATTCTATACATCTCTGGAATCTCCTCCGGGCTATCCTGCAAATCAGCATCCATAGTTACCACTACTTCACCCTTAGCCGATTGGAAACCAGTATGTAGAGCAGCTGATTTACCGTAGTTACGCCTAAATTTTATACCGCGTACAAAGGGGTACTCGTTGTTTAAAGTCTCAACAACTTTCCAGCTTGAGTCGTTACTGCCATCATCAATCAGAATTACTTCAAAGGTAAACTTCTCCCTTTCCAATACCTGCTTAATCCAGGCAACTAATTCTGGGAGCGATTCTTCCTCGTTGTAAAGTGGAACTATTACAGAAATATCCATGCTAACTACTTGCTTTCCTCAAAAGGATTGGTTGTTTTGGTTTTAATAATTGCAGCCGTAATAAAGCCTATTATGGAGAAACCAAGCGTACTGAATAAAACCGATTTAATGTATGATGCAAAATTATATTTTTTGTCTGCTTGGGCTTCAATGCCATCTATGGCTTGTTCAATCTGATCGTCAGGTAATCCTTTCTCGTACATGAAGTTGTACATCCAGTCTTTTTGTGCATTAAGGAGCCTTTCTAAATAATCAGGATCAATAACTACATTTTGCAAAAATGAGTATCCTGCAATTAGTATTGATGCAAAAAAGCCCAGAAGCACGGCAACCAAAAAACCATTCCAATAGTTTATGGTTCCTCCAAAAACATCTTTCTTAACTATCTTACTAAAGTATAAAAGCCCAAAGAAATAGATAATAATATTAATTAAAAATAGCACCATCGGTTTTAGTATGCCAATGGGCATAATGTTAAAAAGATAAAGTATAAGTGAGTAGATTACAACAATTACACCTAGGGCAAATCCGTAGGTCATTGTGGACTTTAGTGTGTCTTGTATGCTTTTGTCCATTTTATTTAGTTTTTGTTATTTATTTAGCAAAGATATTAGAAAAACTAATAAGGTGCTTAAACATGGTTAAGAAAATTTAACTTGTTAATTGCTGGAGAGTAGAAACGAATATTTTATACCTATTGAAGCGCTTACACCATTGAGTAACCTATTCCTATGATAATTATTTGAATATGAGTAATTAGATATCAGTTGTTAAGTTAATTACTGTGGTAATGGCAAAAGATTAAGCCCAGGTTAGTCTTTAGGAGTTCTGCGAACTAATGGCTTAGCTGGGTTTAACCCCGATTTAGAAAAACTAAATTTGTAAGCATTTATGATTGCAAGTTTTTAGTTTTTCTTCATCGATTTGTCATTATAATATTCATGTAATCTTTGTATTAACAGTATCGTTTTCTAATGGTGGTCATTAGAATAAATCGCTAATGACAAATTTGGGTTTAATTTATTCGTATTTTTTTTGAAGAGTTAATAACTTGTAGCTATCTTTGCGGCGTGGGTAGGTCTTACACGACCAGCTCCCGCTGAACTCCCCCAGGACCGGAAGGTAGCAAGGGTAAGTGGTTGTAGCGGTGCGATGTAAGTAGCTTACCCACTCTTTTTTTTTGTATAGATTTTAGTTAAAGAATTTACCCACCTTGTTTATTGCTGAGGGTAAAGCAAAAACAACCACCCTATCGTAAGCTTTTATCTCGGTTGTTCCTTTGGCAATGTAGCTTGCATCACCTCTAACAACACCCCCAACAATTGCATCTTTAGGGAAGTCAATTTCCTTAAGTTTACCTTTGGTTACGCGGGAGTTTGGTTTTACAATAAATTCTAGCACCTCAGCATCGCTGCCTGTAAAACATTTAATATCAGAAACCTCAGTGCTCATGGTGTGTCTGAAAATCCTGCTGGCAGCAAGTAGTTTCTTGTTTATAACAGTATCAATTCCCATGCTCTCGGCCAGCTTTATGTAGTCCAGGTTCTCAACCTCGGCAATAATTTTTTTAACGCCCATTTTTTTTGCAGCAAGCGATACGAGTATGTTAGTTTCCGAATCACCAGTAACAGCTACAAAAGCATCCATGTATTGTAAACCTTCCTGCATGAGTAGCTCCGTATCTCTGCCATCGCCCTGAATTACCAATGCATCCTTAAAATAGTTGGCTAGCCGGATACTCTCATCCTTATCCTGCTCAATTATTTTTACATTGGCATTTTTTTCTAACTCTTTGGCAATGCTAATACCAATTCTGCCACCCCCAAGAATCATAAGGTTATTTACATGGATATTCGTTTTGCCAGAATACTTTAGCATCTCTTTAATGCCACGCTGGTTTGATATAACAAAAACCATATCATTAACCTTGAACTGGTCGTTCCCGCGGGGTATAATGGTTTCACCGTCCCTGGTTATTGCAACAGCTCTAAACTCTAAATTCTTGTTATCTTTTGTAGCTTGCTGTAGGGTTTGTTCAATTACTGGGGCATCCTCATCAAGAATTAAAGCAGCCAGTGATAGTTTGCCTCCTGAAAAATCTACAAACTCTGTTGAACTGGTTTGTCCAAGTAGGTCAATAACCTCCTTTGCGGCAAGTTTTTCTGGATATATAAGTGAATCGATACCTAAATGAAGAAAAATATCCTTATTGTTTGGCAGCATAAACTCGCTGTTGTCTATTCGGGCAATTACTTTTTTTGCTCCTAATCTTTTGGCAAGTGTTGCGCTAAGAATGTTCGTGTTTTCGGAGCTGGTTACTGCCACAAATAGCTCCGCTTTCTTAACGTTTGCTTCTTTTAGTACCGACATGGATGTTGCAGGCCCTTCAACTACCAGTAGGTCCGTACTGGAAGAGAGTAGCGCTAGTTTTTCTGTGTCAGTATCAATTACTACTATGTCGTGGTACTCGTTCGAGAGCATTTTGGCAAGGTGTGTGCCAACTTCTCCTGCGCCCGCTATAATTATGTTCATAAATCAAAACGATTGATAGGTAAATTCACCCAAAAAAAGTAAGCTCAAATGTACATGATTTATCAAAAGAAAGGGTATAAAAAGCCTTTATATTAAAATATTTTTTAGTTAAACTGTTGTTTACATGTTTAATGAAAAATCATCGGCGTCGGGGAGAACCGGAAAATCTTTTCGGAATTTTTCAAGACACTCCTTATTAAAAGTACCTGTAATTACCCTTTCTTGTCCGGGTAATGCTTCGCAAACGGGTTCGCCTAACGCATTTAAAAGAACGCTGTCGCCTGTGTAATATATGTCCATACCACTTGTTCCTACTCTATTTGATGCTGCAACGTAGCACTGATTCTCAATTGCCCTTGCTTTAAGTAACGTAGTCCAAATCTCACGTCGCTCTGCAGGGAAGTTGGCAACATTAATCATTAAATCGTAATCGCCCCTGTTCCTGCTCCATACAGGGAATCTAACGTCGTAGCAAATTTGTGGAAGAATACGCCAGCCCAGGTATTCAAAAACTAACCTTGATTGGCCATAGGTATACCTCTTGTTCTCATTTGCAAATGTAAAAAGATGCCGTTTATCGTACTCATATACTTTGCCTTCTGGTGCAACAAAAAGAAAACGATTATAAAAATTTCCCTCGTTTTTAATAATTATGCTACCGCATATGGCAAAGCCCTTTTCTTTTGCAATATTTTGCATCCATTGAGTAGTTGCCCCATTAACAGGTTCTGCCAACTCCTCGGCATTCATTGAGAATCCGGTTGTAAACATTTCGGGCAGAACAACAATATGAGGACTACAATCAATACTATATAGGATTCTAGCAAAATTTGCTCGGTTTAGCTCAATATTTTCCCAAGCAAGATTTGCTTGCACTATCGATATTTTTAAGTCTTTTATCATAACAATTCGTTAAGTTTTACAAATATACAAATCTTAACTTATACTACTAGCCAAAATAATGTGAGGGTACACGTTATTGTTTTGTTGCTGATGGTATATTTTATATAACGGTAAAATCCAGTATATGAGACAGATAGTGATTAGTTTTTGGTTTGCGTAAAAATAACTAATAAATTAGTTGATAAACTAAAAATATAGTTATAAGTTTGTTTAATAAAATATTAAAGCATGAAGGAACTTACAAGAGCAGAGGAGCAGGTAATGCAGCTGTTATGGAAATTAGAAAAAGCCTTTGTTAAGGATATTATGGAGCTTATGCCTGAACCAAAGCCTGCGTACAACACTGTTTCTACAATAGTTAGAATACTTGAGAAGAAAGGTTTTATTGGACACAATGCGTATGGGAAAACGCATGAGTACTATCCACTTGTCAGCAAAAAGGATTACACGGGTACTTTTCTGAAGAGTTTTATAAAAAACTATTTTGGAAATTCATATAGACAGATGGTTTCATTCTTTGCAAAGGAAGAAAACTTATCTGTTAAGGAAATGGAGGAGATTATTGGCTTACTATCAAACGAATTAAAAAATCAGAAGAAAGATGACGACAACTAGTTTGGTTGACCTCGCTCTAAAAATGAGCATAATAATGATGGTGGTTTGGTTTCTATGGATTTTTATCGTCAGTAAAATTCATCGATTCTCCTTGGTGCGTTTTTATTTGCTGCTAGGTATTTTATTTTCCTGTGTCGTACCGCTAGTATTACCAATACTTCAAGTCAAGGATGTTTTAACTGCTACAAACATTGGTGTTAATTTACGTCTTAGCATTCCAGCCATTGAAATTACACCTAACACCAATGCCTTAAGTTGGTCAGGTATTTTAAAAGTTATCTATATTTCTATTTCTACAGCTTTCTTTCTACGTTTTCTGCTTCAATTTTTTAGGATATCTAGTCTTGTAAATTCAAGCATAAAAAAGAAAGTTGATGGGCTGATTCTGGTTGAGCACGCCAAGAATGTTCCTCCCTTCTCTTTTTTAAACTACTGCTTTATAAACCCTAACTCTATACCAGATGATAAGATAGAGGGAGTTATCCTGCACGAACGTGCACATTCAAACTATTTCCACTCAGCCGATATGATATTAATGGAGATAATCGGAGTATTTCTTTGGTTTAATCCGTTTTTCTGGCTGCTTCGGAGGGCTTTGGTTGAGGTGCATGAGTATCAGGCGGATAATGAAGCAATCCAATCAAAAGGTGATTCTTACGCATACTTGGATTCCATAGTTTCTTTAGCCTTTAATGGGGTAGCGCTCCCCGTAGGCAATAATTTTAATAAATCATTAACCCTAAAACGTTTAGCTATGATTAATATTTCTAAAAAAAGTAAAGGTGCTTTCTTTAAGTTAGCCCTTGCCCTTGCTATTATTACACCATTTGCATTTATTGTGTCTTGCTCAGAGGATGAACCTATAAAGCCTGGGCATAGCGATGAGATGTTAATAGAGTTGAGGAAAGATTCTGAATCGACAAATGCTACAGATACTGAGGTTGATGCTGAAAATGAGGTGTTTGTTGTAGTTGAAGATATGCCTCTTTTTAAAGGTCAACGTAGCGAAGCTTTTCGCAAATTTATTGGTGAGAATCTTACTTATCCTGAAGAAGCGGCTCAAAATGGGATTGAAGGTAGGGTGTTTGTTAGTTTTATTGTTGAGGCTAATGGTGAGGTTTCAAGCGTGAAGACAGTTAGAGGAGTACACCCCTTGCTAGATGATGAAGCAGTTAGGGTGGTTGAATCAAGTCCAAAATGGACTCCAGGTAAGCAACGGGGGAAAGCCGTAAGGACCACTTTCACTTTTCCTATTAGCTTTAAGCTGTAAGTATTACTTAACTTATCAAGATG
>JAWLEY010000105.1:0-9315 GCA_041685855.1 Perlabentimonas sp. | reverse complement strand
AGAAATAGGATGAAACAAGTTAGCAACAGCCTAAAAATGTGCTTATTTGATGTAAACAGTAAAAATGTGTCAAAACGAACAAACTCTAAATCAATTAGCCATGGGGCTACAAACATAAGAAATCCTGTTGCTGCAAACAGAGTGGGAAGCATGCCTTCTGCATACTTATTAAAAAAGCGGCTCCATACCGAAAGAATAACACCTGATGAGCCAAAACCAAGCATTGCAATAGATACCGCCAAGTATGCAAAATGATGCCATTGACTATAGGACAACAAATTGATAATTGCCAATTGAAATCCAATTATAGCAATAGAGATAAGGAATATGGAGACTCTTTCGCGCATTAATTGTTGCCACGTGTGAAAGGTACAAACCGAACAGGGATTAGGCTTCTTGTGCTAACCTTTCCCTTCTTTTTCTCAACCAGCATAAGCTGCTGAACCATAAAAGGGGAGCCAACGGGTATAACCATGCTACCACCATCTTTTAGCTGCTCAATTAGTGGTGGTGGAATATGTTCAGCTGCTGCGGTAACCATTATAATGTCAAACGGGCCCTTTTCTGGCCAACCATAATAACCATCAGCTATTTTTGTACTTACGTTATCGTAGCCCAACCTTTTCAGCTTTGCTCTTGCTGAGCGCCCCAACTCAGGCACAATCTCAATTGTATAAACTGAATCTACTATCTCAGCAAGCACAGCGGCCTGATAGCCTGACCCAGCACCAATTTCAAGAGCCTTCATCTCAGAAGTTGGCTTCATCAACTCAGTCATGTAAGCAACTATGTAGGGCTGTGAGATTGTTTGCCCGTAACCAATGGGCAACGGCCTGTCATTATATGCTTGTTCTTTGTACTGAGCAGGAACAAACTCGTGTCGCTTCACCGCATTCATTGCTCTAATGGTGGGTTTATGGGTAATGCCCCTACCGCTTATTTGATGCCTAACCATTGAACTCCGCTGATAGGCAAAATCATTATCCTGACCATTAGCAACAAAAAATGATAGGGAAAGTAAAATAAGGATTAAGTATAACTTCATTATCGCCTCTTTTATTTTACCCTACAATATACAATAAACTGCATAATGAATCAAGTCCCAATAAAATAAGGCCTAATTAAAGAATGAAAATAAGTTGGAATAATGCTTTTAGCTAGTTGTTAAGCATACTTATGACCACTTGCAGGTTCTGCTCATTCTGAACGTTCTTCCCTTCAGGTGTAAACAAATGCTCTAACCTTTTTTCATAATGCTTTTCAACCTTTCCCCTTACAACTTTTAGGGTGCTATTCACCATCCCATTCTGCTCAGTAAAGGGTTCCTCGAGCAGGGCAAAGCTTGCTGGCAACCACCTATCAGGAAACATACCTTCAAGTTCTCCTCCAGTTTTAAATATGGCTATATCGTTCTTAATCAGTTCAAGTGCATACTTGGCCGCTTCATTACTATTTAAATCGGAAAATTTTTCTGATACTTTTCGCTTTAAAGCCTCTTTTGCCGGAACAATAAGCGCAACCGTATAAGCATTCTGATTATTATAAAGGATTGTTTGGTCAATTAACCTTGAGTGCTGAATAAGTGTTTCCTCAATTCCCTCAGGACTGTACTTCTCCCCATCGCTGGAGATTAGCAAACTTTTAAATCTACCCAATACATAAAGAAAGCCATCCTTATCCATATAGCCCATATCGCCCGTGTATAGCCAACCATCCCTTACGGTTTCTTCAGTAGCCTTCTCATTCTTCCAGTAGCCCATCATTACGTTCTCGCCCTTAACAACAATCTCTCCTTTTTCACCTAGGGGCAACTCAACACCATCGTTATCGCAAATCTTAAGTTCAAGGGGCTTAACAAGATATCCTGAGGAACCTAACTTGTGCTTCTTTAACGAGTTTGAACTGATAATTGGTGTAGCTTCAGACAAGCCATAACCCTGCATCATTGGCATGCCCACAGCATAGAAAAACCGTTGTAGTTCAATATCGAGGAGAGCACCTCCGCCAATAAAGAATTTCAGCTCACCACCAAAACCTTCACGTATCTTTTTAAAGAGCACCTTGTCGTAAATCCATAATAAAGGTTTATATAGGAATGTTCCACCCTTCCCCTTATTATAACCCTCCTTATTATATGCATACGCTAAATTCAGGGCATGATTGAACACTTTATACAAAAATTTCCCTTTTGCCTTAATATTCCCTTCAATATTCTTTTTAAAATTTTTGGCCAGCGCAGGAACGCTCAACAGCAGGTTTGGCTTTATCTCCTTAATATTAACAGGAATATTTTTGAGCGTTTCCATTGGGGTTTTCCCCAGCTGAACGGTAGCAATGCTTGCCCCCTTAGCCATAAACGAATAGAGTCCTGCCACATGCGCAAAGCAATGGTCAAGAGGCAAAATAATTAAGGTTCTGTAGGTTTCTGGTATATCCATTAAGGTAAGAGCCTGCTCAACATTAGCAGTATAATTCCTGTGCGATAGCACAACACCCTTTGGGTCGGCTGTAGTTCCTGAAGTATAGCTGATTGTTGCAAAATGATTGTCGTCAATCTTCCCTTTGGCTTCATCTAAGGCATCAGGCTTAATAGAAAGCAAGTTGTCGCCCAGTTCAATAACAGATGATATGTGCATCTCATCCTCAGCATAGGAAACTTGAGCATCCAAGTAAATTACTTTCTTAACCAAAGGTAACTCTTTACGAACAGAACGAATCTTGCTCGCCTGATTACCTGAAACAATAATAATTGAAGATTCAGAATGTGCAATTCTGAACTGAAGGTCTGCTCCATCAAGCTTTATGGATAAGGGAACGTTTATAGCACCCGTATACAATATAGCTAACTCGCTTATAACCCAATACATCCTGCCTTCGGAGAGCAGTGATATTGTATCGTTATTTTGAACCCCTAACGAAATAAGCCCAGCGGCCATTCGGTGGACTTCGGTCATTGTTTGCTTATATGATATTGACTCAAACTTGTCGGTTTTCTTTTCCCATAGATATGGGTTGGTTGCGAATATACTAACGCTTTCCTCAAAAAGATTAATAATAGTTTTCATAATGTCAGCCCCAACTTTTAAAAATTATTGGAACAAATCTAAGAAAATCTGAATAATTGCAAACTTATTATTTTGGATAGGAGCAAAAAACATGGCAAAAATTATGGAGTAATTGACAAATAAAAGAGAAAAAAACGCTTAAAACATGAAAAAATCACTACCAAAAAGTGCGCTATGATGGTGAAATCAGCCCTAAACTCATTAATAAATCAATAATTTTGAATAAAACATGCATATTTTACAATACCGTAACCTTCTGTTTGTGTGGTTATTAAAAAATAGTGTTAAAAAAAATCAGTGAAAACCATACATTTATTTACATTTTTTTTTGCTGAAGAAAAAAAAATGCTGAAATTTGGTTTGGAATTTAACTAAAAGCAACTATGAGAAAACTACTCATTTTTACTCTATTACTAGCAACCACTTTTGCTAGTTGTGATTTTTTTGGAGGCTCAAAAAAGGATAAAGCTGCAGACACCCTAGCTGTTTGGCAAGCCAAGCAGGATAGTATCAAAAAAGCAGAAATGGAAAGGGCCAAAAAACTTGAGGAAGCACGCAGAGCAAAAGAGAAGGCAATACAAGATTCTCTTAACAGAATTAGAGAGATGGAAGCTAAAAATCGCTTCCACGTAATTATTGGCAGCTTTAAAGTGCCATCGAATGCCGATGATTTTCAGGCAAAAGTTTCGCAGTGGGGATTTCAGAATCCTAAGATTATTGAATCGCCTAACAATTTTAGGATGGTATCGGTAGCGGCTTACGATACATACTCCAAAGCAGCCAATGAAATTTTAAGAGTTCAAAGGAATCAAGAGGAACCCATGGAAATGTGGGTTTATGAAAATCGTAAGTAAGATTTTTTAAGTGTTATTACACGTAAAAAAAGGGCAGTTGCCCTTTTTTTTTGGTTTTTATTCATTGATACTTAACTAAGTATTAAGTTTTTTTTCAATACCTAATATTTGTTATTTGTAAAGAATTGTAATTATCCTATTTTTGACGTTCATTTTATAAAATTTTATCCAAGCAAAGTTATTAATCAGTATCTATTAATTAAAACAAATCATAACCTTAAAAAATGGAGAAAATTAAAAAGACACTAAAGGATAATACTGCTGTGCGGTGGCTAATTCTTGTCCTTGTCAGCAGTTTTCTTTTTTCAACCTATTGGTTGCAAAATTCTCACTCTGGCTTTAAGGCTCTGGTAGAAACTGACCTTGGATTTACTAGTGAGCAGTATGTTAGTATGATAGGACTGACTACTATTGTCAATATGTTTGGGATGATTATTGTTGGTGGCATTATTCTAGATAAAACTGGTGTCAGAACCACCTGATTTTCTTTTGTTTTTCTTTCACAAAGAATTTGATAGAGAGTAAGTTTAGATTTTGAATTACCAAATATTATAAACGAATAATGATTATAATTAATATTAATTTTGAAAATTATGACAGACACAACTAACAAAACATTAAAAGATTCAGCTGCAATGAGATGGCTGGCTCTGCTTTTAGTCAGCGGATTGATGCTTGCAACTTATTGGTTTCAGGATTTTTTCTCGGGCTTAAAGGATATGATGGAAACCCAGATGGGGTTTACCAGTGAAGAATTTGGCCGTATTATTGGGTTAACCACCATTGCCAACATGTTTGGTATGATAATCGTAGGTGGTATGATACTTGATAAATGGGGCGTAAGAATTGCAGGGCTTGTTTTTGGTAGCCTTGCTGTGTTAGGTGGTGCCATTACTGCTATGGGAGCCGCTGGGGTGTTTGGTGAAGACCATAGTACGCAGCTTACAGCTATGATTATCGGACGTATATTATTTGGTTCTGGTCTTGAAGTGGTTTGTGTGGTTGCAACTACTACTATGGTAAAATGGTTTAAAGGCTACGAACTGGCATTGGCTATGGCAATTAATATGGGATTTGGACGACTTGGTTCGGCCATGGGTATTGCTCTTTCACCTGACATTTCGGGAACAGTATCTCCCGCCGTTACCTTTGCTGCTGCCCTAATGGGTGTTGCTCTTATCATGTTTGTTATTTATGTATTCTTTGATATTAAACTTGACAAGCAACTTAAAGCCAAGAAAGCAGCCGAAGTTGCAGTAGGGGAAAAACAGGAAGAAGAAGAAGAATTCAAGTTTTCTGATCTGTTTAAACTGCTAAAAAATAATTCCTTTATTTATATTGCATTGCTCTGTGTAGCTTTCTATGCTGCTGTGTTCCCATTTATACAGTATGCTCCTGACTTGTTAATCAATAAATTTAACTTTACTTCTGTATTACCTGAAGGCGGATTTCAAATAAACGGTAGTACATCCTTTGGAACAGCTGTAATTTATATTGGGTTGTTCATTTATGCACTATTGTTTGCCATTGTGCCTTCACGGATGAAAACAGCTAGTAAAAAGGCCTTATCAGTTATTTTGATTGTAGGTACATTTGCTTTATTCGCTTATTTACTTCGAGATACCTTGACAATATGGTTTAAAAACGGATCCAAAACTGCAAGCCTGATACCACTCGGTACAATTATCTTTACACCTATTTTCGGGAATTATGTTGATCGAAAAGGAAAGGCAGCTTCACTGATGATATTGGGTTCATTACTTTTGATCTTTGCTCATCTGTCATTATCTATTTTTGACAATGTTATATTAGCTTACCTGGGATTGATTTCTCTTGGAATAGCATTTTCACTTGTGCCAGCAGCCATGTGGCCTTCAGTTGCAAAAATTGTAGCTCAAAACCGATTGGGAACAGCTTATTCTGCCATGTTTACAATTCAAAACTGGGGACTTGGTGCCTTCTTCTGGGGAATCGGAGCTTTGCTGCAGGCTGTAAATCCAACAGTTGTTGCTAACAGGCAGGCTTTGAATGCTAAACTAGAGGGGTTAGGGCTGACTCAGGCTGAAATATCAAAGGAAATTATCATAATGAAAGATCCGAATATCGTTTCAAAATTCGGGGAATATTCAGAGCAATACATTTACAATTACACAATTCCGATTTTTATCCTGGTAATTTGTGGTGTTATTTCAATCTTTCTTGCTTACAAACTTAAACAAGCCGACAAAAAACAAGGATACGGACTTGAATTACCATCAGGTGCTACAGCACCAAATAATGAAAACAGCTAAAAAATATTTTAATATTTTGCCTATGAAAAGCTGCCTGCAAAGGCAGCTTTTTTATTTGTATAAATTGGTTCTAAAAAAATAAACCCAAATTTGTCATTAGCGATTGTTTTCTAATGACCGCCATTAGAAAACAATACTGTTAACACACAGATTACATGAATGTTATAATGACAAATCGATGAAGAAAAACTAAAAATTTGCAATCATAAATGCTTACAAATTTAGTTTTTCTAAATCTGGGTTAAAGTTGTTAAATAATAGATAAACTGTCAAATTCTAAATTGTTTCGTTGGATAATATTATATCTTTTTGGGACAATACGAAGCGACGACTAGTGTTTTTGTAGTTATTACATGACCCCACTAAACAAAAGAGAATTGGATGAATTATGGAAATATCCATACTTAAGTACTATTCATTATTAAAAAACTTAAATGGAGAGGCTTTCGTTTATAAGATAAAGGAAAGGGTTGCTTAAAACCTATAGCCCATGCCAAATTTTACCGAAGCGGTAAATGGGTACGTAGCTTCATGGCTATAACTTAATGGCCGCAAATTTAGCCTCAGGTTTGGTTCTACCATAAGGCTTACCTGATTATTAACGGGAAATGAAAAGTTTACAGAACCCAGGGCTGAAGTATTATAACGACGAACATCATCGGTACTTCCAATAAATTCGCTACCGTTACTTCGCACCTCAAACTTATTATCTATTAGAACTCCAGCAGCACAACCAATCTTTACCTCAATATTTAAGGGTCCCTTTCTAAAACCAGCCGACACCATTAAAGGAATCTCCATAAAATAGAAACGCTGTTTTAGGTTTGCTTTATCTATAGAGGAAGAGCCAAGCACTTTCTCGGATGCGCTAGACAAGGTTGAGAAATTAGATACTCCAACCTGAGAATTGTTAAGTGAAACATTGCCAAGAGAAGTGTTAGCCTGGAGTTTAGTCATGTCGTTATACTTACTGCTTGAGCGTAACAACAACAAATTATTCATTTCTTGACCAATTGGACTTACTAAAATTCCAGAGTAAACAGAAAAATACCGGTTAAGCTCTTTTTTTACCAAAACTTCACCTCCCCACATCCATGTTCCTGTTTCAATTGGCTGCTGATTGAAGTCTAAGGCTGCTGATGTATGCGAGGAGTAGGAAGGGTTTACAAATGCAACAACGCTCCAATCGCCTTTACTGGCTGAACTCCTCTTCGTAGGCTTATGCATATCAGCTGAACTGTTCTGCGAAATCTGCTTGCTATTTAAACGCAAATGCTGAGGCTGTTTATCTGCCTTACGATTAGGTAAAATTAATGGCAAACCACTCACTTTACTTATAGGCTCTCTGGTAATAAAGTCAGAATTGCGAATGGGCTCATCTATAGTTGTAGGCTGTATTGGTACCCTAGCCGATTTTAAAGCATCGGAAAGAACAATCTCTTCTGTTTCAATAACAGGGTACTCTTTGTAAATATTATATGGAGATACATTTGAGTTGCTTATTATCGTCAACTCTTCAGATAAGGTCATGTTTTCAACAATGAGCAAGGGGCCTAAGCTTAATCCAATAAGAAGAATTATACCTGCAGCTACGGAGAATCTTTTGAAAGCAAGCCGTTTCCTGTGCATATCATCCTTATCAAGCCGCCGGCTTATAGCATCCCAGGTGTCATTTTCTGGTCTAACGCTAATAGACGACAACTTCCCAACAAACTCTTCGTATGGCCCGGGTTTAAACAGCTGCATACCCTTCAAACTTTTCTACCTTCATTACTTTCTTTTTAAGAATGGCTCTTGCACGACTATAATTTGACTTGCTAGTAGATTCAGAAATATTCAGCTCTTTGGCTATCTCAGCATGAGAATATCCCTCAATGGCATAAAGGTTAAAAACTAGCTGATACTGCTTAGGCAAACTTGCAACAATTGAAAGCAGTAACTTATAATCATTATCAATGGTAAAACTATTAATGGAATATAGAAAAGCACTATCAATATCCACCTCCTGAGAATCCTTTTTCTTACGATGGTACTCTAAGGCAGTATTTACCATTATTCGTCTTATCCATCCTTCTACAGAACCCTGAAACTTGAACGATTTAATATTGTTAAAAACCTTAATAAAACCATCCTGTAAAATATCGTTGGCAATGTCTTTGTTTGGGTAGTATCGTAAACACACACCATACATTTTTGAAGCAAAAAGCATGTAAAGCGCATGCTGCGCTTTGCGGTCGTTTTTCTGACAACCCTTTATTATGCTGTGACAAAGTTCCAAAATGGCGTTATGTTTTACTGTGCATTAACAACAAATATAACACCATTTATTGATATATATAAATGATGCTTGAAAAAGTTAAAGGGTTGCGTTACAGTCTATTTATTTTGAGAAATAGTTTTGTTTCCAATCCAAGCATTTGAAGTTGAAATTATTAAAACAATAACTGCTAATATTCCAACACCTATAACCGTTTGGCAAATACCTTAACCCATTATATACA
This sequence comes from Perlabentimonas sp., assembly GCA_041685855.1. GTDB lineage: Bacteria > Bacteroidota > Bacteroidia > Bacteroidales > Tenuifilaceae > Perlabentimonas. The sequence continues at coordinate 604 of JAWLEY010000105.1, read as the reverse complement.
ACGAAGAGGGCAGATTAAGCTCAACCCCCTTCGCTTAAAAAAATATCTGAAAACATGTAATGTACAAAAGTTTCGTTGCTGTTATTAACACTATCAATTTAACAGTTTTACAATCCGATACAAGTTAGCTGCTAAATTAAAGGTTGGTTGTTGGGTAATCTGCCTCTCTTTGTTTGGCCTCTTCCAACCATCTGGGCACAACCTTGTCTAAGAAAACCTGCTTCTCAGAATTTAACTCTTTCATATTTAAACCAATAAACTCTTGCGCTTTGCTTTTGGTTGATATATCAGGGATAGGAATCTCGCGGGAGTATCCTAAATCAGCCAACACCCTACTTACTTCCAGGCGAGCTTCCTGCGCCTTCTCTAAGCCCAGAGCAATAACTCTAGCGCTCTCAAAAGGGGCATGGAAAGATGCTCCATGACTGGCTGCTACATAATCCCAGCGCCACTGAGCACCACGAATATATTTTAACACATTCTCCATCTGTTCCTCAGTTGCTCCCTTATCCCATGCAAATTTTGCTTCAATATGAGCCTTAGCAAGAACCTCCTCAAGGAGAGTTCGAGTTTGATGGATTGCGTCTTGCCTTTGGTAAACGTT
>JAWLEY010000104.1:0-9524 GCA_041685855.1 Perlabentimonas sp. | reverse complement strand
TGAAGCCAGATAGTCAAGCTTTTCTTCATCAACGCAATCGGGGCGAGTGCCAATTACTAAACCTGCTACGTTTGGAACTGACAGGGCTTCTTGGTAAAGCTCTTTAAGTTTAGATAAAGGAGCGTATGTGTTAGAGTAGGCCTGAAAATAGGCAAGGAATTTCTCTACACGCCTGTAACGGAAGGCATGAAAATCTATCCCCTCTTGTATTTGTTGAGTAATTGATTTGCTTGGAGTACAGTAACTAGGGTTAAACGAGTTGTTGTTACAATATGTGCAACCGCCCGTACCTAATGTTCCATCACGATTCGGGCATGTAAAACCTGCATCAATGGTTAACTTTTGTACTCGTCCCCCAAACTTGTTTTTAATGTAGCGCGTATAGCTGTTAAACCGCCTGTCATCTCCCCATGAATACATGCAACTGTTTTTTACAAAGATAGTGTATGCCAATTAATCCATAAAACTTTAGCAGGTATAAAGAAAATTGTTTTAAGTTTAATTGACTCATTGTAATGCGAAATAATTAGATAAAATGGGTGTCAATTTATGATTTGGTAGTATCATTATAAAATTTCAAGGTTGATAAAAACGAAAAAAATCAAAAAAAAGATGTTTTTTCGATAACAAGCATTATTTTTATAAAAAAATCTATATAAACATTAATGTATGGTGGTGTTTAGTTATTCTTACCAATTTAAAAGGCTTTTATTGAGTTTAGCAACTAGAAGCACCTTTCTCCTTGCTATCATTATAAGCATAGTTATTCTGCAAGTGAGCTGCTCAAGCGAGCCTGACAAGCAAAGTCTTAGTGAGGGTTATATTGAGTACAACATAACATATTTCGATAATCAGCCACCTAAATACGATACCAGCCTCAGGCCCAATAAAATGCTTGTTAAGTTTAAGGATAATAATACCGTTAATAAGATTGAAGGCCTATCCGGAGCACTCTCGTTTGCATTTATTCAGAATATTGAGGATAAAACAACACATACAATGATAAAACTTCTAAATAAGAAGCTACTCTATTTTGAGCCAATTCATGAAAATAAGTATCCGTTTGCGTACGAAGATATGCCCAAGTTTACAATTAGTTATACCAACGATACAATAGATGTGCAGGGCTTTAAATGCAACAGGGCAATAGCTACTTATAACGATTCGTTACTGAGCCCATTTGAAATACTTTACACGAAGGATATTGCCGTTGCAAATCCGAACTATAATACTCCCTTTGAGAGTATAGATGGTGTTATGCTAAAATTTTCTGTAACGCTTTTTAACCAGAACATGAGGGTTGAGGCCAACTCCATAAAGGCTACTAAAATATCTGATGATGAGTTTAAAATACCTGCCGATTTTGAGAAGATTAACGAGGAGACCCTTAAAGATGTAATTGAACTATTTCAGTAGTTGATAGCAAATGCTCTTCCAATAATCAGAATTATTCCCTTACTTTGTAAGGGATTTTTCATATTAGCACTTAAAATTTACGATGTCTAAAAATACTAACAGCAGCAAGGCAGCAAAAGGAAACGAAAAGGAAAAAAAGAAAGGTATTTTAAAGGATGAACGTCTTAGATTTACCTTGGGTCTTTTTGTGCTTCTTTTTTCTTTTTATTTAACAATCGCTTTTGTCTCGTACTTGTTTGCTTGGAAGTCTGACCAGAGTTTCGAGTGGCAATCAATTTTTTCAAGCTCATCAATTCGTGTTGATAATTGGGCTGGGAAGGTTGGAGCCTCCTTCTCGTCACAGTTTTTAAATAGGTGGTTTGGTATTTCCTCCTTTGCCATACCATTCATCATTGGCATTATTGGGTTACGATTATTTAAAATCAGAGTGTTGCCATTGCGTAAAACCATTTATAGGTCCATTATTTTTATGATTCTACTCTCGTTAACGCTTGGGTTCCTTTTTCAGGATACTAACGGGTATTTAGGAAGCGGACTGGGAGGTGCCCATGGACTGTTTGTTACTCAGTGGCTAAACGCTTTTATTGGAAAGGCTGGCACTGCTTTCGTATTAATTACGGGCATTCTGGCTTTTTTGGTTTATGTTAATAATCATTTTCTCTTCCTTTTAAAGAAAGCATATAATGAGGTTATTCACTTTATGCATAATACCTTTGCTCGTTCCGAGCAGCCAGTTAATAGCAACTTTGAAGAAACAGAGCAGAACGATGGGCCTAGCCTAACTGATAATTCCATTGCCGACAACATTCCTGCTCAGGATGAGGAACCACCTCCACCTGAATCCAAAGAGCTGGAGGATACCGTCCCCCTTGACATGACCAAAGACCTAAGTGATTTCGAAAGCAATACGCCTGAAAGTAAGCCTGCTAGTTCATCTGAACCAAAGGAAGCTTCATCCGATTCCGATGTGGAGCTAACAGTTAACAAGCAGGTAGAAGAGGAGGAGGGAAGTGGTTCTGCCGAAAAGCCCGACCTTTATGACCCAACCTTAGACTTATCATCTTACCTGCGTCCACCTGTTGAACTGCTGGAGGATTATAAGAGCAGGAAGGCCCCGGTTAGCGAGGAGGAGCTGCTTAATAATAAGAATAGGATTGTAGAAACATTAGGGAACTACAACATACAAATTGCCAGAATATTAGCTACTGTTGGACCAACTGTGACTCTATACGAGATTGTTCCAGCTCCCGGAGTTCGTATCAGCAAAATTAAAAATCTGGAGGATGATATTGCGTTAAGCCTATCAGCTTTAGGAATTAGAATTATTGCACCCATTCCCGGCAGAGGTACAATAGGTATTGAGGTGCCAAACCAGAGGCCAGAGGTAGTATCGATGTACTCCATAATGAGGTCGGCAAAGTTTCAGGATTCAAAAGCCGATTTAGCTTTAGGATTGGGCAAAACCATCTCCAATGAGACATTTGTTATCGACCTTGCAAAAATGCCTCACCTATTGGTGGCTGGAGCAACGGGGCAGGGTAAGTCGGTTGGGCTAAATGCAATAATTACATCGCTACTCTACAGGAAACATCCTGCTCAGCTAAAATTTGTGCTGGTTGACCCAAAGAAGGTTGAGCTAACCCTATACAATAAGCTTGAGCGACATTTCCTTGCAAAGCTCCCCGATACCGAGGAGGCCATTATTACCGATACTCAAAAGGTAATTAACACGCTCAACTCCTTATGCATTGAGATGGATGCCCGGTACGATTTACTAAAATCGGCCTATGTAAGAAACATTAAGGAGTATAACGAGAAATTTATATCACGACGGTTAAATCCGAATAAGGGACATAAGTACTTGCCCTACATAGTGGTAATTATTGATGAGTTTGCCGATTTAATTATGACAGCCGGACGCGAAATTGAAACACCAATTGCTCGTATTGCACAGCTGGCACGTGCCGTTGGCATCCATTTAATTATTGCCACTCAGCGTCCCACAACCAACATTATTACGGGTGTTATTAAGGCTAACTTCCCTGCCCGTATAGGGTTTAGGGTTTCGTCAATGGTAGATTCACGCACAATACTCGATACGCCAGGAGCAAATCAGCTTATAGGGAAGGGCGATATGCTGGTATCCACAGGGAACGATTTGATTAGGGTACAGTGCGCTTTTGTTGATACCCCTGAGGTAGAAAGGATAACCGATTTTATTGGCAATCAGAAAGGGTATGCATCGGCATTTATGCTGCCAGAATATACTGGCGAAAGTGCAGAGGAAACAGGTGAGGTTGATCTATCCAAACGCGATGACCTGTTTGAAGATGCTGCACGCCTGTTAGTTATGCAGCAGCAGGGGTCAACATCGTTAATTCAAAGAAAATTTTCCATAGGATATAACAGAGCTGGCAGGATTATTGATCAGTTAGAAGCAGCAGGTATTGTTGGACCGTTTGAGGGCAGCAAGGCACGTCAGGTTTTAATTCAGGATGAAATATCCCTTGAGCATGTGTTTAATGGGCTAAACGAAAAGAATGGTTAATTAATTTATTTATAAGTATGATGAAAAGAGTTAGCGTTATAGTAACATTAGTATTTATTGCTTTGCAAGCAGTATATGGTCAGTCGGCACCATTAGGTAAGGATTTGGTAAGACAGTTCTCCGAAAAGATGCAAACCTATAAAACCATAGAATCAGAATTCTCTTTCACTCTAGAGAATCTTCAGGAAGGATTTTCTGATACCCATGATGGGGAACTCCTGCTGAAAGGCAAAAAGTATAACCTTAATGTAATGGGAATGGAGGTATATTTTGATGGTGAAACAAAATGGCAGTTTATACCCGAGGCTAATGAGGTAACTATATCTAAGCCAACAGGTTTGGATGGTGGCTTTTTTGATGATCCAACGCAAATATTTCGTGATTATGAGGAGGATTTTAAGTCGCGTTTTGTTGGTGAGAAAGTAGTGCGTAGGGAAACATACTACGAGGTAGATCTTTACCCTGAAGATCTTTCTGCACCCTATTCAATAATTAAAATTACTTTTAAGAAGCAGAATCTCGAACCTGTTTCCATTAAATATACGGGTAAGGATGGGGTAAACTATATAATTGAAATTAAAGATTTTAACCCCAACGTTACTGCCGACGACAGTAAATTCACCTTTAACACATCGGATTATAAGGATATTATGGTTGTTGATTTGAGGTAGGTAATACCAGCCCGATAACTTAACAAAAATTGCTTCGTAAATTTTGGTTTGCGAAGCAATTTTTTTGGAGTTTAGAACTGTGTCTGATACCTTTTATTTTGACAGTACTACTTAAAGCGGAGTCATTTTGTTATTACTACTTTTCTTTCTCCTCGGGATATTCTATACGAGCATGGTAAATATTACTTAGCTTCTTCTTGAAGATAGACTTAATAATGGTAATATCCTTAAAAGTAATATCCGAATCGTTAAATTGCTCCTCAATTTGCTGATAGTTAATAATATTCTCCACCAATTCGTCAATTGTTTCGTATGTAATAGATTTGAGTGAGCGTGATGCTGCCTCAACCGAATCGGCCATCATTACTACTGCTGTTTCTCTGGAGAATGGCTTTGGTCCTGGGTAGCTAAACGAGGAGAACTCGTCTTTGGCTTCAGGAAACTTGTCTTTAAAAAGCCTGTAAAAATACTGCACTTTTGTGGTGCCGTGGTGTGTTCTAATAAAATCTATCAGCTGCTGTGGGAGATTGTGTTTCTTTGCAATCTGCACCCCATCAGTCACATGTTTAATAATAATCTCAGCGCTCTCCTCAAACTCTAAGCTTTTGTGAGGGTTAAAGTTAGGGGACTGATTTTCCACAAAATAGTAGGGGTTATTCATTTTACCAATATCATGGTATAGTGCACCTGCCCTAACAAGTAAAGCGTTTCCGCCAATTTTTTGAATGGCACTTTCCGATAGGTTTGCAACCTGTAACGAGTGTTGGAATGTTCCAGGAGCAACTTCTGCTAGTTTGCGAAGCAGGTCCTGATTGGTGTCAGATAGCTCCATAAGTGTTGTGTCCGATAGAAATCCGAAAATCTTCTCGAAAAGGTAAATAAGCTGATAGGATGCAAGCAAAAGGAGCGCATTACCAGCAAACCAAGCAATATTAAGGGTGTTTATTGCCAGGGGCGACCCCTCCTGAATTGTAACAATACCCATATACACCAATACGTATGACAAAAAGATAAATCCAACGGAAAGAAATAGTTTCCCCCTTCTGTAAATATTTGACATGCTTATTATTGCCACAACCCCTGCAATAAAATGGATAAAAACAAATTCGAAGCTGTTTGGGACAAAGAATCCTACAAGAAAAACGGTAACAAGATGAATGAATAGGGCAAGCCTTGAATCGTAGAAAGTTCTAATAAATATTGGAATAATTGCAAATGGAATAATGTAAATGCTAACAACCTCTCGCCTTAAAAGAAGCGACGAAACAACTGTTATTGAAGTGATAAGCAGAAGTATAAATATTAGTTTAGAATCGTGCTGAAGAATCTCGGGCCTAAAATTTAGTAGGAAAAGGAAAAGTACAACAAAAAGGATAACAATAATTAAGGCTTGTCCGCCAATCAGGAACCCTCTGTCGTCTGAGTAGGACACCCTGCTCTCAAACTCTCGCTTAAGCGAGAAAAGAATTTGATAAAGTTCTTGGTTAACAATTTCGCCTTTACTTATAATTCTTTCACCAGCATAAACCAATCCCTTTGTTTGAGATAGATTTTTTAGCATATCCTCCGTTACCTTCTGAGTAGTTTCCTTATCGTAGTTTAGGTTTGGGTTAATGTAATTTGAGAAGGTAATTTTTTTAAGCTCATCTCTGGCTACTTCGTCATTAACATTCGCTAATATGTTGCTTTGTTTCCCCTCTAAATATTCTATGGCTGAGTTAACTGTGTGAATCTCCTCAAAAGCTCTTTCGTATGCCTGATTATTAACTAGCAGGGTGATGCCAGAAAAAATTTGCTCCCTTAGCTCATTATAATCTTTTGGCTGAAGAATACCCTTAAGGTGAACAATTCGAATGTGCTCATTAATTCTTTGCGAGGCGCTGTCTAAAACATTCTTCCGTTTTTGATTATCAATATTAGCTTCCTCAAAGAGCTTAGCGATATCTTTATTAAATTGATTTGCGGCTTTTTGAGTTGCTGATGAGTCGTAACGGAAGAATGGTTTTAGGTTATTTAGGATTGAGTTCCTTTCGGCTATTAGCTCAGCATCCGTTTTGTATATTGGAAAATCGAATGGTGCAACAAGGTCTTCGTGCATCCAGGCCTTTCCTTTTTGGAACTCATACTTAAATTTACCCTCTCTTGGTAGTGTGAATAGTATTAAAAGTATTGCTACAACAAAAAGTGCGGCTCTAAAGATTTCTCTATAATGCTCTCTAATAAAGGTAAATATTCTTTTCATAATAAATTAAAAGCGTTGTTAATCAATACAAAAGTAACATTTTATATCCATAAAAGTTTCTTCTATCCTTTAATATTAGCTGCTGTTGCTTGCGCAAAGCTCTTAAATATAACTAACGTATTGTTTAGTACATTGAAAATTAAATAGGGAAGCGTACGTAAACGCTTCCCTATGAGTTAAAAAATATCGAAATACAACACTATTCGAAATCCATGTCAATATCTTCTGGGCGTCTTTCCTTGCGATTACGGTATTCGTTAATCCTATATGAAAAGCCTACCCAAATTATTCTGCTTTCACGGATTCTCTCAATATTGCTAGTAAAACTGGGGCCCCATGTTAGCGCTTCGTACTTCATAGTATTTAGTATGTCGCTTACTCTAAGGGTAATTGTTCCTTTTTTATTAAGTACATTAATTCTCATACCCATGTCTAGCCAATACATTTCCTCGGTTCTTCCTTGTCCGCCACCCGATTGCCAAAACCTCATAGAGCCACCAACTGAGAGCGATGGCGAACGATAGTTGCCTGTTAACTGTAACTCTACGTTTTTTCCAATATTAAATGTTGAATTTGCACGAGTTGTCCAGCTATCTCCTTCGCTAGACTCCTCATCAAGATAATCGGCATAAAGTTTTATGCTATTATAATTTGCGCTGGCATTAATTTTCCACCAAGGCGTAATTGTTTGGGTAATTACGCCTTCAACGCCCAAACTTTCACTTTCATCAATGTTTCGGAAGGTTGACATGGCGTAGTCGTAGCCTTCAGACTCATCGGTTTCAATTTCAACGTAACGAGAAATAATGTTGGTTGTGTTGCGATAATAGGTGCTTGCGCTTAACCGTGTTTTTGGGAGAGTATGTGAGTAGCTTATCTCAAAACTGTTTGTAAATTCAGGATTAAGCCAAGGGTTTCCAGCACTCCGGTTTAGTGGGTCGGAATAGTTTACAAAGGGGTTTAGAAGGCGGGTGCTTGGACGGCTTACCCTTTTGCTATATGCTATTTGTGCTGAGTTCTTTTCTGTTATATTCCACCTGATATGAGCGCTTGGGAACCAGTTTAAGAAATCCCTATCAATTGGCTCTTCGTTGGTTGCTCTTTGGTCGGCTTTGGTGAAAGCTTGCTCAACCCTTACTCCGCCCTGGTAGCTAAATTTGCCATCGGCAAAGGTGTTTGAGTAAATGGCGTAGGCTGAGTACTGTTGCTCATCGTATATAAACCAATTACTTTTGTTGTTATCCTCAATAAAATTATTGGCAATAACACTGTAAAAAGTGAAGTCACTATCTTGTGTTCGAATCATTCCCTTTAACCCGGTTTCTAATCTCCCTCCATTCCCGATTGGATGAATCAAATCAGTTTGAAAAGTAAGTATGCTTGTTGCAAAGTTGTCTATGCTCTGTTCAAAAATCTCAGGATTACTATTATTATCCCACCATTGATTGAGGTCACTTTTAAAAAGGCCATCCCAACGGTTAAAAAACACATCGGCTGTTAGTTTCCGTCCGTTCTCATTCCCATTTAGGGTGTAGTTAAGGGCCATGTTGTATGATGAGAAACCTGAATCGCCATCATCCTCCCTGTAGTATAAATCGTTACTAGTTGAGGGTAGGTATGTTTCAGTTGCTGTTTGTGTTACGTCCCATCGCACAAAGTCGCGTGAATTATATCCGCCAGAAAAGGTAAGTGTACTTGCATCGCTAATAAAGTAATCAACACCTCCGCGAGCACTAATAAAATCGCCTCCACGTCTAAAATCCTGATTTTGCTGTAGTAGGCTCATTAGCTCATCGTCGCCATTTGTCATTTTTCTATCGGAAATGGTTTCGCCTGACATACGAAATTGCCTATAGCTTAAATTTGTAAAAAAGTTAAACTTTTTCTCTCTGTAGTTAAAGTTAACGGTACTCATGTACTTATCACCTGTTCCGGCATTAAGCATTACCATTCCGTGGTAACCAGGGTCACGTCTTTTCTTTAGCACTATATTTATTATGCCCGATAACCCATCGGGGTCGTAACGAGCAGAAGGGTTGGTAATTACCTCAACCGTTTCAATAATGTTTGCAGGAATTTCATCAATGCTTGAGTAGGTTGAGGGACGACCATCAACCAGTATGGTTACATTCTGGCTACCTCTGAGGCTAACGTTTCCATCCATATCAACCTCAACCGAGGGGATTGTTTCCATAATTTCAAGAGCGCTACCTCCTTCGGCATTGATATCGCTACCAACATTATACGCTTTTTTATCAAGGTTGTGTGTAAGCATCTGCTTTTGTCCGGTTACTGTAACTGCCTCAAGATTCTCGCTGGCGGGTTTTAAAACAATATCTCCTATGTTAACATTTGGGTTCCTGGGGTTTACAGAGAAAACTTCAACTTTGGTTGTGTTATAACCAATAAACTTTGCCTCAGCATAATACTTGCCTGCTGGCACTTTGCTAATGGAGAATGTTCCATCCTCGCTGGTAATGCCTCCGGTAACCATTGATGAATCGCGTAGGCTATAAAAAACAATGTTAGCATATTCAACAGGTACATCTGTTTCTGCATCAACAATTTTACCTTTTACTGTTCCAGTAAAATTGGTCATTCCTCCTTGACCACCTGAGCCACGACCCTGAGATAAGACGGAGGTTGA
>JAWLEY010000103.1:0-9760 GCA_041685855.1 Perlabentimonas sp. | reverse complement strand
CAGAAAAATGGTGATAAATGTTATTGAAATACACAAAACAATGAGTATCGATAAAGGAAGAACAGAGAAGCTCTCAGTTTCTCCAGCCTCATTAACTACTCCTAAAAATCTTAATTCAAATATTGCCTGATTGGCAGAACGAACAAATTCGGCAATAGGATTAAAAAGTAAGAATACAAGAAATATTCCCGCTACTAACAGGTAAACTGATTGGATTCTTTGAATCATTTTGCGTTAATTATAAGAAGTGAACTAATTTATTGATACTATTTACTCAATAATTATTTTAACTAGTTATTACCAAGAATTAGTGGAAGCCCATCCTTACCGCTACCAATTACAACAACTTTTGCATTTGGTGATTCCGATAGCTTAACCGTTGCCTCAATACCTCTCATTTTTAAAAGATTTGTGGTAAGACTGCTGGTAATAATCTTGTTGGCTGCAGCTTCACCCTCGGCACCAATTCTTCTACGTTCCGCTTCGCTCTTTTCCTTTTCCAACTTAAACTGGTAGGCAAGGAACTCTTGCTCCTGAGTAAGCTTATGCTCAATTGCCTGTTGAATTTGAGTTGGTAGATTTATACTACGAATAAGCAAAGCACGCATGTCAATATAATTATTGCTAAGAATCTTGTTGGTTTCTTTAATAATGGTTTGCTCCACTTCGCTTCTTTTAGTTGAGTATATCTCTTCAGCTGTAAAACGACCAGCCACTTGCCTAACTGAGGACCTAACCTCAGGAATTACCAGCTGATTCACAAAGAATTTTCCAAAAACCTCATGCAGCGAACCAATCTCATCGTGAATGGGGTTAAACCTAACTGAAACATCAATAATAACCTTCAACCCGCTCTTATCAAGTACATCCATGGTTTCTTCAGCCTTCTGCTCCTTCACATCGTAAATGTGCATGTCGTTCCAGGGTGCAACAAGGTGAAATCCAGGGAGTTCAATATTCTCTTTGTCTAGCCCAGAGGTAAATGGACGGAATATTAGGCCACGTTCACCTGGTTGTATAACGTAGAACATTCGGCTGCTAAATATCAAAATTAGAATCAGGGCAATTACCCCAATAATAATCATAAGTTGTTTCTGCTTTGTCATAATTCAGAAATTTTATTAATTTGTATTAAATTCTCTTCATGCAAAGATAGGATATTTGAACCACTTCTTTCTTGAATTTTGTAAAAGAACAAGCTCATTCCCCAGTCAGCAAGATATAAATTTAGCATAATAGGGCTTTTTTCATAAATTTACTTATTTTAGCTCAACTAATAAACTAAGTTACTATGAGAATAATTGAACCTTCAGAACTAATTATTAACCCTAACGGCAGTATTTTTCATCTTCATTTAAGGCCCGAAGATATTTCAGATACAATTATCCTTGTTGGTGACCCCGGTAGGGTAGATACCGTGGCATCTTTTTTTAGCCGCAAGGAGTTTACTGTTTCTAACAGAGAGTTCAAAACCGTTACCGGTTATTTTAATGGGAAGCGGATTAGCGTTGTGTCCACAGGAATAGGAACTGATAATATTGATATTGTTGTGAATGAGTTGGATGCTCTTGTTAATATTGACTTAGAGACCAGGCAGGAAAAACCTGAGAAGAAGCAGCTTACCCTGGTACGACTAGGTACGTCTGGTGCTCTTCAGCCCGATATTCCTGTAGATAGTTACGTGCTTACAGCTAAATCAATTGGTTTTGATGGGTTGCTTAATTTTTATAGTAGGAGAAACGAAGTGAGCGACCTGGAAATGGAGGCTGCTTTTATTGAGCATACCAAATGGAATGAGTTGTGCGCAAAACCCTACTTTGTATCGTCATCAGATGAGCTAATCTCTCTTTTTGAGGATATGACAATCAAGGGTCTTACAATATCGGCCCCCGGTTTTTACGGCCCTCAGGGTAGGGTGCTTCGCTTGCCTCTTGCTGATGCCAACCTGAACGAAAGCATTGAATCATTTAGATATAAAGGGCACAAAATCACAAACTTTGAGATGGAGAGCTCAGCTATTAACGGCCTTTCACTATTACTTGGTCATCAGTCTGTTACAATTTGTAGTATTATTGCAAACAGGGTAACCAAGCAAGCATCAACCGATTACAAAGCAAACGTTAAAAAATTGATTGAGCAAGCGCTAGTGAGATTAACAAAGTAGCTTGCCACCTTTGTTTATGAAACCAAAAGAGTTTACTTCCTTAATTGCATTATTGGAGGACCCTGACCAGGAGGTGTTCAACGCCATATCCAGCAAGTTGGTAAATGAGGGGTTGCCCTTAATTCCCTTGTTAGAAAAGGCATGGGAAACATCTGGTAACGAGTTGCTTCAGAGTAGGATTGAGGAGTTGCTTCATAGAATTCAGTTTGAAAATACTAAAAAGAGTCTTACAAGTTGGGTTCAGTCAGGTAGTAACGATTTGCTAGAAGGTGCAGTTAGTCTAGCGAAGTATCAGTACCCCGATATTGAGTACGAAGTTGTAGAGAATTTTATTGAGAAGATTCAGCGGAAGATTTGGCACGAACTTAACGAAAGCTTAACCCCCTTGGAGAAGGTTAAGGTTGTTAACCACATTGTTTATGATGTTTATGGATACAAGGGCAATACAACAAATTTCTTTTCGCCACAAAACCATTTTATTAATCAGTTACTAGAGACTAAAAGAGGTGGCCCCGTACTAATGGCTGTGTTTTATATAATTATTGCACAAAGGTTGGGTTTGCCAATTTACGGTGTGAGTTTACCGCGTAATTTTTTACTTGCATATAAGGATAAGTACCGTATGGTGAGTGCTGAAGATGAGAAAACCGCACCTGTACACTTCTATATAAACCCATTTAATAACGGTGTTGTTTTGGGCCGAAAAGAGATTGAACAGTTTCTTGACCAGAACAAAATTGAGCATAAGCAGGAATATTTTATTCCTTGTACCAACAGAACTACAGTAAGTCAGCTTGTTGCCAGTCTTATGGTGTCTTTTCAAAAAACCAACAGTCATGAAAAAGTCAACGATTTAAAAGTATTCCTTGATATTCTCTCAGAAAAGGCTACTTAATGCTAATTGCACCCGATTTTAGTAGTCACTCATATCAATTAACGAATCCTCCTCAAAACCTTTTGCATCAGGGTACTTAACAATCTTCACATCCTTAAAGTAATGTTGAATTATCTGTTGGTAGGTTTTTCCCTTACGGGCCATTTGTATTGCACCATCCTGGCACATTCCTACGCCATGCCCGTACCCTTTACCTTCAATTTTTATTTTATCTGAGTCTGCATTAACTGTAAAGTAAGCCGAACGGAGTTGGAAGTGTTTTCGTATTTCAGTTAACCGGATAGATTTTCCTCCAACTGTATAATGGTACTTTCTCTTTTTTGGTGTAAAAATTAAATCCTCGTTGGTTATTTCATCTGTATTTACTCCTTTTTGAGAGAGGAAGTCTAGCCATTCATCTTTTGGTATTATTGCCTCCCACTTTGAGCTTGGCTGCCCTTTACAGTAGCTGTCGTTAACAGAAACAAGGTATTTATGGTTCTGTAACCAAACATCCCCCGCATTGGCAGTTTGGCCACCGCAGTTCCCGTGAAACGCTCCAAGTATCATGTTATTCTCGTTATTAACAACCACTTGGTCTTTTGTTTTTTTTGTTGCCTCGTGTATTTTTGGGTTTTTTGTTGATTTTCCCTTGTAAACCTGACAGTGAACCTCGTCGCAAAGGTTAAAGCCTTCACCGGTATGCCTTTCCATGTGGCCATAGGTAAAAGTTCGGGCAAGTAATGCCTGCGCCTTGTAAAATTCAAGTTGGGCCGATGGTCCGGATTCAGCCTCAACCACACCAGCAATATAGCTGTCAACCTCCACAATGTTAATTGCCATTAAACGTTCAAAATCAACGTAAAACCCAAGGTTGTCATCATAAATTCTAGCGGGCATCGATGGGGAAATGGGGTTAAGCCTAATAACGTTGCCTTCACCTTTACCAACAATTGAAACTCGCTCCCAGGTACCAAGGTGCGAGGCCATGTCCCGAACCTTAACGGAGTCGCCAGCTCTGGAGATATAAATAATTTGATTTGGATTTATGTTAAAGGAGCCTGTTTCTGTAATAATTGAGTAGTTTCCTTTTACAGGAGTAACAAGCAAGGTTTTTAAATTAAGGTTATTAAAAAGGCTAACGCTAATTTTTTGAGCATTGCTAACCGTAATGCTAATTGCTATAGATAAAACTAAAAGGCAGTATTTCATACTCTTAATATTTTACATTATCACAATTATGCTTTTAATTGCTTCTAATAATATCAATTCTTGTTAGTTAGGGTTACTACTTTTTCTGCAAATCTGCTGGATGCTCCTTCGGAACCGAGTTTTTGCTTAAGCTCTTTAAAATCATTCAGCATTATTTGCCTTTTTGGTTCTCCGGGCAATAGTGAGTGAACCTCCTTTAGTAATGATGAATTATTGAGTTTATACTGAACTAACTCTTTCACAACCTCTCGTTTCATTATTAGGTTAACAAGTGAAATGTACTTTATTTTTATAACTGCCCAGGCAATAAGCATTGATACTGTACTCCCTTTATAGCATACCACCTCAGGTACATTAAGCAGGGCTGCCTCTAGTGTTGCCGTTCCTGATGTAACAACTGCTAAGGCGGAGTTTCTTAGTAGCTCATGAGTTTTATCAAAAACTATCTTGATATCGGTGTTATTAATATGGGGGCTATAAACAGATTCGGATAGAGAAGGAGCGCCAGCAATAACAAATTGATAATCTTTAATTTGCCTGCTAAGGTTTATCATTATGGGAAGGTTGTAGCTAATTTCTTGCTTTCTGCTTCCGGCTAAAAGAGCAATAATGGGTCTATCGCTAAGTTTATTCGTTCTTCTAAAATCTTCTTGCTCTTTCTCTTCCTGTTTTAGTGCGTCAATAAGGGGGTTCCCTTCAAAAATTACATTAATACCATGTTTCTTGAAAAAATCTACCTCAAAAGGGAATATTACCATCAAGTGGTCCACATACTTTTTAAGGAGTTTTACCCTGGACTCTCTCCATGCCCAAACCTTGGGTGCAATGTAGTAAAAAACTTTAAACCCTGCCTGTTTTGCAAACTTGGCAATGCGCATGTTAAAACCTGGGTAATCAACCAGAATAACTGCATCGGGATTGTAATTTGTTATATCGTTTTTGCAGTACCTAAGATTTTTGGAGATTTGGCGTAAGTTTTTAACCACCTCCAAAAAACCCATAAAAGCCATTTCTTTATAATGCTTAACTGGTTCTCCACCAATCTTTGCCATTAAATCACCACCAAAAAAACGAAACTCAGCATTAGTGTCAAATTGCTTTATTCCTCTCATTAAATTAGAAGCATGGAGGTCGCCAGATGCTTCGCCTGCAATTAGGTAGTATTTCATCTGGTTAATGGTTTCAATTTTAAATGGCTATTGGGTGAATTCATTTGGGAAGTATTATTGTTGTCTCTCAAACTACTTAAAATGCATATTTGTGACTTAAATGTAAATGCTAATTTGAGAGTTTTATAATAAAAACAATGATTGCTAAAACAATAGTAGCACCAAGCACCCCTCGTGCAGATTTAAGCCTGTTTGTATAAATAAACAGGAAGAAAAAAGCAAGGTTTGGTATTGCTGCTATGCTTAAAACGCTTGGGGCAGCCATATATAACCACATGTTTATTAATGTTTCATCAGCAAATTCATGTGGATAAATTGACTTGAGAATAATCAGAAAAGCAATAACAGGGCCAAGTATTCCAATAGCAGCACCTAGTAG
Organism: Perlabentimonas sp.; assembly: GCA_041685855.1. Taxonomy (GTDB): domain Bacteria; phylum Bacteroidota; class Bacteroidia; order Bacteroidales; family Tenuifilaceae; genus Perlabentimonas. Next base: position 3,962 of record JAWLEY010000103.1, on the reverse strand, counting down.
GGTGTTATCAAATTTCCTTTTCATTGGGTATTGTTTTAATGTTTAAACTTATGTTTTTAAGCCTCTTAACCTCATCATTATCTGTTAGGTTGGTCTTTATGGGGACAATAGAAACATAACCCTGCGCTAATGCTTGCTCATCGGTTTCTGTGGCGTTTGGCTCTTCATTTTGATAGTAACCCGTAAGCCAGAAATAGTCAACCCCACGAGGGTCTGTTCTCTTGTCAAACTCCTCGCGCCATGTACCCTTATTTTGCCGACAAACTTTAATCCCTTTAATCTCGGTCTCTGCAATGGGAGGGAAGTTTACGTTAAGGCAAGTTCCTTCTTTCATGCCATTCTCTAGTACCATCTCAACAATGGGTTTAGCAAACTTAATACTACCAGAAAAATCGGCATCTGGCATAAAGTCGAGCAAAGAAAACCCAACTGAAGGAACGCCATACAAGCAGCCTTCAATGGCTGCAGCCATGGTTCCAGAGTAAAAGATGCTTACCGATGAGTTTGAACCATGATTAATTCCCGAAAGTAAAATATCGGGAGGGGTTTTCAGAATCTGACTCATGGCTAGTTTTACACAATCAACGGGGGTTCCGTTAACGGAGTATATCAAAACATTTTCATCGGTACTTTTGTGTTGGCGTAACCTAAGCGGTGTTTTTATGGATATTGCATGCGACATGCCTGATTGTCCTTCATCAGGAGCTACCACTACAACGCGTCCAAAAGTTTTGGCAACCTCAATTAAAGCCTTTAAACCTTTGGCTTGTACTCCATCATCATTAGTAACCAGTATTAATGGTTTACGCTGTTTGTTTTTATCTAACATGTTAATTTATTGTTGAGTTGCAAAGGTACTTAATTCATAGAAATTACATAGTTAACCTGTGCGATTATACCCAGAATTTATGCAAAATCAATTCCAGTAAACATATCTTCTTAACATTATACAAATTTTTAAGTTCAAAATGCTTGGTACTTCTTTTATTCCTTTCATTAATCTGAGTTTGCAATGAATAATTCATTATCCATTTTTCGATTTTATATTTAGTCATTATCGCTGCAAATACCCTGCCTGTTTCAGTTGATTAATTAAGCGAAAAAACATCTGTATAAAAAACATTTTTTCGCTACATTTGTGAGCTGCAAAAGGAAAGTTGTACAAAAAAATAATTATTGCTCAAATGAAAATTTCTTACGGTTGGCTAAAAGAATATGTAAATACTGATATTGCTCCAGAAGAGATGTCAGAAATACTTACTGATATTGGTCTTGAGGTTGAGGGGCTCGAAAAAATTGAGGCAGTAAAAGGCGGATTAAGAGGTGTTGTAATAGGGGAGGTTTTAACCTGCGTTAAGCACCCTGATGCTGATAAGCTAAGTTTAACTACAGTAAATGTTGGACAACCAGAACACTTGAGCATAGTTTGTGGTGCGCCGAATGTTGACGCTGGGCAGAAGGTGCTGGTTGCCACTGTTGGCTCAAAACTTTACTTTAACGATAATGAATTTACAATAAAGAAAACAAAAATAAGAGGTCAGGTATCCGAAGGTATGATTTGTGCAGAGGATGAGCTGGGGCTGGGTACTTCTCATGATGGTATAATGGTTCTTGCCGCTGATGCGCCAGTGGGGAAACCAGCATCAGAATTTTTCAAGCTAAAGGATGATTATCAGTTTGAGATTGGATTAACTCCAAACCGCATAGATGCCGCATCGCATTTTGGTGTTGCACGCGATTTGGCTGCTTTTTTAAACCTCAAATCGTCAGTTCAAGCCAAAAAACCATCAGTTGATAATTTTAAGGTTGATAAGACCTCGTTAACAATCCCCGTTGAGGTTGAAAACTCCGAAGCTTGTCCACGTTACAGTGGCATTACAATCTCTAATGTTACAGTTGCTCCATCGCCAGAGTGGTTGCAAAACAGGTTACGCTCCATTGGGCTAAGCCCAATAAATAATGTGGTTGATGTTACAAACTTTGTTCTCCACGAAATTGGTCAACCTCTTCATGCTTTTAATGCCGATAGGATAGAGGGAGGCAAGGTATCTGTTAAAACCCTCCCTGAAAACTCTACTTTTGTTACCCTCGATGAGGTTGAGCGTAAGCTAAGTGGTACCGATTTAATGATATGCAACCAGAAGGGCGGAATGTGTATTGCTGGTGTATTTGGAGGGAACCAATCAGGTGTAACACAGGATACAAAAAACATTTTTCTGGAAAGTGCCTATTTCAATCCTGTTTGGGTGCGTAAAACAGCAAAGAGGCATGGGCTAAGCACCGATGCATCGTTTAGGTACGAGCGCGGAGCCGACCCCAATATTACAGTTTGGGCACTTAAGCGAGCAGCCATGCTAATTAAGGAGATTGCTGGTGGTGAAATATCTTCAGAAATTGTTGATGTTTATCCCAACCCAATCGATAATTTTAGCATAGAGCTTAGTCTAAGTTATGTTGACAGGTTAATTGGTAAGGCAATACCAAAATCTACAGTTATATCAATTTTAAAAGGATTGGATATTGAGATTAAAGAAGATAGAGACGATAAACTTGTTTTGAGCGTTCCTCCATACAGAGTTGATGTTCAGAGACAAGCAGATATTGTTGAGGAGATTTTAAGAATATATGGTTACAATAATGTAGAAACGAATGATAAGGTAAATAGCACCCTTGCATACACGGAACGTCCAAACAGGCATTTGGTAATTAATAGTATTTCCAACATGCTATCGGCCAATGGCATGAATGAGATAATGTGCAACTCCCTTACCAAAATGGCCTATTACGAAAACCTGAAAACTTATCCAGCTAGTAATACCGTTGAGATAGTTAATCCGCTAAGTGCCGATTTGAATGGCCTAAGGCAAACCTTGCTGTTTGGCGGACTAGAATCAATTATTTACAACATTAACCGCAAGCAGCCTAATCTTAAACTCTTTGAGTGGGGCAATTGCTATAACTTTTCTTCTGAGAAAGTTGATTCAAACAAGGTGCTTGCTCCTTATAGCGAGCAGCTTAAATTAGCCATTTGGCTTACCGGAAACGATACGGAGGAGAGTTGGGCTGTTAAACAGGAGCCAGTTAACTTCTTTCATTGCAAAGCTATTGCAAATAGTTTGTTTGAAAAGCTTGGTATAGCTAATGATATATCTTCGGACGATGAGGTACCATCCGATATTTACGATTACGGTTTACGTTTTTCAATTGGGAAAAAGTTGTTGGGGTATATTGGATTAGTATCAGAGAAAGTTTGTAAAACATTAGATATAAAGCAGCCAGTTTTCTTTATGGAGATTAGTTGGGAGACAGCATTTAAATCTGCACGAAATAATAAGGTGAGTTTTACTGATATCCCTAAATTCCCCGAAGTACGGAGGGACTTAGCCCTGCTTATCGATAGTAATGCAACCTTTGCCCAAATTAAGGAGATAGCTTACAATACAGAGAAGAAGCTTATCAAGAGCATAAATCTTTTTGATGTTTACCAGGGCAAGAATATTGAGAAGGGTAAAAAATCGTATGCAGTGTCATTTACGCTTCAGGATGAGAACAAGACACTTACAGATAAGCATATTGATAAAACCATGCAGAAACTGATTGACTCTTTCGAAAAGAAATTGGGTGCTCAGCTTCGATAAATAACTTTTTAACGTTTTTACCGACAAAAAGCGGAGCTTCACCGATTTTCCCTGTTTTTGTTTTGCACCCATGCTTACTTTTGCTGGTGTAAACTTTAAAACTTTAAAAATCATGGAAAGAATTGATGAACAAAAAAAGCACCGTACCAATAATGTCCGAATTGTAGTTGGTCTAGTATTCTTAACCCTTGGTGCATTCCTTTTTGCCGATAGGTTCGATTTTATACCCTACAACTGGAATCAGTATCTTTTTACATGGCAAAGCCTTCTCATATTTATTGGGTTAATCAGCTTGGCTAAAAACGAATCGAGAGTTACGGGCAT
>JAWLEY010000102.1:0-9767 GCA_041685855.1 Perlabentimonas sp. | reverse complement strand
GTAATAAGGCTTAGCGGAAAGGATGCCATTAAAATCTGCGAGAGAGTTTTTTCGCCAACCAGTAAGAATAAAAAATTATCTGAGCAACCTGCATACACCATACATCACGGTAAGATTATTGATAACAACAAGGAGATTGACCATGTTTTAGTGAGCTTATTTAAAGCTCCTAACTCCTACACTGGCGAGGATGTTATTGAAGTATCATGTCACGGTTCAATATTAATTCAACAGCAAATACTTGAACTGTTCATTAAGAATGGAGCAACCTTAGCTCAGCCCGGTGAGTTTACCCTACGTGCATTCCTAAACGGCAAAATGGATTTGTCTCAAGCAGAAGGAGTTGCCGACTTAATAGCCTCAAACAGCGAAGCAGCCCGGCGGGTAGCTATGAACCAAATGCGGGGCGGCTTTTCAGATTATTTAAAGAAACTACGTGAGCAGCTGCTTCATTTTATTTCACTAATTGAACTTGAGCTGGATTTTAGCGAGGAGGATGTTGAATTTGCCGACCGTACTCAACTTGTTTTGCTAGTTGATGAAATATCAACCCATATAAATAAGCTGCTAAACTCTTTTAAACTTGGTAATGTTATAAAAACAGGAGTTCCTGTTACCATTGCAGGCAAACCCAATGTGGGTAAATCAACCTTGCTTAACAAAATTCTTAATGAGGAGAAGGCTATTGTATCGGATATTGCAGGAACAACCCGCGACTCCATTGAGGATACCATTAATATTGAAGGGGTTAACTTCAGATTTGTTGATACAGCCGGATTAAGAAAAACCACCGACGAGATTGAAACGCTGGGAATAGAAAGAACCTTTATTAAAATATCGCAGGCGCTTATTGTTTTAATGATGATAGATGCCAGGGATGAAACCAGTATATCTGTCAATGAGATAATGGAGGTTTTCGACTCATTAAATGAGAACCAACATTTGATAATACTTATCAATAAGGTTGATATGGTAGATAATGAGAAACTTGATTATTTACAAAAACAGCTGAAAAGCAAATTCGCTAAAATCAGAATAATTCCCATATCAGCTAAGCAAGGGTTGAATATGAATGAACTCCACAATGAGCTAACAGCTCAGTTCTCCCCCGCAGCATTAAATAGCGAAGCAACTATTGTAACCAATACACGCCATTACGAGTCGTTACTAAAAGCACAAGAGAACTTAGCACGAGCGAAGGAAGCATTACAAAACAACATACCTACGGACCTATTAGCAATGGACATAAGACAGGTTCTCCATTACATTGGGGAGATAACCGGTGAGATTACAACGGACGAGATTTTGGGTTCTATTTTCAGTAAGTTTTGCATTGGAAAGTAAGGAAAAACATAATGGAGATGGAAGGCATTAGCATAACAGAAAAAGATTTTAGCAAAGAATTTACATTTAATACCTCCCGAAGCGGTGGAGCCGGTGGCCAAAATGTTAATAAGGTTAGCACCAAGGTAGAACTTCGATTTTCTGTAGCCAACTCTATCCTGCTTTCAGATAGAGAGAAAGAGATAATTTTGGAAAAACTTTCAAACAAGATTAACTCTGAAGGTATTCTGATAATCGTTTCGCAAGCTGAGCGAACCCAATTAGGCAACAAACAAAGATGTATTGAAAAGTTCTATGCATTATTAACAAAAGCCCTTACACCCAAAAAGAAGCGCAAACCAACAAAGCCAACAAAAGCATCGGAAAGAAAACGTATTGAAACTAAAAAGATTCAATCCGAAAAGAAAGAGCAGCGTAAAAAACCATCAATTTAATGGAAGATATAAAACCAAATGACTTCAACAGGAATATACTAAAAGAAGTTTTAACTACCAGAATGCCTTACGGAAAGTATAAAGGGCGGTATATCAGCCACTTACCAGAGCATTATCTTGTATGGTATCACCAAAAGGGGTTTCCAACTGGAAAATTGGGAATGCTAATGCATACCATGTACGAGATTAAGCTAAATGGTCTTGAATCGTTGCTAAAACTTTAGTATCCAATTTTTTTCTTACTGGCTAGTTTCCCATACAAATGAATATACTACTAATTATTAAGCGTTTTGATTTTGGCGGAGCCGAAAATCATGTTTGTGACCTGGCCAATGAATTAACGGAAAGGGGGCACCGGGTTATTCTTTTAGGTGGCAAGGGAAGGCAGGTAAAAAAATTATCAGAAGATGTTAAGTTCATTCCATTAAAGTTGCGAGACTCCTTGCTGCCTTTGCATATTCTGTTTGTTGCATACCAAATACTTAGGCATAGAATTAATATAATACATGCTCACCAGCGATTGGCCATACTTGTTGCAATACTAGCCGGACTAATTACTAGAAGAAAAACTTTAGTTACGGTTCATGGCAGAGCACGATATGATTTAAGATCATCCCTGTCGAGAAAACTATCGAGTAAAGTAATCATTGTGAGCCAAAAAGTTCTTGAATATGCAAACAAGCGTTATAATTTTGGGGATAAGGCAGTTTTAATACCCAACGGAATACATATACAAACATCAACATGCAAAGAAACTCCTTTTAGAATCTATCATATTAGTCGGATAGACAAAGCGCACTATTCTTTTCTGGAACTACTTATAACTGAAGTTTTTCCTGAAATTCTAAAAACATATCCTAAAGCGGAATTAAATATTGTAGGTGATGGGAAGAGAAAGGAGGATCTGATACGTATATCGCAGAATATTAAAAAAGCTTACGGAGATAATTGCTGTCAAATTCTAGGATACAAATCACAAGTTTCAAAAATTTATCAGGATGCCGCTTTAATTATTGGAGTTGGAAGGGTTGCCTTAGAGGCAGCAGCTCATGGAATACCGGTACTATCTGCCAATAGTAGAAGGATGGGAGGACTCTTAACCACAGAGAAATACGATAGAATTAAGAGAACAAACTTTATTTATGTAGATAGCGCAAGGCCATCTAAAGATGAACTAATTAGGTCAATTAGCAGCTATTTTTCACAAACCAATAAATACAAAAAAGAAGCACAGATAATTGCACAGAAGGTTAAAATTGATTTTTCTATCGACAGAATCGTAACCAGAATTGAGAGTATTTATAAAAGCTTACAATCAGGCTAGAACATTTGAACGAACACATTCAAATAAAAAAGCCTGTCAAAAAATGACAGACTATAATAATAAGGTAATGTACTGAAAAATGTTTGGTTTTAATCACCAAAAGAAATACCAATACCTTTGGCTGTTCTAACCAAGTCGCAATCGGGGCTAACAAGGTTTGGCCTATCAACTGCCTCGGAAAGGGGAACAGAAATAATATCGGGGTGTCGGTAAGCAACCATCTCACCAAAACGACCTTCCAAAACCATCTCAAATGCTTTAACACCAAACTGCGATGCTAAAATCCGGTCGTAAGCCGTTGGAATTCCCCCACGTTGCAAGTGTCCTAAAATTGTTTCACGCAAATCAGCCTCAAAGCCGGCTTTCTTAAGGTCGTAAGAAATTTTATGTGCAACACCGCCAAGCCTTACGTTCTTATATCCAACCTCATCGCTCTGCTCAGCAGTAACATCGCCATCTTTAGGCATTGCACCCTCGGCAACTACAACAATTGCATTCCCTTTGCCTCGGCTATAACGAGCCTGAAGACGTTCAAGAACCTTGTTTAGGTCATATGGAATCTCAGGTATTAAACATACCTCTGCCCCACCGCCAATTGCTGCATGCAAGGCAATCCAACCAGCAAAGCGCCCCATAACCTCAAGCACCAAAACCCTGTTATGGCTGGCTGCAGTTGTCACAAGCTTATCAACCGCCTCGGTAGCAATCTGTACTGCCGTTTGGAATCCGAAGGTAAAATCGGTGGCAGATAAGTCATTATCAATCGTTTTGGGGACACCTATAATCTTCAAACCTTTCTCGTGCAGAGCCTGTGAGATTTTTTGCGACCCATCACCTCCAATGCTAATAACCGCATCAACACCAAGGTACTGCAGTTTTCTAATCATCTCATCAGACCTATCGGCATATCCCCAAGTTCCATCAGTATTCTTAACTGGCCAGGCAAAAGGCCCACCCTTGTTGGTTGATCCAATTATTGTTCCCCCCTGCACATGAATTCCTGCTACAGAGCGCTCATCTAGGACTCTAATCTCGGTTGGCTCTCGGAGTATCCCGTTAAACGACTCAATACTACCAATTACTTCCCAGTCTCTCTCCTGCTCTGCTCTTTTTACAACGGCCCTAATAACCGCATTTAATCCTGGGCAGTCACCACCACCCGTTGCTACTAGTACTCTTTTCATAAATAAAAATTATATCGTAAATAAAATGAATATCTGAATCGTTTGCTTTAAAATTTGGCTAAGTTTATAAAATGCTTGGTGCTAAGTTTATAAAACACCGTATTTTTATAGGGCCATTTTTTTCCATGCTAGCAAAAGTACAAAAAAAAGCATGTTCTATTCAATTAACTGGCACTTATTGAACCAATAATTCTGTGCAATCGAATGAAACTAAAGTCTAACCAACATCTAAATAAAATTATGAGAATCAGACCAATTAATGAACTTAAAACATTGCTCGTGGTGCTTATGCTTACCATCACACTAAGCTTAACTTCCTGCAGCCCCCAAGAAGCAATGGAAAAGGAACCCTTTCAGGTTGAACATGCCAAATGGGTTTACAATGCCACCTTGTACGAGGTAAACATTAGGCAGTACACGCCCGAAGGAACATTTGCAGCCTTTGAAGAGCATCTGCCCCGTTTAAAAGAACTTGGGGTGAAAATTTTATGGCTTATGCCCATACATCCTATAGGAGAAAAAGAACGTAAGGGCACATTGGGAAGCTACTACTCTATTAAAGATTATAAAGGTGTTAATCCGGAATTTGGAACAATGGAAGATTTTAAGCATCTGGTAAACACCGCCCATGATTTAGGCATGAAGGTTATTCTCGATTGGGTTGCTAACCATACTGCTCACGACAACCCTTTGGTGGACGAACATCCCGATTGGTACCAAAGAGATTCGCTTGGCAATCCCGTTTCTCCATACGATTGGACAGATGTAATTCAACTAAACTATAATAATGATGAGCTCCAGGATTACATGATAGATGCCCTTGAGTATTGGGTTGAAGAGGCTAATATTGATGGTTATAGATGCGATGTTGCAAGCATGGTACCAACCGATTTTTGGAATAGGGCAAGAAAAGAACTTGATGAGATTAAGCCTGTTTTCATGCTTGCCGAAGCAGAAGAAATTGATTTAATGGAGCACGCTTTTGATGCTGACTACGCTTGGGAGTTTCATCATATAATGAACGATGTTGCTAAGGGTGAGAAAACTGTTCTCGATATTGAGGAATACTTCCAAAAGGAACTTGCCACGTACCCAAAGGGAACTATAAAAATGCACTTCACCAGTAATCATGACGAGAATAGCTGGGCTGCAACCGAATTCACCCGTTTAGGAGATGGAGTTAAAACCTTCGCCGCTCTAACGTTCGTAATCCCAGGCATGCCTCTTATATATAATGGACAGGAGGTTGGTTTTGACCATATGCTAGAGTTTTTTGAGAAGGATGAGATTGACTGGACACCTAACCCTGAGTTTACCGAGTTTTACAAAAAACTTATCGAACTTAAAAAGAACAATACAGCCATTTGGGCTTCAAAAAAAGGTGGCGATATGTTCCGTGTAAAAACCAGTAACGATGTAAATATTCTTGCATTTACACGTGAGAACGAAAACGATAAGGTATTTGCCATTTTCAACCTCTCAAATCTAAGACAAAGCATTAATTTAAAAGACAATGCATACGTAGGAAGCTACACAGAACTCTTTAGCCAGGAACAAAAAGATTTTACGGAAGGGGCTTCGGTTGAACTTAAGCCCTGGGAGTTTTTCATATATGTAAAATAAGAAAATTAGATTTAATTCCTTTAACCCAAGAAACAGCTGTTTCTTGGGTTTTTTATGCTAATAAAAACGGAACGTTTCAACCGTTTTACTAATTTTGTGTTATCAATTATAAAAATCATAACAAACTAACAATATGCATTACACAGTTCCAGTTAAAGGTAAGGTTCACTGGATTGGAGTGAACGACAGGCGCAAGAGGCTTTTCGAAAACATGTGGCCACTTGATAGAGGTGTTTCTTACAACTCGTACCTAATAATTGACGAAAAAACAGCTCTTGTTGATACAATTGAGGATAGGGCCGCAGGCAATTATATTGAGCGAATTGAGAAGCTTCTCGATGGCCGAAAGCTCGATTATCTTATTATAAATCACATGGAACCTGACCATTCAGGTGAGGTTAAAGCCATATACGACCATTTTGAGGGCGTTACAATAATTGGTAATGTAAAAACATTTAAGATGGTGGAAGCCTACTGGGGTATAACAGAACGTCTGCATAAAGTGGACGATGGCGACACCCTTAGTCTTGGGCATCATATTATAAAATTTGTAATGACCCCTTGGGTGCATTGGCCCGAAACGATGATGACCTACGATGCAACTGATAAGATTCTTTTCTCTGGCGATGCATTTGGTAGTTTTGGAACCCTCGATGGCGGAATATTTGACGATGAGTTAAACTTCGATTTCTTTGAGGAAGAGATGCGTCGCTACTTCTCAAACATTGTTGGCTCATACAGCAACATGGTGCAAAAAGCCTTTGCAAAGTTAGAGGGCATTCCTGTAAACATCGTTGCTCCAACCCACGGCCCCGTATGGCGTGACAACCCACAAAAAGTACTAGACCTATACAATAAATGGAGCAAGCACGAGGCCGATGATGGAGTTGTAATTGTTGTGGCATCAATGTACGGAAATACTGAACTTATGGCCGATTACATTGGCAGAAGGCTTAGTGAGCACGGAGTAAAAAACATTAGAATACATGATGTTTCCAGAACACACATTAGCCACCTTATTAATGAAATTTGGAAATACAAGGGTGTAATACTCGGTTCATGCGCATACAACGGTCACATGTTCCCATTAATGGAGAACCTTACCCGCGAAATTATTCACATGAAAGTGAAAAATAAATTCCTTGGTATTTTTGGCAGCTACAGCTGGAATGGTGGCGGTGTGCGTAACCTAATGAAATTTGCAGAAGAATCGGGCCTTGACCTTGTTGCTGAGCCAGCCGATATTTACGGAAAGCCCAGCGATAACAAGTATGCACAGTGCGATGTGATTGCTGAAAAAATGGCTCATAAACTAAATAGCTAAGCCAGAAAAATTTCATTATCATCAAGGGAGAGGTTGATTTTAACTTTTTTGAAGTTATATTTGCTCAAGTGAATCAATGCTTCTCATAATAAAAATAAAGATATGCTCAGAATAACAAACCTCTCCCTACTACTTTTACTTTCACTTCTCATTATATCCTGTAAAAAAACTACTGTTGATGAAGGTGTATCGTATGAGTTGGCTAAAAGCAGGAAAGCACAACTAACAGATATCGGTTACTCGCTACACTTTAATATTCCCGAACAACGAGACTCACTAATAACAGGCAACGCAACCATTACATTTTTTTTGAGCAAGCGAGAGGATGTTATAATTGATTTTAGAACCACTGAAAATATGGTTGAGAGTGTATTAATGGGTGATTCTGATATCAGGTATCGATTTGAGAATGGACATATTGTTATTCCCAAACGGTACACCAACGTTGGCGAGAACTCAGTTTATGTAGAGTTTACATCTCCTGATGGGTCACTAAATCGTAGCGAGGAATTTCTGTACACACTACTTGTACCAGATAGAGCATCTACAGTTTTTCCATGTTTCGACCAGCCAGATTTAAAAGCAACTTTTACTCTATCCCTAAACCTTCCTGCTAAATGGACTGCACTCTCCAATGGTAAATCTAAAGAAATAGAATACCTTTCTAATTCAGATAAACGAATGGCTTTTAAAACTACAGAGCCAATCAGCACCTATCTTTTTGCCTTTGCCGTTGGCAATTTCAAGGTTGTTACTAAATCCGTTGACGGAAGAACGTTCTCTCTCTACCATCGTGAAACTGACACAGATAAACTGGAAAGAAATCTCCCAAAAATTTTTAATCTACATGCCCAATCGCTAAGCTGGCTTGAAGAGTACACGGGTATTTCTCACCCTTTTAAAAAGCTCGATTTTATTCTTATCCCAGATTTTCAGTATAGTGGCATGGAGCACCCTGGCGCAATATACTACCGCGATAGCAGGCTACTGTTAGATAGTGAGCCAACAATTAATCAACAATTAAGCAGAGCGAATCTTATTGCGCACGAAGTGGCTCACCAATGGTTTGGAAACCTGGTTACCATGCGTTGGTTTAACGATGTTTGGCTAAAGGAAGTATTTGCAGGATTCATGGCCGATTTAATTGTTAACCCCCAGTACCCCGATGTTAACCATCAACTTCGTTTCATGCTTTCGCACTTTCCACGGGCATACTCGGTTGACCGAACGCAGGGAGCAAACCCAATTGTTCAACAACTCAACAACATGCTAAATGCTGGCACATTATATGGAGATATAATTTACCATAAAGCCCCCATCATGATGCAGCAGCTAACTATGCTAATGGGTCAGGATGCATTTAGAATTGGCGTTAAGGAATATCTGCAAAATTTTTACATGGCAAATGCCAATTGGGACGAACTAATTGAGATACTAAACCAACACACTGATACTGATTTGAATGCATGGGCCAACGCCTGGACACTGCAAACTGGCAGACCAATTGTAAAATACACTATCGATACTGAGAACAAGACCATAGATTTGGAAAATTATGACTCCAGCCCTTTCCCAAAAATGTGGGTTGACATTAGCAATGCTGATAATAAAGATGATGGCTTGAGCATTTGGCTTGAGGAGCTGCCAGCATCAATAAGTATTGATAGTTCCGTTTTAAATGAAAATTCAGTTGTATTTAATTCGAGCGGCACAGGTTATGGTTGCTTTGTCCCTGATAGCATAACCCTAAGATTGTTGCTAGAAAATCCACAAAAAATTAAAAATCCAGTTGCAAGGGCATCTGCTCATATTTCTGCTTATGAGATGTTTCTTGAGGGTTTTATTGGTTTAAACAAATACCTGAACTTTCTTCTTAATGCAATAGAAAAAGAGAAAGAATCACAGATACAAAACTATCTGTTTAACTCTCTTAACACTGTTTTCTGGAAATTTTCGACCATAAAAAAGCGTGACAATATTGCTCCAAGAGTTGAATCGACCCTATGGAGTTTAGTTCAGGGTAATCGACCAATAGAGCAACGACGAAGAGCGCTAAAAGCAATAATTTCTTTATTCACAACGGACGAATCGTTTAGCAAGCTTCATAATGCATGGAACGATGAACAGATTTATGGAATAAAGCTTAACGAGAATGAAAGGACAAAGCTAGCCTTTGAATTAATGATTCGAAAGCCTGAACTCTATCATATAATTGCATTTGGCGAGGTTGAAAGGATTGATAATCCTGATCGAATTGCAAAATTTGAGTTCGTTCATAAGGCAGCATCACCTATACCTAGCCAGCGAATAGAATTTTTTGAGAGCCTTAAAGAGCCTGACAACAGAAAACCTGAGCCTTGGGTTTTAGAAGCGCTCTCTTTACTTCACCATCCAATAAGGAGCGATCTTAGCATCCAGTTTATTGAGCCTTCGCTGGATATGCTACCTGAAATACAGGAAACAGGTGATATATTCTTCCCTCTTAACTGGCTTGATGCAACTTTAAGTGGACATTCATCATCGGAAGCGGCAGA
>JAWLEY010000101.1:0-9979 GCA_041685855.1 Perlabentimonas sp. | reverse complement strand
TCAAAATCGCGCTCAAGGTTCCTTAGCTGCGATGCAGAGAGCTCATCATCAAAAATTACAAGGTCAATCTCATTCTCCTCAACGTACTGTTTAATCTCTTTAAGCTTGCCACTTCCTATAAATGTTCGGGGATTTGGAGATGGTAACTTTTGAACAAAGGATTTTTTAACCAAAGCTCCGGCAGTTTCTGCCAAGAACTCTAGCTCGTCAAGATAATCGTTAACTAATTCTGCAGGCTGATCTTTTAGCTGCACACCAACAAGAATTGCCTTCTCGCGTACTGGTTTAGATTGTTCTATCATATATAAATTTAAATAAACCTAATGTCTAAAATATTTACGTAACTATGGCTATATGCAGATTCTCTTTTTTTACTAAAAAACACCTTCAACTTAACCTACATAGTAATATTGACATGACACTACCATTAAACATACACAAAAACCCTGATGGTTATCAGGGTTTTACATGATATATGTTAGTAATAATTATTGTAGTACAAAAATAATTGGGAAGGTAAACGATACACGAACAGGTTTACCTCTCTGCTTTCCTGGGGTCCACTTTGGACTTGATTCAACAACCCTTACCGCTTCTCTGTCAAGCGCTGGGTCAACACCACGAACCACTCGTACGTTTGATACCTCACCGTTTGGCTCAACTACAAACGAAACGAACACTCTACCTTGAATTCCGTTTTCTGCTGCTACGTCTGGATATTTAAGGTTTTTTTGTATATACTCACGAAACTTGTTGCTATCGCCACCATCGAAGCCGGGCATATCCTCAACAATAACAAAGATTTCTTCCTCCTCAACATCTTCCTCTTCATCAGAAAAATCAACTATTTGAACGGCGGCATCTTCAGTAAATTCCGTATCAAAAATATCCATATCATCTTCAATATCCTCATCATCGTCAACAATGTTGATAACGTCAACCACCTGAACAGGTTGTGGTGGTGGTGGTGGTTTAACCTCCTCTGGCTGAGTAATTGGTATCATCTCCTCCTCCATTGCTGTTTCGTCCATTTGAGCAAAATCAGTTTGTACTCCTTCAGTACTTTTCCACTCAAAGGCAATAAGCACAAGAGCCAATGTAATCACCAATCCTATCTCCATGAATAGGGTTTTCTTCTTTTCAAGATTGACTTTCGGGTTCTTTTTGAGTTCCATATTATCTAGTTTTGGGCTTCAAATATACAAAAATTTAAGCCAATAAACAACTGCATTAATTTACAGTTGGCAAAGCAACAAAAAAAAACTATATGTTTCAAATATTTTTACGAAATTTATTTCTCAAAAGTTTTTTTAATAACAGTAAAAAAATTCTGTCATTCAAAAAAATTATATAGTTTTGCAAACTGTTTACTGGGGATATAGCTCAGTTGGCTAGAGTGCGTGACTGGCAGTCACGAGGTCGGGGGTTCGACTCCCCCTATCTCCACAGTAATTATTAACCACTTACAGAGTAAAATTTGTAGGTGGTTTTTTTGTGCATATAACTGATGTGCCAACAACTTGCCAATTGTAAGGGGAGCAATGAAGAGGTGCTTCCAATATTGTCTCTTACATGAAATTCAATCAAGAGTTTAAATTAGAATAATACTGACATTAAGTCTTCTATTTGTAGCTAATGCGTTTGGACGAGAAAAGTGTTTGCTTGTCTAAGTCTTTATTCGTTAACATAGGAGATAATCTTGTGGCTGCTAGGGTTCTCTATAAAACCTGTATAAATATTTTTTCGGGATATTATGTAGTTGAGCAAATCGTAACTCTGTCTGTTTGGTTCATTGGTTGATTTCAGACTTGTAGCAAGATATTCAGTTAACGACTGAAAGTCGCCTCAAAAAAGTGTGCTCATTAGCGTTTACTAACATACAGTGCTGTGGTAATGTATTGTTTTATAGTAGTATTACAACCACTAATAAACCTTTATCCCAAACTTAAGCAATTTTTTGGGTAGATGGTCGTCGAGATTCAGAATGTCATCGTCGTTGAGTTCAATGAGCTTTAACTCATACTTTTTATACAGCCACTGTTTATACTTTTTGCGCTCAAGATACTTTGGTTCATCTCCCATACCCCAATATTCAATGTAAACTTTACCATTGGGTAAGTAAAAGTCTGTATACAACTCCTCTTCAATTGGAACTTTCTTTTCATAAGCGTGAACTAATCCATAGTCGTATAGAGTGTTGTCAATAATAACCTCGGCTCTAGAACGTACGTAGTGCCCATCCTTAGTTCGGTGTTTTGCATCGAATTTCTCCCTAAAACTTTCAGTTTTCTTCTTAACTCCTAAATTTTTGCTTTTTATCTCTTTTTTATTGGAATTATTTCCACTTTTCACGGTTTCATCTTCAAATACATCAAGCAGACTAGGGTTTTTTAAAATATTTAATGGCCATAACACATAATATTTTCCTGAAAAATCGTGTTCAAACTGCTTGCCTCCAACAGCCTTTCCTATACTGGTCAAAGTCCATCCAGCAATATCCCTCTCAATCCAACCCAACTCTGAGAGTATTAGGTTTAAACGTGAAGGGGTTACGTTAAATTTTTTACTAATATTTGTTGCATTTATTAATCTTGTTCTTTTATTCTGAATATCAGAGTCAAACGACAAGTTTTCTGGCCAAACAATATAATCACCATATTTAGGATTATTTTGTATCAGCCCCCCTTTCTCTTTCCCAAGTTTAGTAAGAGCCCATTTATCATTTTCACGTTTAATCCATCCGAGTTCAACTAACTTATTGAAAAGTATTCCAGGGGAAATTTCAAATTCGTTTGCAAGAGCAGAAGTAGATAAATATTCCATAGTAAAAAGAAGTAGAAATGGTTTAAAAAAGCAGGTCAACTCTCCGACAGTTTATGCCGGGTATCATTAAATATTCAAGTTGTCCGATTGCTAAAGATAGCAAAAAAGAGTTTAGTACAAAAAACGCCATCTTTATTAAACAGCTTATTCAATGCAAAGCAACTTTGTTGATTTGTAAAAACCCACTTTTTACTCTTATAGAAGAAAAAGCACCCCATGGTAAAGCCATACAATAAAGGGCTACCTTTTTCAAGTAGCCCTTTTTATATAAATAATAGGAAGAAATGGGGTTGTCCAAAAACGTTACAACTGTTTAATGAAGAAGTCAATTATTTCAGGAATAATGAGTTGACACAGGCGAAGCGGTATTATTTAAATGGAATTTTAAACGTTATTTGCAACTATTTATCTTCGCTTGCTTCTGGCTCTGACAGCTAACTTTAACCTCTCTGGACATGCCCCATATTATTAATTAAGAATAACCCATACAAAACCGAAATAAACCGTTTTGCTTTTGAACTGGATGCACATTAAAAAATTTAACAATTGTTATGTGTTTCGTAAAAATTATTCTAAAGCCTCATTAATAATACCCCTATAATTATCCCTTTTATCTGAATCATGAAGAAGAGATTCATTCCATCTTTTTGCTTCTCTGTAATTACCTTCATTTATATAAATTACTGTCAAATTCAGTTTTGGGTCATCAAAACGTGGATTTATTACTGAGGCTTTCTTATAATAATACTTAGCAGAATCAATTTTGTTTACCATAAAGAAGGCACTTCCTAAGTCATTTAATACATGGGGATTAAACGGGTGTGCTTTCAATGCGCTTTTAAAATCAATTAAGGCATTGGCATAGTTACCTAAATTTGCGTTAGCATTGCCTTTGTACCATAAAACAGGAACTGTTGTAGGGTCTAATGAGTAGCAAATTGATAATGCAGAATTGCATAAATAAATTACATTACTATTGTTTCTTTTCAATCTTTCAACGTACATTTTTTTGGTAAGATACTCGCCTTTAAAATTTAAGAAAGAAAAGTAGATTAAGACCATAATCAATAACAAAACACCATAATGCACAGATTTCGGAAAGGTTATCTGCTTCATACTGAACAATTGATTATCTTTTCTGGATAGATATAGCGAAATGCTTAGTATGAGGTAAAATAATATGTTATGCTCAATCCTTTCTTTTGGGAAATCAAAGAAGGATATGGCAAGGAAGGCAATAATACCTGAAAAAAGAATTAGATACGATATACTAAACCTATTTGTTATTTTATAAAAAAGAAAAAACAAAATGGTCAATATAAAAATCATGTAAAGGTTGAAACCAATTATACCATACTCTGAGAGAATCCAAACAAAGTCATTGTGAGGTCTCTGAAATGTAACATTTAATTTTTGTACAGGATATATATCAGGTAAATTTAAACGTGGAAAATGTATTTGCCAGTTATTTGCCCCAACTCCTAACACTGGATGTTCTTGGAATACTTCGTAAGTTTTTTGCCAAACAAGTGCTCTCTCTGATAACGTTGTCAAATCTGAGATTTTTTCAACATTATCAGAAACAGGCTTATTCTTAACATAGATATTTATTAATGAAGGTAGGGCATAAATAAAGAAAAGATTTATTATCAATAAAGAAATCACAACAAACACATAAAAACTTCTGTTGCCTTTAGGTTTAAAGATATTGCGTAAGAAATATGCAACCCCACCTGAAAAAACAAATACTATACATCCTAACCAAACTGCTCTCGTTTGCAACAATATTATTATTAACAGCTGTATAGCAATAGCAGATGATACAATAAATTTCCAATATTGTTTTAAATAAGTAAAACTTATGAGTGAACATATTAAGCAAAGAAAAATAAAACTAGAGTAAAGATTTTTATGGCCACTTATACCTGTTAATTGGTATAAATTACCCCTGGTCATTTCACTCAACTCAGACAACTGAAAAAAGAAGGGTATAGTAGAGATAAAAAATAGAAGAATAATGGTTTTAAAAAATACCTTTATAAAAAAAGTATCATAATATAACAGTAGTGTGTAAGAGGCTATAAAAACACAAAAATATAATATAATCTTAGCTGTTTCAACAATTGATAAAGATATGTTTATTGACCAAATTACTGATGCTATAGAAAAGAATACAAAAAGCAGGTATGGTAAAGAGAAAAAATCAATTGATAATTTAAAATCTTTAAAAAAAACAAATACAATAATAAAAAATACTAGAATGAAAATTGAAAGAAAAACAAATCTTGGAACAAGAGTGTAGTCTAAAACAATCGATGTAAAAAAAAGGCAATTAAATAAAACCCCAAAGGAAAATAGTATAACAGGAAATCTGCTTAATCTTTCATTTCTCATTATATCATAAGAATAACTATCAATAGAATCTGTTATTAGTTCATGATTATGAATGAATAAAAAAAATCAAAAGATACACTTTAAGGTTATCAACATTTATTTATGCGAACCATTGAATGTTCAATTAATTATCGATTTTAAAAGAACTATCTATAACATGTGGACAACTACTACCTGCACCCAATATTATGTCATAGAGACCTGATGGGATAAACGATGGAATGTCAAATACGGCATCAAATCTTTTTGAATCAATATAATAAACATCTCTTGGGTAAATTGTTGTGGGTGAACCTTGAGTAAAATGAAGTACAACATTAGCATACAAGTCAGGACAGGTTGTTGAAGATTGAGAGAATGTGATATCATCACCACCAGAAAAAGATACAGAGAGCGTTTGTCCTTTTCTTGCAACACGAGGAACTATACTAGAACTAGAACCAATAACAGTTTCGGCTGTTTGTGCATGGATAGCATAGGGCACACTATGCACTTGGCTAACTCCAAATATTGTATAGTTTGCACCTCCATTCAAATCTGTTTCAGTCTTAATAAAATGAACCCCTTCAGACCAATTAATATTTTGAAAAGACCCCGTTACAGCTGTTCCTGAACCTATACTAACAGTTACAAGCCCATTATCATTTGAAGCAGGAAAGTGCCTTTCAACGTAAACAACCTGTCCATCATCTGCTCCAAACAGAATACTTATTTGCATACCAATATTAGCATTGGTAACCAATTCGTTGTTTGCATTGCGTATAACTGCCTGATAACTTATTTCCTGTGGTGCTTGAGCAATCGAAATGCCGGCTAAAAGCGTTAGGGCTAAAAGTACGTGAAGTTTTTTCATTTCAATTTTTTTTGGGATTAAATTTCACTTTTATAGGTTACCTCTTAACAACTCTAAATACTTTAATTTCTTTCTGGTTATCGTAAACCTTGAGTATGTATAGTGCAGGGGGCTTGCTTCCCATATGAATATTGGTTTTGTCGCCTGACAACATGCCTGCTTCCAGAAATCTACCGCTAATGTCGTATATACGGTAAGAGATATTTTCGCCTTGATATCCATCGTTTCTTAGAGTGAGCAAACCGCAAGTAGGGTTCGGATATGCTACTATGGATAGGCTAATGTCCTCCGTCTCTTCAACTTCTGTTAACACAGAAATCTCGTAGGGTTGCTGTACTCCATGGGCAACGGAGCCGTCGTTGCCTGTATGTGTGGTGTAAAAAATCTGTCCGATGCTAAAACTAACCGTGCCAACGTTACCAGTGGCTTCACCGCCTGAGATGGCAACAATTTCTTGAGCATGCAATCCTGAAAAACCTAACCCTAGAATAACTAGAACGCTAAATGTGAAAAGTTTTTTCATAGGCTTATTGGTATAATTCTATTTTTTAGTAGGGCGTAATGCTATTTGTTGTTATAAAGATACAATCTTTAAATAAAAAATAAGCAAAAGTATTCGGTTTTTTCGAAACCGAATATTCCTAAACTAACAAACATAAGTGTAGGTTGCGATTTGTAGCGGGGAGTGTCGTTTTTTTTGCTTTTATAGTTTGGGTCCTTTACTATTTTGTAAAACCCACTTTTTACTCTTGTAGTAGAAAAAGCACCCCATGGTAAAGCCATACAATAAAGGGCTACCTTTTTCAAGTAGCCCTTTATATATAAAATAATAGAAATGGGGTTGTCCAAAAACGTTACAACTGTTTAATGAAGAAGTCAATTATTTCAGGAATAATGAGTTGACACAGGCGAAGCGGTATTATTTAAATGGAATTTTAAACGTTATTTGCAACTATTTATCTTCGCTTGCTTCTGGCTCTGACAGCTAACTTTAACCTCTCTGGACATGCCCCATTTTTTAATGATAACAGTTTACAGGTTATCAATATCGATACTATGAGTAGTTGTCTCCCTGCTTTCAACTACAACACCTTCAACAGTTCCTAGTACTTGTTGGAACTCACCGTCAACCAGTGAGGCCACTATTAGGTCGTAGGTTTTTGGTGCAAGAAAATCTATATGGTAGTTTCCGGAGTCATCAACCATATCGCTGCTAATGGCATTGGGGAAACGTGGGGTTTCAACCTCTGGGTCAGCGGCTTCCGCTTCTGAGTAAACGCCCTCTTCGTATGCATAAACAACAATATCTTTCCCTTCGGGGATATTTGTTACTCCACCAACAATTTTACCTGCCTGATTATCAACAACAAGACGAATGGTTGGTTTAAGAATAAGCATACCTGAAGTTCCGGAATGTACCACTGACTTTCTTACGTCAAAATCGGCGGTAACATCAACAACGCCATTGGCAGGCACCATAAATGCACCTACGCCCTTAAAGCCCGATTGCGAACCGCTTGGTACAAACAGAGGCTCGGTTGTTCCGTCTTTAAACTCTACGTAGCAACCAGGTGTTGATGGTGTTCCCATGCCATATTCAGAGGCATCGAGGATAAACCTAATTTGCGTATAGGTTCCAGCATCCATTTCAAGATTTCCGAGTAATTCAGTTGCACCTCTGGTTAAATCGAGCAGGTTGAACTCCTTTGGCCCCTCAAAATCTTCGAAGCTTGAAAAATTATTTCCGCTTAAATGATACTGAATATCGGTAATGGTAATATACACACCTGCTATCTCACTAGTATCAATAGGAGCATCGGTAATTGATAGTTGTAACGTTCCCTTATCGTTTTCTTTTTCGCACCCTGCGAGTATTAGTGCCACAAGGGCAATTGCTGATAATAAAATGCTAATCCGTTTCATAATATTTATTTTTTTGGTTAAACTAAATTGTTGATTCAGTTCTAAGACGAATGTGAAACGGAAAGGGTTGGAATGATAATTTAAAAAATACTGTAGCTAACAGATAAGGAAAAGTTTATAGACATGTTTTGGGTTCTGTTAAGGTATGATGGTATATGGCTGTTACCTGAAAAAATATTTTTTAGCCCAACCCTGGCATTTACCCCAGGCGTTAACACTAAGCTTTTACTTATACTAATTGGGTATCCGTAACCTAAAAGCAAGCCATAATCCCAGTTACTATACTCATTGTTCACATCATTCTCAATACCACTAACCAGCTGTGATGCGTTCTTCATATTACCTAAGTATAATCCGCCAAGGAAGGAGTGATTTTGCCCAACAGTTGTGAGCCTGTACTTAAGCATTGCTGTAAAGGTATAATAATCGAGTTCTATGCTGCTATTAACATAGTTACCATGTAAATACTCGCTATACGACTGTTTGCTTTGGTTTACCCAGTAGAACTCCGCGTAAACATCAAATTTATCCGATAGCTCTGTCCCCACATGTATTCCCGTACTCCTTGCAAAAGTGGTATGTGTAGCGGTAAGGTCTGTTTTATCGAGACCCTGAATGGTTTTATTATTAAGCATCCAGGTGTTTGCCAGCTGGCCTGTTAGGCCAATGTAAAGACCCGAAATTATCTCTTTGGATGATGGCAGTGCATCAGCTATATCTAAACTTGCAATAGCAAAACTAGCAGGCTGAACACTCATTTGGGTTACGGAAGCATAACGAATAGGAGAAATGAATTTTGCTGAACCCTCGTTAACCTTTTCTTGATTTACAGCTGTAGATTCAGAAACTTCAACCTTTTCTTGCTCACTTACATCCTTATTATCTGTATTTTGAGCAATAGTTGGAGTTTTGTTAGTTGTATAATTTTCAACTGAATCGTTAGTTTGAGCCATGTTATCATTCTCAGCCTGGTTACTCAACGGGCTGGCTGGCTCAGTTACCTGTTTTGTTACAAACTGTTCGGTTTCTCTTAAACTATTGGTTGCAAAGTATGCTACTCCAAAAGCAATTAGTAGAAGGATTGAGGCTGCTGCGCTGAAAGCGACAATACGAGTAGTCCTTTTTTGCTTGTGGAGATTATTATCGAGCTTTTCCCAAATCAAATCAATATCCAGCTCGTTCTGAATATCATTCCACACCCTTTCTGGAGGGTTCTCCCTGCTACTCTCTACTATTGTCCTGTACCATTTCTCAATTTTCATGGCTGTGCTACTTTAAATGCCCAATCCAATCTTGTAAAAGATTTCGAGCCCTATTAAACTGCGACTTGGATGTACCTACCGAAATATGCAGGTGTTCTGCAATCTCTTTATGTGAGTAACCCTCAACTGCAAAAAGGTTGAAAACTGCACGTGCCCCATCGGGCAATTTTGCAATAAATCTTAGCATTTCGTTCATTTGCAAGGAGGGCAAGGCATCATTCTCAGAGAAATTTCTTGTTGAAGCATTCTCCGTTTCCTCCTGAATAAGCCTTTGATTCCTACCCTGAGACCTTATTAAATCAAGGGCTGTGTTAACAACAATTCGTCTTACCCACCCCTCGAGCGAACCTTCCGCTTTATATTTTTTTATACTCCTAAAAACTTTAACAAATGCTTCCTGAAGCATATCCTGAGCAAGGGGTCGCTCACCTGCATAGCTCATGCAAATGCCATACATCTTGGGTGCATACTTACGGTATAGAATCTCCTGATACCGCCTATCACCCTTCTGACATCCTTTTACAATTTCTTCCTCCTTGTAAAGGTCAACCTTCATGTAGCGCTATTCAAAAACCACCTCAAAGGAATTACCAATCCTGCTTGCCAGCTGGTTAAAAACATCTATGTTGTTGTGCTCATCAATTAGCAAGGTTTCTTCTCCATTGTAACTAACCAAATTACCATTAGCCATTACGCTTGGGTTAATAAATCGGAATAGCGATTG
>JAWLEY010000100.1:5228-10160 GCA_041685855.1 Perlabentimonas sp. | reverse complement strand
GCAACAGTAGTTTTTAACTCACTAAAACCATCATCAAAACTGACAAAAAGGGCTGGTTTCTCGAGTTGCATTTCTCCCAATAAAACTTTTTGTAATTCAGACACCGTTATAGGGCTATAATGCTTAAGTAAAAAATCAATATCATTTATAAATTGCTTAATGGTAACAGCATTATAAAGTTCTTTTACGTGTGGGGGAGGATTATCTGTAACAATATGATAAAAAGGAGCAACGATGGGAACATTAACAAAACTCTTTATGAGCTTGAAATGAAAAAATGATGATAAAGAAATGAAAGTATTTTTCATCATTTCCGGATAAGATTTAACGGCCAGGGGAGCCTATTAATAACAAACCTACTATACTCACATGGTGATGCACCAAAACCAGTGTAGAACCTTGCTACTGAATCAATATTTGAACCTTCAAAATCCAGAACTAAGGGCAACTCGCTATTCTGCTTAATATAAAAATCAACTAATGCAAACATGGCTCTAGACTGTTTCCCTTCATTAGTTGATGATGCCAGCAAGTAGATTGATTTGCCATTGGAACGAAGGAATAAGGCCCCGGCACAGAGTTCATTCTTATCCGTGTAAGCTGCATAAATTTCTCCTACCCCTTTACTAATAGACTGAGTAATTAACATTCTAGCAATATCAACCTGTTCCTTTTTTAAAGGCACTGCCTGATTGTTTAACTTCAATTCCAGTAGCAAGTTAGGGTTAATTCCTTTTACTACCGACACATTATACGCAACCGATTTTGAAACATTTCGTTTGGTGTTTTTCGAGTATCTTGCTGATATTACATGGTATGGTTCAATAAGGTCGAGATGATGCGTGATTCTTGGGACGATAGTAGCTCTGGAAATATTTAGCTTTACGAATGTATTGAAATTAATATCAATATGACGAAATTTAGCTGGTATTGACTTAATGAAATCCTGAACAAGCATTGGGGTGATTGGACGAATTGAGAATATACCCAACTGCTGTGTAAAAAAGGGTTGATAAAGGTAGTTAATGCCAAATTTTGTATTGAATGTTAAAGGGAAAACTGCTTCATAATCATTGGCTACAAGAGCATCCCATGTACTTGCAACAATATCAAGATACCAGGAATAGGCATACGCAATGCCGTTAAAAGCATTGGCAATGCAAGCATCCCATTTTACTAAATCAATCTCATCCCTCTTTAAATACCTTATTGTCATGGTCATTAATCTGCACTAAAAGCAGTTGATTAAAATACAGTCCAAACAAAGAAAATGCAAAACAAAGATACAAATGCTAAACAAAATTAGCTTAAGTATGTTAGTATAAAAGGAAATCAATAAAAAACATAAACCATGAGAACATTAGCATTAATTCTATTTCTAGCAATCAGTTATACTGGTTACACTCAAGGAAAAAGCGAATTAAAATTTCCTGAACTACCCTATGAATATGATGGTCTTGAAGTTTTTATTGACAAAACCACCATGGATATTCATTACAACAAGCACCATAAAGGCTATTTCAACAAGTTTGTGAAAGCTGTTAATGAGAACAATCTGGATGGGATGTCAATAGAAAAAATATTTGGTCAAGTTAGTACATACCCAACAGCAGTTCGCAACAATGGTGGTGGTTACTACAATCATAAACTGTTTTGGAAAATTATGTCGCCCAACGGAGGAGGCAAGCCAAGCGGTAAATTAATGGAGGCCATAGAAAAGGAGTTTGGTTCATTTGAAGAATTCAAAACTAAGTTTGAAAATGCTGCTACCGGACAGTTTGGAAGTGGCTGGGCTTGGTTATCGGTAAAAAATAACGGTAAACTTTGCGTTTCCAGCACCCCAAATCAGGACAACCCTTTAATGGATGTAGTTGACAAAAGGGGTACACCAATACTTGCCCTTGATGTGTGGGAGCATGCCTACTACTTACACTACCAAAACATGAGAGGTACTTATGTAGGGAACTTTTGGAAAGTTGTAAACTGGAAAGAAGTTGAAAAACTATACCATAAGGCTCTATAGTAACATCAAATTTAATATTTACAAAAAAGGTTGTCATATTGATAACCTTTTTTTGTGCTTATTCCACCAACACCTTTTTATAAAAGGCAAGCAGATATTAAGTACCAATCTGACTGATTGTCACTTAACCACTCAGTTCGCATTTAAAAATCAAACAATACACATCCTGGTGCTGCTCCCCTTAATAAGAAAATCCTGATATTAAACATAATAATCGTTTGCACCATGTATTAAGAATGCATTTATCTTTGTCTTTTGGCGGTTCATAAAATGCATGATCCGCTTCATTTGTTTAAACCCTAAAATTACAAATGAAAGACATCGATTTATCAACTTATGGTATTGGCGAAGCCAATGAGATTTACTACAATCCAAGTTACGACCTACTTTACGAACACGAAACCGACCCTACATTAAAAGGCTTTGAACAGGGTGAGTTAACTAACCTGGGAGCAATTAATGTAGATACGGGTATTTTTACTGGGCGTGCCCCAAAAGACAAATACATTGTTAAGGAACCTAACTCGCAAGAAAATGTATGGTGGGCAGAAAAAGATAAAAAGAGTTCCGACAATAAACCTATAAGTCAAGATACTTGGGAACACTTAAAGTGCATTAGTGCAAAGCAGCTTACGGGTAAAAAGCTCTATGTTGTTGATTCGTATTGCGGTGCCAATGAAGATACCCGCCTCAAGGTTAGGTTCGTAATGGAGGTTGCCTGGCAGGCACACTTCGTTAAGAACATGTTTATCAGGCCATCGGAGAAGGAGTTAGAAACCTTTGAGCCGGATTTTGTTGTACTGGTAGCATCAAAAGCAACCAATCCTAATTGGAAAGAGCAAGGGTTAAACAGTGAAGTTTACGTTGCTTTTCACCTAACCGAAAGGATGGCAGTTATTGGAGGCACCTGGTACGGCGGTGAGATGAAAAAAGGTATCTTCTCAGTAATGAACTACTACCTACCATTAAAAGGGATTGCATCAATGCACTGCAGTGCAAATGTTGGGGAATATAAGGATGTAGCAATTTTCTTTGGCCTATCGGGAACAGGAAAAACAACCCTGTCGGCCGATCCTAAACGTGCCCTTATTGGTGACGATGAGCATGGCTGGGATGATGATGGCGTTTTTAACCTTGAGGGTGGATGCTATGCAAAATGCATAAACCTTGACCCGAAGAATGAGCCAGATATATTTGCAGCGATAAAACGTGACGCACTTTTAGAAAACCTTGTTGTTGACGAGAAAGGGGCTATTGATTTTAGTTCCAAAAGTAAAACGGAGAACACCAGGGTATCGTACCCAATATATCACATAAAGAACATTGTAAAACCCATATCGAAAGCAGGACATGCTCAGAAAGTAATATTCCTAACTGCCGACTCGTTTGGAGTGTTACCCCCTGTAGCAAAACTTACACCCAACCAAATGCAATACCATTTTCTTAGTGGATTTACCGCTAAACTTGCAGGCACAGAATTAGGCGTAAAAGAACCTCAGCCAACTTTTAGCAGCTGCTTTGGTCAGGCCTTCCTACTACTGCACCCAACCGTATATTCTCGCGAGCTGGTAAAGAAAATGGTTAAGCATAATTCAAAAGCTTATCTGGTTAATACAGGTTGGATTGGCGGCCCTTACGGTGTTGGCAGAAGGATTGATTTGCCAGCCACGAGAGCAATAATTAATGCCATACTCAATGGGAGTATTGAGGATGAGAACTTTGAGGTTATGCCTGTATTCAACCTACAGATACCAAAATCAATAAAAGGCATAGATAATAAGTTTCTAAACCCCAGAAACAGCTGGCCACATCCTGAAGATTGGGATGATGCTGCAAAAGAACTAGCAAAAAGATTTATTGAGAATTTTGAGAATTTTACCGATACGGATGCTGGTAAGAGATTGGTTGCAGCAGGGCCCCAACTATAAACAAACAAAGAAAGTGAAACAGTTAATTAAGCCATTGCACTTTCTTTATCAACTTTTTTGATACTATCTAACGTACCTTCTATTAATTTCTTTGGCAAACGAAAGAGAAATTATTGAGTTTTTAACAAAATCATTATTGGGAACTATATTAAATAAACTTTGACTAATGCTTACGTTTATTTCGTAAACTTTTATTCGCAACCCTACTTGACCTATATATGATAAATCCACTTTTTTGAAATGTGCTTCGGGAGAGTCGTCCCACACAACCTCATTGCTAAATTCAACCTCATAAGATTGCGACTTGAAAATATCATCAACTTTACCTTTTGAGCCCATTGATACCAATATTCCTCCACCAGCATATAGTTGAATATCCGATTTACCTCTAGTTGAAATATTAACTAACAATGGAAAATCAAAATAATTAAGTTGGTAGTTTCTGTTCAATTCAAAATTTCCCGAATATCCTTCTAAAGAAACTTGTGCTCTTTCAATCTTTGCCCCCTTTCTACTGTATAATATTCCGATTTCAACTTCAAAAGGGGAATTTATTGAGACAAATCTTCCAACTGCTCCAGCGTTAAAACCTATTTTAGGCTTAATATTTGAGTAATTATATCCATCAGCAAAAATCATATTAGCATAGTTAATACCACCTCTTAAGGATGAAAAAAACTCTTGGGTTGGCATACCATCCTGTGCAGAAGTATTAATGCTAAATATTATTGTAAGAACAAGCAGGGAAAGTTTTCTCATTTTACTAAAAGATTAGTTTATGTTTGCTAAATTTTCAAGAATAATAAATTGATTTAAAACAACTAAAAAAAATCAAGGGGCCTTTTTATCTGGCCCCTTGTTCTTTTGCAACTTCGTAATTATTTATTTCAATCCTCTTTGTCTAAGTAGCGGATCAATTGAGGGTTCTTCACCTCTAAACTTCACGTACTGCTCCATTCCCTCTCCCATAGCATTCTCGGC
>JAWLEY010000100.1:0-5128 GCA_041685855.1 Perlabentimonas sp. | reverse complement strand
TTATTTCAATCCTCTTTGTCTAAGTAGCGGATCAATTGAGGGTTCTTCACCTCTAAACTTCACGTACTGCTCCATTCCCTCTCCCATAGCATTCTCGGCAAGAATATGCTTACGGAACTTCTCGGCTAGCTCCTGATTGAAAAGGTCGCCAGTTTCCTTGAAGGCTTCAAATGCATCAGCATCGAGCTGTCCAGCCCAAAGATATACGTAATATCCTGCTGCATAACCACTTCCGAATATATGCTGGAAGTATGTTGTGCGATAGCGAGGTAATATTGGATCGATAAGTCCAATGCGATCCATTGTGTTTTCTTCAAATTCAAGAACATCCATATCAGAGGTGATATCTGCCGTGTGCCAGTCCATATCAAGAATTGCTGCTGCAACATATTCTGTGGTAGCAAACCCTTGGTTAAACTGAGCGCTCTTTTGCATCTTTTCAATTAGCTCATCAGGGATAGTCTCGCCAGTTTCATAATGTTTTGCATACTTCTTTAACACCTCAGGCTCTCCAGCCCAGTTCTCCATAATTTGCGATGGTAACTCTACGTAATCGCGAGGTACGCTACGGCTTGTTCTGCGATAACGACCATCGGCAAAGAAGTTATGAAGCGCATGACCAAACTCATGGAAATAGGTTGTTGTTTCATCCCAGCTAAGCATTGCAGGTTTTCCGCCTGTTGGACGAGAGAAGTTCATAACTATGGTTACCACGGGGGTAATTTTCTCTCCATCCTTATAACTTCCGCTACGGTAGGTTCCGCACCATGCTCCACCGCGTTTGCTTGAACGTGGATGTGGGTCAATAAATAAAACTGAAAGGTGTGAACCGTCCTTATCAATTACTTCAAAAGCCTCAACATCCTCATGATAGGTAGGAATATCATCGCGCTTTTTGAAAGTAAGTCCGTAAAGTTGGTTTGTAACATAGAAGATTCCCTCGCGAACGTTATCTAAAGAGAAGTAGGGCTTAAGCTCATCCTCATCTAAATTGTACTTATCCTTACGCACTTTCTCTGCATAGTACCACCAATCCCACGATTTCAATTTAAAGTCTTTGTCTTCCTCGAAAATCATCTGCTGCATGTCGTAAGCTTCGGTTTTAGCACGCTCAAGAGCTGGCTCCCAAACCTTGTAAAGAAAATCATACACGTTTTCGGGATTCTGTGCCATTTGTATTTCAGTAAAATACTGTGCGTAGTTGTCGTAGCCAAGAAGATTTGACATTTTCTGACGAATATCCATCAACTCAAGGAATAACTCTTTGTTATCGTTCTCGTTGTCGTTATTGCCACGCATAAAGTAAGCACGATAAATCTTCTCTCTTAATTCTCTGCGCTCAGAGAATTGAAGGAAAGGAATCCAGCTTGGTTTAGATAGGTTAAACACCCATTTCCCCTCTTTGCCTTCCTCTTCGGCCATCTCGGCAGCACCAGATATAACTGACTCGGGCAAACCGGCCAAGTCTTCCTCATTGTCAATAACTAAAAGAAAATCATTGTTCTCCTTCAGCAAGTTTTCACCAAGCTGAAGAGAAACCATCGATCTGCGCTCACTCAGCTCCTTAAGTTTATTGCGTTTATCTTCAGGCAATGCAGCGCCTGCTCTCTGAAAATCCTGATAGTACTTCTCTACAACCCTCATCTGCTCGTGATCCAAATCGAAGCTTTCACGATTCTCGTAAACAGTTTTAATACGCTCAAAAAGATCCTGATCTAAACTGATAGAGTTGTAATGGGCAGTTAGCATAGGAGTTGTTTCCCTTGCTATAGCCTGCAGTTCGTCGTTTGTATTTGCGCTACGCAAACCACCAAAAACTGCACCAACCTTGCTTAGCAATTCACCTGCCTTATCGTAAGCAACAATTGTATTTTCAAAGTTTGGCTCCTCTGAATTATTGATTATTGCTTCAATTTCAGCCTTATGCTGACGAATACCCTCCTCATAAGCTGGGAGGTAATGCTCTTCCTCAATTAAATGAAAAGGAGGTGTACCAAAAGGAGTATCCCACTCTGTAAAAAATGGGTTTGTTTCCTCCTGCTTACAACTTGTCATTAGCATAACAACAGGGATAAAAAACAGAATTAGTTTCTTCATGTGATTATAGTTTAAATTGATATTAGATTAAGTTAAATTACTAGAAACATATATTATTACTTATACTTTGAAGGCTTCTGGCAGCAAAAGTTTAATGTAAAAGTAAAAAAATCATAAGTAAAGTGTACAAAATAGCAATAGATTTTAAAGATTGATAATTCTGTTAAATCAATGCGTACATTTAAGTTTCTCAATAGCACCTAATATAACCTCATTGTTTGCAGGTAACTCAAAATAGGGTTCTTCCTGATGATTACAAACAGCAGAAATGGCATCCTTGATTGCCAACCAAACCGAGAAGGCAAGCATAAACGGTGGTTCACCAACCGCTTTGCTCTTACGTATAACTGGGGGGTTGGGAACATGCCTTAGCAGTTCAATATTAAATACTTCGGGAGTATCTCCAATTCCCGGAATCTTATAGGTATCGGGGGAATGGTTAAGCAATGAACCATCCTTGCTCCACTTTACCACCTCAGTGGTGCACCAACCAACGCCTTGAATAAACGCACCTGTAACCTGGCCTAGGTCAATCTGCTCGTTTATGGAATCACCCACATCGTGAATTATATCAACCCTTAGGGTTTTGCTCCGACCCGTTAAAGTGTCCACCTCTACTTCTGAAACAGCCATGCCGTAAGCAAAGTAATGGAATGGAGTTCCTTTGCCCTTATCCTTATCGAAGTTTATGCCGGGAGTTTTGTAGTAGCCCGTTGCATGTAGGCTAATCTGCTCAAAGTGGGCACGTTTGGCCAATTCGGTGAAGCCAACCTTTTTATCTGGATTATCCGAAAAGTAGGCAAACCCACCATTAAAAACAATCTCTTCATTTGAATCAATACCATATTTCTCCTTAAGCATTTTCTCAGCACAGGGTTTAAGCCTCTTTTTCAGTTTATCAATGGCATTCTTAACGGCCATGCCGTTTAAGTCGGTTCCCGATGAAGCTGCTGTTGGCGATGTATTAGGCACCTTGGACGTATTAGTGGCGTTCACCTTAACAATGCCTAACGGAACCCCCAGTTCAAGGGCAGCAATCTGCCTGATTTTTGTGTGCAGCCCCTGCCCCATTTCAGTTCCCCCATGATTTACCAGAACTGTACCATCCTTGTAGATTAAAACCAATGCACCCGCCTGATTTAAGAACGATGTGGTGAACGAGATGCCGAATTTTACGGGTGTTAGAGCCATACCTCGCTTACTAAACTTGCTGGCTTCGTTAAACTTATCTATCTTGGTTCTCCTTTGGTGATAGTTACTCGATTCAAGCAGCTTATCCCAGATTATGAAAAGCCTATTATTTTCAATGGTTTGACCGTAAGGAGCCTCGTTCCTATTATCTAAGCCATAAAAATTCTTAAATCGAATCTCTGCCGCATCCTTTTTAAGGTACCTGGCAATCCTGTCGATGGCATTCTCAATAACCGCAATTCCCTGCGGGCCACCAAAACCACGGAAGGCGGTATTCGACGGCAAGTTTGTTTTCCATGTATTACCAATAATGCGAGCATTGGGTATGTAGTATGCATTCTCGGCATGGAACATTGCACGCTCAATAATTGCCATGGATAGGTCGGTGGCCATGCCCACATCGGAGTTAAAATCGACAGAGTAGGCCTGAATTTTTCCATCATCGTCAAATCCAATTGTATAGTTCGACTGGAACCGATGGCGCTTACCAGTTATCTTCTGGTCATCGTCGCGGAAAAGTGCGATTTTAACAGGTTTTCCTGTAGCGTCAGCCAATAATGCCGCCCAAGCGGCAACATGGTTCGCCTGCG
Organism: Perlabentimonas sp.; assembly: GCA_041685855.1. Taxonomy (GTDB): domain Bacteria; phylum Bacteroidota; class Bacteroidia; order Bacteroidales; family Tenuifilaceae; genus Perlabentimonas. Next base: position 1,250 of record JAWLEY010000100.1, on the reverse strand, counting down.
TTTCCTTTCCTCCAAACGCTCCGCCCATTCGTCTAACTTCACACAAAACCTTGTTGGCAGGCAATCCCAGCACGTCGGCTACCACCAGCTGCGTTTCAGTTGGATTTTGCGATGATGCGTGAACAACCATATCACGCTCCTCGCCAGGGATACAAACGGCAGCCTGAGTTTCCAAGTACCAATGTTCCTGCGCTCCGGTGTTCAATGTGCCAGAAAAGGTATGCTTACAATTCTTTAGTGAGACACCAACATCGCCAATTTCAATTTTTCGCGGTGGCTGCAACCTACTTCCCTTCTCAATAGCCTTATCGATGCTCAGAATTGGCTCCAATACCTCATATTCAACCTTAATTAGCTTCTCCGCTTCAATGGCAACTTCCTCCGATTCGGCAGCAATTAAAAACATTGCCTGACCAACACAATTTACAGTTCCGTTTGCAAGGCAGGGCTCATCGTGAGCAATTGGGCTAAGCTGATTATCGCCGGGAATACGTTTATAATCGAGAATATCATGTACTCCATTAAGTTTTATGGCTTTCGATAAATCGTAGCTAACTATTCGTGCATAGGCATGCGGACTGTAAACTACTCGCCCCACAAGCGTTTTTTCCGATGGATACATATCTCCAACGTAAACGGCTTTACCTGTTACGTGCTGTATGGCGCTTTCGTGGTGTGGGTTATTATTCATATTCAATTCATTTTTTAACACAGAGGCACGGAGGCACAGAGGTTTTTGTTGTTGGGTGTTGATTAATTGTTGATGGTGATGGTTTTATGCTATTGGTTAACATCAGCCTTGCGACTCCTAATTAAAACTTTGTTGCATTTCCACTCTCCATCAAAAAATCTAAAAAAAACCTATTAATCTGAGCAATCAACTTTCAACCATCATTTTAACTAATAAATTACCCGCTACAACCGTCCTATACTCCTTGCTTGAACGAGCATCGGAAATTGGAGTAAAATCATTCGATATTAACTCTTTTGCTGATTCGAGGGTCTCCAGAGTCCATTCTTTACCAAGCAAAAAATCCTCTACGTGCTTTGCCCGTTTGGTTACCGCTGCCATACCTCCGTAAGCAAGGATTACCTCGCAAATAATATTCTTTGAATCAACATTTATTCTTGCCCCAAGGCAAACGGTAGAGATATCCAAATCGCGGCGGGTAGAAACTTTTTCGGTTTTTACCATTGTTCCCTTTTCAACTTTAGGAATTAGGATTCCCTTTAATAGCTCGTTGGGCTGC
>JAWLEY010000099.1:0-10233 GCA_041685855.1 Perlabentimonas sp. | reverse complement strand
AGCGATTCGGTTATGGTTACTGATGTGGTTGGCAGAATAACATACGTAAACCCAGCATTTGAAGAACACTCTGGGTTTAGCTTTAAAGAGGTTATGGGTAAAAATCCAAACATATTAAAATCGGGTAAGCAATCGCCAGAGTTTTATGCCGAGATGTGGCAAACCATTGGCCAGGGCCAAATTTGGAAGGGTATTTTTGAGAATAGGAAGAAGAACGGTGAGCACTACCACGAAAAGGCCACAATAACTCCAATTACCCGTGATGATGGCAGCATTTGGCATTTCATGGCCATTAAGGAGGATGTAACAGAGGAGATAAAGTTGAAGGATATGCTCAATAGCTTCGCACTATTTGCCCGGCACAACCCGGCCCCTGTTCTAAGATTCTGTGCTGAGGGCAAGGTAAAGGAAGCTAATGTTGCTGCAAATAAAATTTTTGGGGTAGATAATCTTATCAACAGAAGTCTTTATGATTTTATTCCAGAGTTTAAAGGTATTGATTTTGAACAGCTAATTAAGAATGATAAGGAAACTACAACCACCACTCAAATAGGTGACAAATACTTCCAGTTTGTTATAAAAGGAGTAAACGAGTTAGAACTTTGCCATGTATATGGAGCAGATATAACCGCGCAGAAGGAGGCTGAAAAGGCAGTTGAATCCATGGCGCTTTTCGCTAAGCTCAATCCTGAGCCTGTATTTCGTTTTGGTACAGACTTTAGGGTGGTTGAGGCTAATCCGGCAGCCAAAGAAACTTTCCCTAAAATGACTAGGGGAGAGGATATTCGGGAGGTGATTCCACCGTTCAAGGAACTGTCTATCCCTCAATTTATTAACTCCAACGCTAAGGAGCTGAGGGAGGATAAGGTGAACAATCATATTTACAGGTTTATGCTACGTGGTTTGTCAAATACACAGGTCTGTCAGGTTTACACTTCTGATATCACTGAGCGCGTTGAGCAGGAGGAAAAAATCAGGGAGCAAGCAGAGAAGATACAAAGCAGCATTCAGTATGCCTATAGCATTCAGACTGCAGTTTTGCCTGATATTGAATACATTAACTCTGTTCTGCCCGATAACTTCATGCTATACGAGCCCCGTGATGTAGTGAGCGGCGATTTTTACTGGGTTAAAAAGGTGCAGGAACAAATAGTTATTGTTATTGCAGACTCTACTGGTCATGGTGTTCCAGGTGCTTTTATGAGCATGCTTGGCGTTGCTTTCCTAAATGAAATTGTGACCCCAGACAACCTTTATGCCGATATGATTCTCAATAAGTTACGCTCACATGTTATTTCAACCCTATCCAGCTCAACGGGTAGCCGTGCCGATGGCATGGATTTGGCTCTCTGTATAATCGACCCCGAAAGTAGAACTATTCAGTATGCCGGGGCCAATAATCCTTTTGTGCGTATTAATAACGAGGGTATTAACGAGGTAAAACCCGATAGGATGCCCATCGGAAAATATACTAAACGTGACAAGAATCCGTTTACTCGTCATATAATTGAGTATAAACGAGGCGACGTGGTTTACCTCTTTTCCGATGGTTATCACGACCAACTCGGGGGACCAAATCTTTTAAAATTTGGCTCGCGTACCTTTAAAAATATGCTGGTTGACATTCACAGTATGCCATTTGCTGAGCAAAAGAAGATTTTAATGGAGAGAATTACAGAGTGGCGCGGCGACTACAATCAGATTGACGATATGTTGGTTATGGGGTTCAGATTGTAACTGATTGATTTGGTTTTAATAATTGTTAATTGAGTTGAGAGATTATTCATATCTCTTATTGATATTTGCTATCTCATATATACTAATATCAATAAATAAATCACTGTGTCACGCCTTTCACAGGGCGGGTGGTAGCATCCCTGCCTGACTGCCGCAGGCAGGCAGGGTTTTACCTTAATTTTTGCTAATTTTCTCATCAAGGAGAACGTAGAAAGAAGTAACCAAAGAGTCATGAAAATCCATGTTTGTTGGGACAATAGAACTTAACCCTGCGCACATGGACTGCTATCGGGATTTGCGAAGCAATATATTTATAAAACAGCAGGAAACTTTCCCTAAAATAACGAGGCTAGCAATGCTGGGGGGTAATTTTTTTGTATCTAACAATATTTTTTTTTAAAACTTTAACCTTTCCAATAAAAACAGATATGCAACAACTAACATATTTCTTAAAACATTGTTAATTTTGCATTTTACTAATTAATAAAATCATTGGTTTACATTGATGATAAATTGAAAATCTGCATAAAAAATATTTATGGATTTTGAAAACCAAGATTTGGAATCTTTTTTTAGTGTAGTTAAGAATTATATAGATAATCCAAATTTCAACGAAGGTAAAGTAGTTAAGTACATAGAGCCAAAGAAGTTGCTTAACGATATTGATTTTACAATTCCACAAGATGGAGAGGGGGTTGAGTCCCTAATCCATTATGCACAAAAGTATTTTCAGTATTCAGTTAATACAGGTAGCAAACAGTTTTTAAATCAGCTTTACCAAGGGTTTAACCTTCCTGCCTTTCTGGGCGATATTGTTACTGTTGCTTCAAATACTTCAATGTACACCTACGAGGTTGCTCCCGTTGCAACGCATATCGAACAAGAATTAATTAAACTAATGAATAGCTATGCTGGTTATGCAGACGGCGATGGCATTTTTGTTACAGGCGGAAGCAATGCCAACCTTATGGCTATGTTCAGTGCTCGCAATAGGATTGCCCCAGATTTTAGGTCGTCTGGCGTTGATAGTTCATTGAAACTGAAAGCTTTTGTAAATGAACAGGCACACTACTCAATGGATATTGCAGCAAATTTGTTGGGTATAGGAACAAATAATGTGATTAAAGTAAAAGCCGATGCCGATGGACGGATGATTCCTGAGGAGCTGGAGAAGGAAATACTAAAAAGCATTGATAGGGGAGAGAAGCCTTTTTTTGTTGCCGCAACCTCTGGCACAACCGTTATGGCTGCTTTTGACCCAATAGATAAAATTGCCCCAATCTGTAAGAAGTACAACGTATGGCTTCATGCCGATGGTGCCTTTGGTGGGTCTCTAATCCTTAGTTCCAAGTATAAGAGTTTATTTAAGGGCATTGAGCAAACCGACTCTTTTACCTGGGATGCGCATAAGCTCATGAATATCCCTTTAATGTGTTCTGTTATCCTTGTGCGCGAGAAAGGAACGCTTCATAGCAATATTATTGATGCCAATACCGATTATATATATCATGGGCTTGATGATATTGAGGATTTGGGCAAAAAATCAATACAGTGCGGAAGAAGGGTTGATGCAGTAAAACTTTGGTTTGCGTGGAAATATTTTGGAAAGAAAGGTTATGCCCAACGAGTTGAGAATGTTATGAATATGGCTGCCTACGCCGAGGAGGTTGTTCTTGAAACCCCAAAATTGGAGCTTGTAGCTCCACGCCAATCGGTGAACGTATGCTTTAGGTATGTGCCCAATAAAAAAGTTGATATTAATGATTTTAACCTTAGGGTGCGAGAAGTACTTAGGCGAAGTGGCAAGAGTATGGTTAACTACGCATACGTTGGAAATAAATTAGTTATTAGACTGGTAGTATCTAATAACGAGATTGAGAAGGATGATATTGATTCCTTCTTTGAAAATTTCAACGAGATAGCCAAAGTATTAGAAAACGAATTATAGAATTTTTATGAGTAAGAATTATTCAGGAATTGCAATTGCACTGGCCTGGCCAGAAACTTTTTGTAAACAAGCCGGAGCTTGGTACGATTTTCTTATGCGTGGATTAAATTTCAACATTGATTATTTCTATCAGGCTGGTCATGCAGCGGTTATTCTTGTGAATAAGCAGACAGGCGATACCAGATATTTTGATTTTGGAAGATACCATGCTCCCCATAATCATGGGCGAGTTAGAAGCGGGGAAACAGATACCGAACTTACAGTCCAAACAAAAGCAAAAGTTGATGCGGGGAGGGTAGTAAATATTGGTGATATTCTTGCTGAACTTCAACAGAATAAATCTTACCATGGCGACGGAACGCTTTACTCCTCGCAAATACCAATAGATTATAGTAAAGCTTTGGATAAAGCACTGGAAATGCAGGCTAAGCATTTTCTTCCTTACGGGCCATTCGTTTACGGCGGTACTAATTGTTCAAGGTTTGTTAGCACCGTTATTCAGGCTGGTAATCCTCCCTTAAGAAATTTAATACCCTTAAAGTTTTTTGTTCCCCTAACTCCAACCACGCTCACCAATGTTAAGGCTGGTGCCTATAGGTTAGCAATGCCTAAGCTTAATGCCAAGGGCCAAAAGATTGAGGTGCCAAGGCCAAACTATAGGGAGTGGGCCAAAGACATGGGGTGGCTAAATGAAACATTCCCTGCGCCAGAGCGCCATGCTAATGTGCCAGCAAACGCACAGTGGTTGAGTGGCGAAGGTTATGGGTCGTGGTATGATATTTCAGTTAGCGATGATGTTTTGGAACTTAACGAGTACGGTCCACAGGGGAAGCATGAGAGTAAAGCATTTTTTAAGATTCATGCAGAGTTTCAACCTGAACAACCTTATGAGATTACATACCCAAGTAATTGCAAGGTTTTAACAGTAAGGCAGCATGGTAAAACATTGCAGATGATAGCCCTTGATAATCATCCATAGGAAAAACCAGGTAGAAGGACGAAGGTTTTGTGTTTTATTATAACCGAACGCCTAAAAGTATAATATCATCTGTTTGCATTCTGTCTTTCATATGATTTTCAAGGGTCTGTTCAAGAACCATCTTTTGCTCATTAAGGTCTTTGTAGGAGTTCTCGGCAATAAGTTCCTTTAGCCTTCTGGTATAAAACTTCTTATTGTCTAAACCGCCAATCTGGTCAGGATAACCATCGGAATACATATAGAATGTTTTAGGCTCATCAAGGTTAATGGTATGCGTGTTGAAATTTTTCTCCCGGCCAAAGCAAACGCCTATGGGGCATCGGTCGCCCTTAATTTCCTGAAAATTATTGCTGGAATGTACCAGAATTGTTTGGTATGAGGCCGCTAGTTGCACCACCTTCTCTGATGGTGAGTACTGAATTAACGACATCTCAATGCCATCGCTATTATCCACATCCCAGTTATTCTGATTAAGAGCCTTCTTTAATCTAGCCCTTAATTCATTAAGAATGTCGCTTGGTTTTTCGCAGCTGGTGGTATCAACAATCTCGTTAAGCAGAGTTATGCCTAAAACGCTCATAAAAGCTCCAGGTACACCATGGCCAGTGCAGTCTGCTGCTGCTACGTATATCTTGTCATCTTTCTCCCTGCACCAGTAGAAATCTCCGCTAACAATATCTTTGGGTCTGAATATTAAAAAATGGTTGGGCACGTGTTTTATAAGCGATTTTTCGGCATTCAAAAGTGCATCTTGAATTCGCTTGGCGTACTCAATGCTGTCAAGAATATCATCCTTTTGTTTTGTAATTATATCCTTTTGCGAAACAAGCATGTTATTCTGCGTTTCAATCTCCTCCTTTTGGTTTGTAACCTCTTTATTTAATTTCTCCAGGTTGGCGTAACTTTTGGCCAGTAGCTGGTTCTTTTTTTCAATTCTCGATTCATAAATACGTCCAATTCGCCTGGCGGTAGCAGATGCAGCGATAGCTATAAGGATACCCAGTATGGCTGCTCCTAAAATGTAGTTGCGCTTTATAATGGCAAATTCACTTTTAATAAGTTCATAGTTGGTGTGTGCAGCCATCAGCCAGGGTGTACCTTTTATGGGTTCCATGTGAACAATGTCGGTACCCATATCTCCCTTTTTATAAAGACCAGAAATTGCACGCCCCTTTGATATTTCCAGGGGTACACTAACTTCCTTCTGTGAGGTTAATTTGAAGGAGAACTCTGGAGGCATCTCCATGCCTATAAGTTTAGGGTTGGGGTGGCAGGCTAGGGAGGCATTGTTTGTGTTGAACATGCAAAGGAACCCCTTATCGTGCTCTGTCCCCTCTATAGATTTCTGAAAGCGGGCCCTAATGGTATCCATTGGTATGCCCATTTTAATTTCGTTCTCAAGCAGTTTTGCCATGCTTTTAGCATGCCTTTGGTTAACATCTACCTGTATTTTAACGTAGTTCTGCTCAATAAACCTTAGTGAGAGGTTTATTCCAATAAATCCAACAATAAAAATGGTAAGACCAACGCCAAGGAAAGTGAATATATAGGTGCTAACTCTATCCCTTTTCATAAATATTTTAGGTATTGATGTTAAGGGGTTAACTCCCTTCTATGTGAAAGGATACTAAAGTTTCAGCAGATTTTTCATCTTCTGAATCAGCACCTCAATCTGGAAGGGCTTACTAATATAATCGTCCATGCCGGCAGCAAGGCATTCCTCCTTGTCGCCAAGCAGAGCGTTTGCAGTTATTGCTATAATTGGAGTGTGAGAGTTTGAGCTTGATTCAATCTCTCGAATCTTCTTAGTTGCCACAATACCGTTCATTATTGGCATTTGAATATCCATAAGTATTATATCAAAACGGCTTGTGCCAAATTTATCAAGGGCTTCCTTCCCGTTGTTGGCAATTTCAATGTTCTTAACAACCTTCTTAAGGCTAAGCACTACAATTTTCTGGTTAATCAGATTGTCCTCAACAAGCAGCACGTTAGCATCTTCCAAATTAACCGATGGTGTGTCTGGTGTGTTGTCCTTCTCTTCGTTTTTTGGTTTTTCGGTTGGTACTTCTTTATCAGTTTTCAGGTTAGTTACCTTTTGGGCAACTTTATTAAACTTATAAGGGAAAGAGAAAGCAGCATCCTCGGAACTTAGTGCTATGCTAAGTTTTCCTCCGTTGCTTTCAATAAGTTTTTGCGTTATGGACATCTCCAGCAGGTCAATATACATTTGTGTGCTAGCAGATGTTAATGTACTTTCGTTTGTCACGTAAAGATTATGCCCTTCGTTAAGGGGCAGAAGAATTGGCCTGTTGCTTTTAATTTTAACAAGAAGTTCAATATCCTCAAGAGTTTCTTTCCCTTTATCAATATCTATGCTTATACTAATTTTCTCGCTGCTCTTATTCTTAAGTATGTTCTCAATTAGATTTAGGAAAATTTGCTTAATACGTACTGGGTCACCAATTAAATTATCAGGTATAGAGTCGTTTATCTTAAGCGAGAAAGTGTTATGGCTAGAATCCTGAGTTGAGAAAAGTTTTATAGTGCTATTTATTGTGGTGTAAAGGTTAAATGTTAAGTTAACGCTGCCCCTTTCCTTAATATCTACGTTTGATATCTCCACCATACTATTTACAACATTTACAAGATTATTGGTGGATGCATGTATTGTATCAATCATATCCTTCTGCTTCTCATCCTCAGTAACGCTTTCTAAAATATTTGCAATTACCATGATGTTGTTTAGCGGGGTTCTGATTTGATGTGATAGTTTTGCTATGAACTCTTCTTTTAGTTTCGTTGAATTCTTTTGGTCAAGCAGCTGTTTCTCCATATTCTGTAAAGATTTTGCCCTAATGGCATCAAGAAGATAAACTGCAAAAACAACAGAAAGGTAAGAGATGATGAACAAAAACTTAAGCAATAAACTTACTTTCTCGCTGGGCGAATCCTCTCCAAATGGAGCAAAAAGACCAATTATGGCAAGGAGTAAGAAAGTAAGTGAAAAAACGGCTCCCTTATTGTAACCCAGAACACCAATGGCAATAATGGGGAGCAAGCAGATTGCCAAAGAACCAGTAAGAAAAATATTACCTGACCAGATTAAATAAAGAAAAAATAAAGCTGGAATTGATATGTGAATAAAACTGTAACTGTTTACTTGAACTTTCTTAATAATAACAATTAGGGACACCCCAACTGCTACACCAGCTAGTCCGGAAACTATACCTGCTATGTTTTCTGATGATATAAAAAATAAGGCTGCGTGAATTAGTAGCAAGGCAATCATAATAATGCTAGCCACGCTAATAGATAGTAACTTTGCAAAATGCTCCTTTTCGCACTTGTCTTCAAGTTTGAACGAAAAAAATTTCAAAAGGCGGTTGGCTAAATTCATGCCGAATTAGGTTTTTTATTAAAGAAACGTAATTACTTCAATGCAAGCATTTGTCATACAATATTATCCTGATAAGATTATGTTGCAAATGTTGATTTGAATTATTGCTAAATATATGAAAAAAAAAGATACCTGCGGTGGAAGGGGCGTAACAATATTATTTGATTGTTTGCTTTTTTGTAGTATTACTGAAAATTTCTCTAAAAAAACAGTCTAGCTAATCCAATGATAGCAACAGCCCCTAAAGTGAAAATGGCGGCTCCTGATATCTTGTTTATCCACCAAAGCTGCCTTAGCCTAAATTTTCTTCTATAAATATTCACCAGTGATGTTAGTATGTACCACCATATTGCAGCACCAAGGAATACCCCACTTGTTGTAATAAGTGATTTTGCCCAGTTAATATTATCAGTAACTACCCCTAGCGATGCAAAAAGCGCAATGAATAGGAAAACCGCCAGAGGGTTTGTTATTGTAACTGCCAGAACAGATAGATAATCTTCAAGCAGGTTGTCTTTTTTCCTTTTGTGGCGTCTGAGTTGTTTTACAGGATTGGTGAAAAAGATTTTAATACCAAGGAGAAATACAACAGCACCTCCAACTGCTTGAAAAATTATCTGTCTCTCTTCAATATAATTAATTATAAATGTAAGGCTGAAACCAGCTATGGCTGCAAAAATTGTATCGGCACTAGCAGCACCTAAGCCGCTTAAAAAACCGCTTACTTTCCCCTTGTTTATTGTGCGCTGAATGCATATAACCCCAATGGGTCCCAACGGAATGGAGGCAAGTAAACCTACAACAATGCCTTTAATAAAAATGGTAATGGTCATTAATCTTCCATAATTGTTTTAAAAGGTGTAAAGATAAGAAATGCATGGTTATTTTTTTGTGGAAAAATGTTTTTTGCTATAATAAACTTGCTTGTCTTGTTTAGCTTTGGCTTCTTACCAGTATCCTGGGCTCCATCATATCATGTATTGCATATTTTACACCTTCGCGTCCAAGCCCCGAATCTTTAACTCCTCCATAAGGCATATGGTCCACCCTGAAGGTAGGTACATCGTTAATTATTACTCCACCAACCCTTAGCTTGTTAAAAGCTTCGTGCTCCTCATTCAGCCTGTTGGTAAACACCCCCGCTTGCAACCCGAATTGTGAATCATTAATTGCATCTATCGCTTGGCTATACGATTTGTAAGGTTCTACAATTACCACAGGGCCAAAAACCTCTTCAGCACAAACTTTCATTTCTGGTTTTGTATTTGTAATTATTGTAGGTTCAAAAACATTTCCTCTTATCTTTCCTCCTTCAATTATTTTGGCACCATTGGCAATTGCCTCATCAACCCACTCCTTAACTCTGCTGGTATTCCCATCATCTATCATTGTTGATATGTCTGTTTCAGGATTTGTAGGGTCGCCAATTTTTAGTTCTTTAGTCTTTTCTGCTAGCTGCAATACAAATTCTTTAAATACATTTTCATGAACATAAATGCGCTGGGTGTGAATACACACCTGACCAGAGTATGCAAAGGCTCCTGTTAGGCATTTGTTTACGGCATGCTGTAGGTTGGCCGTATCTGAAACAATTACGCCGGCGTTTCCCCCAAGTTCTAACACCACCTTCTTTTTTCCGGCATTAGCTTTCATTTTCCAGCCAACCTGCGGCGAACCTGTAAATGTAAGCAGATTAAATCTGGAATCGGTAACCAATTGATTCCCCGATTCTCTGTCCATTGGTAGAATACTAAGCGCTCCTTTTGGGAGCGATGTGCTATATGCTATTCGAGCTAGTTCTAGTGCAGATAGCGGTGTGCTTCTTGCTGGTTTAAGTATTATTGGGCATCCCGATGCAATGGCCGGTGCGATTTTATGTGAGGTGAGATTTAGAGGGAAGTTAAACGGCGATATGGCTGCAACCAGCCCTACGGGAAAATATTTTACTAATCCCTCTTTGCCTTCGCCAGCAGGTGTCCAGTCTAGCTGAATAAATTCCGAAGGCAACCTTTTGCACTCCTCAGATGCTATTTTGTAGGTTTGTATGGCCCTATCAACTTCACCTAATGCGTACTTTAAGGGTTTCCCAGCTTCCTGAGCCAGAAGGTTTGCAAGGTAGTCGCGCTCGTCCTTTAAACCATTAGCTATGCCAGAAAGAATTTCAGCCTT
>JAWLEY010000098.1:0-10259 GCA_041685855.1 Perlabentimonas sp. | reverse complement strand
AAAGCCTAAAGATGAAAAGCCTTACGAGATAACAGAGAAATATATAAAAACGCTTGAAAATATAATAAAAGAGAAACCTGAATACTGGCTTTGGTCGCACCGTCGCTGGAAACGAAAAAGGGTGGACAAATCAAATCAGCAGGAATAGATGAAAAGGGTAGCTGTAGTAATATTAAATTGGAATGGCGAGAAACTTCTAAAACAATTCTTGCCTGGAGTTATTGAACACTCAACACATTCCGAATTTGGGGTAGATGTGATTGTGGCAGACAATAATTCAACCGACAATTCGGTTCAGTGGCTTACAGAGAATTACCCAAATATTAGAGTAGTTGTTCTTAACAAGAATTATGGTTTTGCAGGGGGATACAACCAGGCACTTAAGCAAATTAAAGCCGAATACTTTGTTTTACTTAATTCCGATGTTAGCGTTGGTAAAAACTGGCTAGAGCCATTAATAGGTTTTATGGAGCAAACTCCGGAAGCCGCAGCATGCATGCCCAAAATAATTGATTATAAAAACCCCGAAAAATTTGAATACGCTGGAGCTGCGGGCGGTTTTTTAGATTTTCTTGGATATCCTTTTTGTCGTGGTCGCATACTAAATATCATTGAGGATGATAACGGGCAATACGACGAAACCAAAGAAATATTCTGGGCCACCGGCGCATGTATGCTTGTTAGATCGAAGGAATTTATAAAATCAGAAGGATTTGACGAGGACTTTTTTGCTCATATGGAGGAGATTGATCTTTGCTGGAGATTAAAACGCCAGGGGCACTCAATATGGTGTGTTCCTGCCTCAAAGGTTTACCACGTTGGCGGAGCAACCTTGTCAAAAATTAGCGCCAGAAAGGTTTACTACAATCACAGGAACAACCTGTTAATGCTACTTAAAAACCTTTCCTCCCGTAGTTTAATGCCTGTTCTTTTCATACGTTTGCTGCTCGATAATGCGTCAGCACTTGGGTATGCAATATCTGGCAAACCAAATCTTACATGGTCAGTTTTTAAAGCACATGCATATTTTTTTAAAAGGTTAAAGAAAAACCTGAAGAAGAGAAAGCAACAAAAACACCCGCGTATATCTCTTTACAAAAGCAGTATACTTATTCATTATTTTATAAAAAGGAACAGGAAATTTAGTGAGTTGCCAGACAAGTTTAATCTAGGCCAGCATTAAGGTAATTGCAAACGTACTACCTTCATTGGGTTTGCTTTCAACTACTATTGTACCACCGTTAAGTTCGGCAAATTCTTTACAAAGCAGCAAGCCGATACCTGAGCCCTTCTCATTTCTAGTGCCGTAGGTGCGAACATCCTTATCTACCTTAAATAGTTTCTCCAAATTCTCTTCACTTATACCAACGCCATTGTCAGATATACTAAGCTTGCAAACACCCTCACTAATCTGTGTGTAAATTTTTATAGTTCCGTTATCAAAAGTGAACTTCACGGCATTTGACAATAAATTACGAATAATAGTTAGCAGCATATTCTCGTCGGCACGTACCTTAAGATCATCGGGTATGTCAATTGAAACATTGATGTTTTTTTGATCCAAGTCTCCACTTATCAACTCAACATTTTGCATTACCAACGATTTTAATACGAGCGACTTAGGTTTATACTCAAACCCACCCATTTGAGCCGATGACCAATCTAATAAATTCTCCAGCAGGTTATAAGTTTTGAGTGAAAGCGAGTTTAAGTTCTCAATAAACTGCTTGGTGGTCTTTCTATCAATACTATCAATATCAGTAAGGATATAGCCGGTTGTATTAACAAGGGTACTAATTGGATTCCTTAAATCATGTGCAATAATTCTAAAGAATTTATTCTTTGTTGCATTACTCACTTCAAGCTGATTCTTTTTTATCTCTATCTCGTTCTTCTGCGACTCCAGCTCTATATTTTTAGCCTTTATCCATTCGTTCGCCTCCTTTAGATGCTCTGACTGCACCAAGATTTCTTCCTTTTGCATTAAAATTTCCTGGGTGCGCTCTACCACTAATATCTCAAGTTTCTCTTTCTCTTTAACAAGCCTTCTGGTGTATAAAATAACAACTAGCACAATAAAAAGAATTGCAATGAGGATGTATGCAGCATAAGCCAAATAGGTTCTATACCAAGGGGGCAGTATTGTAAAATGGTACTCAGCCACATCACTCTCTATTCCATATATGTTTTTTGCTTTAACCTTGAATATGTATTTGCCTTCGTATAGGTTCGTGTACTCTTTTTTTGCTTCACTGCTCCAGTCAGACCAATCATCTTCATAACCTTCTAAATAATAGCTAAACTGATTTTTGATGCTGCCCTCAAAATATGGTAAGGCGTAATGAAATGTTAACGAGTTGTGCTTAAAATCAAGTATGGTTTTTAAATCAACTACTGGGCTTGAGTTAAGAAGAAAGCCTTTCTTTCCTTCCAACACATTCTCTTCCAGCGCTATGTTTGTTCCATAGAAAAGAACAGAATCGCCAGAAACTACCCTGCTAATTATGGCTGGTGGTATATCGTGATATTGGCGCGGGGCCCTACCTTTGTACCTGAATAAACCATTATTTGTGGCAAACCACAAAATGGTATCATTTGGGTGTGTAATGTATGCATTCGTAATTACATCATCCTGAACTCTGAAAAGCGAAAGGGTATCAGGCTCTTGGTTTTCATCATCAATACTATCTACTTTGCTAACAAATTCTGAAACATCCTTTTGTTGAAAACGATTCTGCTTTTCGTTAAAAGCGTATATAGTTCCATCAATATTAAAGGCAATAGGCTCATAGGTATCAAAAATTGAAATTGTTTTGAAGGATGCTAAGCCATGTTTGTCATTAAATAGGTTGATTTTAACTGAATCGCGATGTTGAGACAAAGGGTTCTCAATCCTGTAAACACCAATATGGTTTGCTCCAAGCCACAAGTTACCCTGTTCATCCTCGGCAATCTCGCTTATCTGATGTGAAATTCCAAACATTTGGCCGTGATCCGTCCACTTGTTAGATTTAAACGACAATGCAGCAATACCACCTGAGTAGCCTACAAACAGCATGGAAGGATCCTTCTTACTTTGATGCAATCGGCTAATACTTTCGTAATCTGAAACATTTACTCCCCTACCTTTTTCAACGACAAAAACACCCGCCGTGGCCGCCACCAAAAGCTTTTTGTTTTTTTCGGGTAGCTCATTAGCTGAATACGGATTGAAATAAAGAAAGTGCCATGCTTGCTCATACTTACCAGGAACTGGCTTAAAACTATTTAGTTGAAATTTTTCTTCTTCAGGGGTTGTAGTATAAAGAACACCGGAGGTTGTAGAAACAAAAAGAGTATCTCTTAGCCTCGCCACATCTGTAAGAACTCCTTTAAAACCATTGTCTTCTCCCCAGTATCTGTAGGGCGACAATATCTCAACCATGCTGATGCCATTATCCAAGGCAAGCCAAAGTTGCTGATTATCTTGAAAGTATAAATAGTTTGCTCTCGACTTACTTCCTATAGATTCATGGTTAAGAATATCAACCACCTCAAAGTTTGAGTTAACCACCAAAACCTCTCCGGTTATTGAGCCCAGGGCTAAACGATTACCTCCAACTTCGGTTCCGTGATAAAAGGAGTGCTCAATAAAATAGGTATTCAACTTTGCTCCAGCCTCAGACACCTCGTCAAGTCTTTTAATTATAGGTGTATCTGACCTATCGTTGTATAAAAACAACCCGTGATTCCTAGAGCATAGGAGCAAACCATCATCATAGCCAAAAATTTTCCTAATTGATATATTAGAAAAATACTCTCCTCCATTCACTAGCTTTAACGAGTCGTCATCAAAAATCATTAACCCCTTGCCAAGCTCCTGAACAAAATGTCTCCCGCTAATTGCATGGTTCAAATAAAACCCATCAGCCTCAGATTTCCAATAAGAGAAGGAATTATTGTGATAACGAAAAAGTAAACTATCAGTTAAAAAGTAAGTTGTATCTGAAATACTAAGGATATCCCAAATCTCGCCAAAATCCTGATACTCTTCATCAACACTATCAGTTAATGAATAATACTGCATCCTCCCCTGCCTATCGGGCTTTAAGCAACCCAATTCATTATATCCCCCAATATAAACTACACCTTTGTTATCAACAGATAAACTCCTAACTGTAGAAACCTCCTGCACTAAAAGTTCCCAGTGATTACCATCGAATATTAACACGCCCATCGTATTACCAAAATACATTACTCCGCGGTCATCTTGGGCTATTGCCCAATTTTGTGTTCCGGCATTATAATCTTTTGGGGAGTAGTATTTTGACATGACCAACCCACGCTCAGGAGATTGAGCCCGAACTGAACCTGAAAGTTGGAACAATACACCTATTAGGATTAATAAGCAAGGATGTTGTAAAAGGCTGCTAACTATTCGCATACTATTCTGATTCGCTAATTTTACCCAACTTTTTAAGGGCACTATCCTTGTAAGACCTACCTACAGGAATTTCATTAAAACCAATTTCAATGTACGAACTACTATAGGCATCAATGTGCTTCACGGCAACAATAAATGATTTATGAACACGAATAAAATCATCAGAGGGTAAAATCTCTTCAAAATACGATATCTTATTCTTAGTAATTACCATTTTTCTATTGGTAACAACCTTAACATAATCTTTAACACCCTCAATATAAAGTATATTACCAATAACAACCTTAACCATCTTCTTATTCTCTTTCAAAAAGAGAGCTTCGGGTGATTCATCTGAAGCTTGAACTTCCTTATCAAATCGTTCCTTAATTTTATTTATTGATTTAACAATCCTTTCAAAAGTAATTGGTTTCAAAACGTAATCAACCACATTCAGTTCAAATCCCTCAATTGCATAATTCTTGTTGGCAGAGGATATAATAACGGGTGGTGGACTGGTTAGGGTTTTTAAAAAATCTATCCCCGAAAGGCTAGGCATCTCAATATCTAAGAAAAGAAAATCTACTTCATTACTACCATCAGCAAGATAATCCATAGCTGAAAGGGCATCATTAAACGTTGCTATCACATTAATGCCTGGTATCTTTTCAAGCATCCCCTCAAGCACCGTTATAGCCAGTGGCTCATCATCAACAATTGCACACCTTAATTCCATATAGGATATCTCTAAATATATAAGATTGGAGTCATTTTCTAATCGCGCCCAATATAAAAAAAATAGGCTAAACAACCCCATAAAAAACATACCAAAAAGTAAAAAGTTCAGATAATATGGTTTTTACAAACTGACTGCTCAACATTAGTATATACTCTTAAAAAATATGGTACTAATTGTAAGTGCATGAACTTCGCCTTAAAATCATGTATGATTATCCGCTTATTTGCCACAATTGTAACTATGTAAAAGAAAATCAGATTGCTCAAGTGGTAAACAAGCGGATAACCAAAAAATCATATAATATAAAAGGTATAACTCTCTATTTTTTGAAAATTATTACACTAAACTCATTTTTACACTATACTTTTCTTGGCAGGGCGTTGTTTATGGGTAGTTAATGGTCGTTCGTCTACAAAACATCTGCAAAGTTTTTATTTAACTAAATTGCGCACAACAAAAAAAGATGCTTAACAGCATTTTTGTTATCAACAAATCATAAACTAAAATCTATTTTTATGAGAAAGCTTCTATTTATTTTATTGCTTGCCTTTACTTCAACATGGGCCTTTTCGCAAGATGGTTACAATGTTGTAAAAGGTGAGAGACCAGCAGTTGATTTAAGCAAAGTACCAACAGATGCTTATGAACCAGGTAAGATTCTGGTGAAGTTTAAGGCATCAATGGAAGAATCCATTCCTCAAACTTTAACCAAAGCAGAGAAGAATGCATTTGTTGTTACTGGTATTAAAAACGTTGATGCTTTAAACCAGGAAACTGGTGCAAAGCAGTACAAATCGTTACTTTATGGACTTTACGAAAGATCAGCAAAATCAAATCAGTATCGCGAACGTCACAAAGCGTGGGGTTTTCATCTATGGTTTGAAATTGAAGTTAATGAGAAGGCTAACATCAAAGAATTGGTAGAAAAATTTGCTAGCCTTGATGAGATTGAGATTGCCGAACCTGTTTACAAGAAAAAGTTAGTTGGCAATGTGGAGCCAAATGTAAAAGAGGTTGAGGATAAAAGCTCAAAAAGTAGCAAGTGGACTCCCAACGACCCACAATACACTGATCAGTGGCATTACAATAACACTGGGCAAAACGGTGGAACATCCGGTAAAGATATTGACCTGCCTGAGGCATGGGAGATTGAAAAGGGGAACTCTAACGTAATTGTTGCCGTTATCGACGAAGGTGTACAGCACAATCACCCCGACATACAGGCTAACATGTGGCCATCTATAGGGCCCGAAGGCACAAACACAACCGCAGGTGGCCACGGTACTCATGTGGCAGGAACAATTGCTGCTGTTACTAACAATGGTACAGGTGTTTCTGGTGTTGCAGGCGGAACTGGTTCTGGCGATGGTGTTCAAATTATGACTCTAGATCTTTTTAATGGCAACCATGGTCTTAGCGTATTAGGCATGATGACATATGCTGCTGACAATGGAGCTGCAATTTCTCAAAACAGTTGGGGATACGGCTCGGCAGGTGCTTATCAGCAAGGCGAGATTGATGGCATCGACTATTTTAACACCAATGGTGGTGGTGATGTAATGGATGGCGGTATTACCATTTTCGCAGCAGGAAACGACGACGACGACGGTGAATGGTGGCCTGGCTACTACAGCGAAGCCATGTCAGTTGCATCAACTAATAATAAAGATGTAAGAGCCTACTATTCAAACTACGGATCTTGGATACACATCTCTGCTCCAGGTGGAGAACAGAGTTCAAGCAACGATCCAGGTGGAGTACTTAGCACCGTATCTGGAAGTTCTTACGCATACTATCAGGGAACATCAATGGCATGCCCTCACGTTTCAGGTGTTGCTGCGCTTTTGGCTTCCTACGCAAACCGTAACGGAGAAACATTAACACGCACTGAGGTTTGGAGCCTTCTTGTTGATAATGTTGATGACCATTACTCTCTGAACTCAAACTATACAGGCCAGCTTGGTAGTGGGCGTTTAAATGCTGAAAAAGCGCTTTCTGCACTACAACAGATGATTGGTGGCGGAGGCGGAGGCGAGGCCCCTGCTGCTCCAACAGGACTCTATGCTGACAATATTACTGAGACAAGCGCAACCCTTAACTGGAGCGCCTCAAGCGGAGCAACATCTTACGATGTTCAGTTCCGTAAGCAAGGTGGATCATGGAATACTAGCAACGTTTCAAGCACAAGCGCTAATGCAAGTGACTTAGATGCTAACTCTACTTATGAATTTCAGGTTGCTGCTAAAAATTCCTACGGAACCAGCTCGTACTCTTCAATTACCACTTTCACTACCGAGGAAGCTAGCGGCTCTTCTTACTGTGAATCTCAAGGAAATAACTCCTCCTACGAATGGATTAGCAGCGTAACCATTGGCGATTTTACCAACAGTTCAGATGCAGCTGGCTACACAGACTTTACCAATAAGGTAATTACTCTTGAGGCAGGTAAAACTTATGACATCAGCTTAGAGCCAGGTTTTGCAAGCAGCACTTACAACGAGTACTGGAAAATATGGGTTGACCTAGACAATACAATGTCTTTCGATGCTGGCGACCTTATGTTTGATCCAGGCAGCATGAGCAAAACTACTGTTACGGGAACAATTACTATCCCAGCAGGAACGGCACCAACCACAACTCGTATGCGTGTTAGCATGAAGTATAATGGAGAACAAACAGCTTGCGAGGCATTCTCGTATGGTGAAGTTGAGGACTATACAGTAGAGATCGTTTCTTCTCAAGAAGAACCACCAGCAACTCCAACAGGTTTAACTACAAGCAACATAACTACAAATAGCGCAACGCTTAACTGGAATGCTTCTGCTGATGCTGACTCTTATGATGTACAATACCGTCAGCAAGGTGGCTCGTGGAACACAAGCAACGTTACTGGAACCTCTGCCAACGCAAACGACCTTATCTCAGGTACTACTTACGAATGGCAAGTACGTGCCAAAAACGATGTTGGCTCAAGTAACTACTCTTCCATAGTTTCATTCACAACAGAAGAGGAAACACAGCAGCCTCCAGCAACTCCAACAGGTTTAACTACTAGCAACATAACTACTAGTAGCGCAACGCTTAACTGGAATGCTTCTACCGATGCTGACTCTTATGATGTTCAGTTCCGTCAGCAAGGTGGATCGTGGAACACAAGCAATGTTACTGGCACTTCTGCTAACGCAAACGACCTAAACTCAGGAACTACCTACGAATGGCAAGTACGTGCCAAAAACGATAGTGGGTCAAGCAGTTACTCTTCCATAGTTTCATTTACAACAGAAGAGGAAAGTGGCGCATCTTACTGTGAGTCTAAAGGAAACAACTCATCTTATGAGTGGATTAGCAGCGTAACTATTGGCGATTTTACTAACAGTTCAGATGCAGCTGGATACACAGACTTTACCGATAAGGTAATCACACTTGAAGCAGGTAAAACTTATGATATCAGCTTAGTGCCAGGTTTTGCAAGCAGCACTTACAATGAGTACTGGAAAATATGGGTAGATTTGAATGGAAACGCAACATTCGATGCAAGTGACCTTATATTTGACCCAGGTAGTATGAGCAAAAGTACTGTTACCGGAACAATTACTATTCCAGCAGGTACTGCACCTACAACTACTCGTATGCGCATTAGCATGAAGTATAACGGTGCTCAAACTGCTTGCGAATCATTTAGCTACGGCGAGGTTGAGGACTATACAGTACAAATTGTTGCTGGATCAACCAATCCTCCTGCAACACCAACAGGACTTACTGCATCTGATATAACTACCAGCAGTGCTACATTAAGTTGGAACGCTTCTGCTGATGCTACTTCTTACGATGTTCAATTCCGTAAGCAAGGTGGGTCATGGAATAGTAGTAACGTATCAGGCACATCAGCAAATGCAACTGATTTAGATGCTGGAAGCGTTTACGAATGGCAGGTGCGAGCTAACAACGCTAATGGAAGCAGCGAATACTCTTCTACTGCAACGTTCACTACTCTTAACACAACCATATCGTACTGCGCAAGCAAAGGTAATGACTCAAGCTACGAATGGATTGACCGTGTAAAATTTGCAGAAATCGATAACGTTTCAGGTGACAATAACGGTTATGCTGATTTCACTTCCCAAACAGCCACTGTTGCTCTAGGAGAAACTCTACCTATTAACTTCCAGGTTGGATTCAGCGGCAGCAGCTACACAGAGTACTGGGCTGTATGGATTGACTTTAACCAGAACGGTGAGTTTGAGGAAAGCGAACGAGTATCACTCGGCTCCTCTTCAAGCGAGAACCTGCTTTCTGCTGATGTTTCTATTCCAACCGATGCTAATTTGGGAACAACCCGCATGCGAGTGAGCATGAAGTACAATGCAGAGCAAACTCCTTGCGAAACTTTCTCTTATGGAGAGGTTGAGG
Organism: Perlabentimonas sp.; assembly: GCA_041685855.1. Lineage (GTDB taxonomy): Bacteria > Bacteroidota > Bacteroidia > Bacteroidales > Tenuifilaceae > Perlabentimonas. The sequence continues at coordinate 708 of JAWLEY010000098.1, read as the reverse complement.
ATTACACAATTAACGTTGTACAAAGCAAAGTTACCACTACAGTTGAAGAACCATTTGCCGAAACGCTTGATAACGAAGCGGGTGAGATTTACAGCATCTACCCTAACCCAACAAAAGACAGGTTAAACATTAGCCTTAAGGGAATCTCAGGTGAGGTTTCGCTTAGTGTGTACGACCTTCAAGGACGTTTAGTTCATAGGCAAATGCTTAACAGCATCGATTCTCATATAAACGTAAGCGACCTATCGAAAGGTGTTTACATTATCTCAATAGATGAGGAGAAAATGCCTATCAACAAGCGCTTTGTTAAGATGTAAACCACAACAAACCTAAGCTATACTTAAACCCAAAGAGACCAGCACTTTAAGCGCTGGTCTCTTTTTTTACACGCATCTACTAAATTAAGTCAACATGCACATACAAAAAAAGCTGGCTACAAGCCAGCTTCATAACATAGTATAGAAATACTATTTAAACTTTATGCCTAGGTTCACTTGAGACAGTTAGCCTCTTTCTACCTTTTGCTCTGCGCGAAGCCACCACTTTGCGTCCATTAGCAGTTGACATACGCTCACGAAATCCGTGCTTATTCTTCCTTTTTCTGTTCGATGGTTGAAATGTTCTTTTCATCGCTATGCTCTTTAATTATTTATATCTTTGCTTTTACTGTCAAAACAAATGGCTTCACCATTATTTTAGGTTTGCAAA
>JAWLEY010000097.1:1386-10261 GCA_041685855.1 Perlabentimonas sp. | reverse complement strand
TAGCAAGTTGCTAGCGTTCTCTAATCCATTCTACCTTGACTTTTTTGCTTTTCAGATTGCTCTGCCATCAAAAAAATAGTGTTAAGACCCTGAAATACACAATAGAATCCTCGTTAGCCTGACGGCTATGGATGGCTATCGGGACGGGATTTCTGAAGCAATCCCTTTTCAAATAGATTGCTTCATCCGCCGTCCTCGATGGCTATCGGGAGGCGGATTCGCATCTGATAACTATCGGATGACACTAGGGATAATGCTATAAACCTTAAATAGTTATGATTATTTTACAAGGCCTTAGTCAGAGCGAAGACCTTGCCTGGCCTGCATTTAATCAATCCATCAAACTCTAATTTGAGTAGAATGGACGAAACTTTTGAGGATGGCATTTTTGTTTTAAAACAAATAACATCTATCACTTCCTGACCATGCTCCCTAATTACATCATAAACAACCTGATCTTCACGAGATAATTCTGGGAAGATATTTAGCTGTGTGTGTTTCTCCTGGTCGGCTTTAGTTTCCCATCCTAGTTGGAATTCAACATCATCGGCAGATTCTAACAACGCAGCTTTATTAGATTTTATAAGCAGGTTGCAGCCTTTTGAGTATTTTTGGTGAACAGCCCCAGGTACAGCAAGAACCTCTCGATTATATGACATGGCAATATCGGCCGTAATGAGTGAACCTCCTGTTTCTGCACTCTCAACTACTATGGTTGCATCGGAAAGACCAGCAATTATTCTGTTCCTTTTGATAAAATTGTTCCTATCGAACTGCGTTTCTGAAGGAAAATCTGTAATAAGGGCTCCCTGCTTAAAAATTTCTTTAGCCACAGACCTATGAACTGCAGGGTACATTTTGTCGAGCCCATGCCCTAACACAGCAATGGTAGGAATATTATTTTTAAGCGCTGCTTTATGCGCACAAACATCAACCCCGTACGCTAAACCGCTTACAATAATGGGATTGTGCCCTCGCTTTACAAGATTGTTAATGATATCCTCGCAAACCTCCTTGCCGTAGTCGGTTATATTACGTGTACCAACAACGCTTATAATTTTTGTGTGATTAAAATCAATCTCCTCCTTCCCCTTAACAAACAGAACAATTGGTCCGTCGTCGCAGTGCCTGAGCCTATTAGGATAATCAGAATCGAGATAGAAGAATGTAGAAATATTGTGCTTTTGGACAAAATCAACCTCAAGTTTTGCCTTATCAAGAACCTTTTGTTTGGCAATATAGTTTGCAATTACCTCACCAATTCCTGGTATTTTTAGTAAAGCACTTTTTGATTGTTTAAAAACTCCCTCAACACCTCCGCAATATGCTATTAGTTTTTTTGCGTTAATACTACCTATCTTAGGTATCATGGTTATACCTATTTGATAGGTTAACAATTCGGTGTTCATAGTTTTGGCACTTTGAATACGATTTACCTGCTACTTTTTTGGGCTATGCTTATCAAGAGAAGCAATTAACTTTTGCCTTAATGCGGAAGGTAACGAACTTATGCTAACAGGCGGATAATTTACAATTTTCCCTTGGTAGTTACGAAATACAATTAGATTCTCACGAATTTTAAATTTTCGCTTTATTGTAAAACCTGCGAATTCACGTTTTGGTATTTCGAATGAATTCTTGCTAGGGTCAAGCATATTTAGTTGATAGAACCGTATTATTATCTTTCTATCATCATCGTTATAATAGAAAAATGACGATGCAGCCACTAGATGGTACAGATAAAAAAAGATAAACAATGCCAGAAAGATGAGCGTTAACGCTACCTTTGATATACCTAGAGTGCTATGAAATAAATTATAAAAACTTGGGATAAAATATATTAGAGCCACCAGAACGGCAACAAGAACAGCAACAAGGCGTTTTTGCATTTGAATTTTTACGGCTGTATCAGAATTATCAAACTTCATAACTTGGTTTATTAATAAAACGAAATTATACTATTTACTCCTTCTTTGCAACTCCTTTTTTACAAGTGACAACTCGCGAGTAGTTTGCCCCTTAACAGAGGTGTTCTCCTGTGCACGTCTAATGAGGTATGGCATTACATGACGGACAGGTCCGTACGGAATATACTTAGCAACATTGTAACCATCATGAGCCAAAATAAATGATATATTATCGCTCATACCGTATAGCTGTGAGAATGTTACACGGGGATCTTCATGACTAATACCAGCACTCTCCATCAGTTTTACAAGCTTTAGTACACTCTCCTCGTTGTGAGTCCCACTAAAAATTGATATTGAGTTGATATTATTAAGAGCATACTCTTGAGCTTGATCAAAAGCCTTGTCAGTCTCCTGCTTATCTGGATGTATGGGTGATGGGTACCCATTCTTTGCGGCTCGTTCCCTTTCCTTCTCCATGTAGGCACCTCTTACAAATTTCACACCTAGCACATAGTCATTCTCCAGTGCATGACTATGACTTTTTTTAAGAAACTCTAACCTATCCACTCTATACATTTGCAGTGTGTTAAAAACAATTGCGTGCTTGCTGTTGTACTTCTGCATCATATCAGTGGCCACATCATCTAGAGCGCTTTGGTACCATGTGTCTTCAGCATCAATCAGTATGGGTTTTGGAATTTTTGCCGAGGCTTGACACAAAGTATCAACCCTATTTTTAAAAAGATTAAACTTTTCAGCTTCTTGAGTGGAGAGATTTTCTTTGTTGCTAACTTTAGTTAGGATTGTGACATCGATTAAGCCCGTTGGCTTAAAAACAGTAAACGGTACATCAGGATTATTGGAGGCAAAGTTAATAGATTGCAAAATCTCGTTAAAAGCCAACTCCTGAGACTTATCAGAACCTGTGCCCTCAACAGAATAATCAAGAATAGACTTAACTTTGTATTTAGCCAATTTTAATATAACAGGCTGGCAATCTTGAAGAGTTTCACCACCAACAAAGTGCTTAAATATTGTAGGCTTCACAAGCCATGCAATTGGAATTCTTAGGGTTGTAGCTACCCGAACAAATTTTTCGCCTAACCAAACTAAGGGTGTCCATGAAATTGTTTTAAACAGCAATCTTGCTCTACGCAAGTCTTTATTTGTGCGCCATTTAAAAGCTATTTCAGTGTTATTAAAAGTCAGCATTTGTAAACCTAATTTTTACAGTAACTTATCTGTATTGTGTTTTAGAATATTTAAAAACTTAAACAAAGATAAGTTAAAAAGGTTAACAGTAAACTAACCATTGGCCTGGTCAACAGAAAAACCAATTTTTTTGAGATCGTCCCAGTAGCATGGGTATGATTTAGATACAACTCTGGGATCGTTCATGGTGATGTCTATTCCCATAATGGCTATAGGAGCAAGAGCCATTGCCAGCCTATGGTCTCCTAGGGTTGAGAATTCGATTGATTTACCTACAGGAATTTTTGCTTCCCCATTAAAGGTAAGGGTTTCAAATTCACCATTCTTTTCAACTTCTATTTTGGCACCAAACTTACTCATCTGCGTTTGTATTGCCATGACTCTATCCACATCTTTATGCCTTAGGATCTCCATGCCATGAAAACGGAACGGGATATTTTTTGCAACGCAGGTAGCTACTATGGTTGGAACCAGATCGGGATTGTTTGTAAAATCGTACTCCAGAGACTTTAATCTACTTTTAGTGTTCTTTATTGTTACACCCTGCTCAACATCAACAGTTTTAACTCCTAAAGGTTCAAATAGTTCCTTAACAATAGCATCGCTCTGAACGCTTTCTGGGTTAAGGTTGTTTATTGTTAGCTCAGCTTTAGGCGTAATTGCAACCAGCTGATACCAATAGCTAGCTGAAAGCCAATCAGACTCTATACTCATTTCAGTACCATCATGGAGTTCGTGCTCTATAAGCATTTCCTCCTTATCCCATTCGTTATTAATTCCTAAATAGTTAAGAAGACGTATGGTTTGACTAATATAGGGAGAGTTAACTATCGTATCCTTTAACTCAACTACCTGCTCGGAAGGCAGCACCTGGGAAATTAAAAGGGAAGCAGAGATAATCTGACTGCAAATATCAGCGTCTACTCGTGTTATGCTTTCCTTAAAACCTTTACCAATAATTTTTAGTGGGGGGAACCCCTCTCTTTCGAGATAATTGATATTAAGTCCTTCTTTTCTTAATATCTCAATTACATCGCCCACGGGGCGTTTTTTCATTTCCGAGGAGCCTGTAATAATCCACTCCCCTCCGAAATAGCGAATGAATGCTCTTAAAAAGCGGATCGCTTTGGCGGGGTCGCCCTGATCGAGTGCAACTTCACCTTGTCGAATTGACTTATCAATAAGCTTAGCAGCATCCTTCTCTGTAATTGTTTTAATATCAAAAGTTGAACTTTTAAGAGCACTAATCACTATATTTCTATTACTTATGCTCTTGGATGGGGTTAGCGTTATCTCACCAGACACACTATTATCCGGCTTACTAATTGTATAAGTTAGCATGATTCAAAAAATTATGTTTGTCCCAATACTGCCAAAGGTATTAATTAATGATTGTATAAATAGAAAAACATCCTTTTTTTTTATCATTGGCTATCAATTTTGATGGTCACGACAGGTTTGAAAGTCGCAAAAAACATGAACTGAATAGAACTAAGAGAATGTTAACATAAGCCTAAATCTCTCATTAACTATGCTTTTCTAATGCCCAACATTAGAAGTGAAATTTTCTCTGATACCAGTCAGCACAAAAAACGATACCCTTAATAAAAAGGGTATCGTAGATTATATAATATGAAAATTTAGGGTGTTCACTCTAAAATCGCCATCCATCCACATTATTCCAAAACTCTTGAAAAGTATAAGTAATCATAAATTCATGAGTTCCACTATTGATTTGGGACAAGCTGTTAAGGGTGAAATCAAAGGCATAGCCTACGGCAATATCATTGTTTACCTTCGCATTAACAAAAAGTCCAGCGGCATCTCCAATACGATAGTGGGTGCCAAAATAGAAACGTTTAGAGTATAAAGCCTGTACGGTAACGTCGGTAGAAATTGGCGCACCGCTCATCATTCCCATAAGAACTGAGGGCATTATCTCCCAATCTCTATTTAGTTCAAAACTATAACCGCCCATTAGATAAACTTGAGGATTGTATGGTTCCAGGCTTTCTCTATATTCCTTATTAAGTTTAGGCTCAATTAACTTTGGAACGGAAAAACCTGCATAATAATTATTTGTGTACAGGTAAAATCCTACACCCATATTAGGGCTAATCCTATTCTCATCGGCCTGGAAATTTGGGTCTGAAGGATCATTAACCTGCAACCCTCCAATTGCTGCATTATAGCTACTTAAACCAGCCTTCAAACCCATGGAGAGCCTCATACCCTCAACAATAGTAATCTGATAGGCATACGACCCTGTTATGTGAGTATTTCTTAATGGGCCAACCTTATCTGTCATCATATTAAAGCCCAGCCCCATATTTTGTTTTATGTATGGAGTATGAGCACCAAAACTATACGATGCAGGGGCACCATCCATGCCAATCCATTGATGCCTGGTTAAAAGGCTTAAATTAAGGCCATTAACTGTACCTGCAATTGCAGGGTTAAAAGCAATTGGATTTTGCAGGTAGTTGGTAAACATGGGATCTTGCTGAGCCCTAACAGAACTAAGACCAAGTGTTAAAACTAGTGATACTAGAAGTAGTCCTTTAATTTGAAGCATTATTGTTTTCATAGCGAATTGTTTACTCAGTTACTGTTTACCTTTTAAGGAATACGTTACCATTAATTCTATCGTCTGTATCTACTATTTCAATTATATAATAGTAGGTGCCGTTAGGCAATGTTCGACCAACGGAGAGGGAACTGTTTGCTGTACCATCCCAGTCGTTCTTGTAATCCATAGATTGGTAAACTAAGTTACCCCATCTGTTGTAAATTTTAACCTTAACCTGATCGTAGTATTCCAGGCCAATAATCTCAAAGAAGTCATTAATACCATCTCCGTCAGGAGAGAATCCCTCTGGTATTTCTATTCCCACATTTATGATTTCAATATTAACATTTGCCTGACTACATCCTCCGTACTGGCTACAAACTTGATATGTTAGAACATCTTGCCCAACATAATCATCAGGAGCCGTGTATATAAGGTTGTAATCAGAATCAACAGTTACAACTCCATGATTTGGCTGCTCATAAATTCCCACGGTTGGATCAATGCCAGTTAGTCCATGATCATTCTCTAACACGTTTACGGTTATAGTTTCGCCTCGCTCTAACTCCACCTCATCATTATTAGCAATAATTTCATGAATTACGCTTACTGAGACTTCAGCAGTATCAAAATCACCATCATTATCAATTATCTTATAGGTGAATTTTGTTGCGCCAAGGAAATCCTGATATGGTATGAAGTTAACCGTATTATCATCATTAATCTCTACAGTACCTTCTTCAACACTGGGATATTCTGTAATTATTAACGATAGTGGCTCATCGTCAATACCAGTATCATTTTCGAGCACGTTAATAGTAGTTTGTAGGTTAATGTGAGTAACGGCATTAAGATCGTTGGCATCTGGCACCATGTTCTCTCCTGATTTAACGGAGATTGTAACTGTTGCCTCATCCCAATCGCCGTCGGCATCTATAACCCTGTATATAAACTCAACAACACCCACGAAGTTACTTTCAGGAGTAAATGTTACGGTATTATCATCGTTAACTGCAGCAACACCTTCAGTAGATGTTGGCTCTGAACTAATAGTGACAAGGATTGGCTGATCCTCAAGCCCTGTGTCATTAGTAGTTACATCAACAGTTACAGGAGTTTCAAAAGAAGTTCCTCTCCTGTCGTCATTAGCTACAGGAATATTATTCACCCCATCTTTAACTGTAACTTTAACATTTGCATTATCGGAATCCCCATTAGCATCAGTTACAAGATATCGGAAATTTACTGGTCCCGAAAAATCTTGGTTGGGTGTAAATGTTATTGAATTATCTGCATTAACCGAAGCTTCACCCTCAAAAATGCTTGGATGCTCAAATATTGTAACCGTTATTGGCGTATCATCTAAATTAGTATCATTAGCTAATACATCAATATTTACAGGCTCATTGAAACTTGTTCCAATGCTATCGTTGTAAGCTACAGGAATTGGATTGTATTCATCGGTAACTAACACAGTGACATTCCCAAAATCATAATCTCCATCTAAATCGGATAGTTTATAGGTAAAATCTATCTGACCAAGGAAATAGTTTGCTGGGGTAAATGTTACTGTATAATCGTCATTAACAACCACGTCACCAAACTGAGGATTCTGCTGAATTATTAAATCTCCAAACCCATCTTCTAAACCAGAATCGTTTGCCAGCACATCAATTTGAACAGGGGTATTCAAATAGGTTGTTGCCTCATCGTTATTAGCAACAGGGACAAAGTTTTCGCCAGATTTTACCACAACGTTTACCGTAGCAAAATCAGCATCACCATCAGCATCGGTAACTGTATATTGGAAAAAGGTACCTCCAATGTAATCCTGAGCAGGTGTGAATGTTACGGTATTATCATCATTCACCACAGCAGTACCATGATCTGCGTTTGGTGGGTAGTTAATAGTAACGGTGATGGGCACATCGTCTAATCCAGTATCGTTGTGTAACACATCAATATCAACTGGTGTATTAAAACTGGTTGCAACGCTAAGGTCGTTAGCAACAGGCGTTGAGTTTGGTTGTTCCGTAACATCAACAGTAATTACACCAGTATCCCAATCGCCATGAGCGTCAGCAACCCTATAAACAAAGGTAACCTGACCAACAAATAGGTTTGCTGGTGTGTAAGTAACAGTGCGGTTATCGTTAACCACAGCATTACCAATGTACGGAAGTTCATGTATAACAAGATATCCAAATCCATCATCTAGCCCTTGAACATGACTAAGAATGTCGATATCAACAGGCGTGTTCACAGTGGTATTCACATTAATATCTTCTGCAACAGGCACATGATTTTCTACGCCATCGGGCAGTACGATAACCGTTACCTGCGCATTATCTGAATCGCCATCCTTATCGGTTACTGTGTAATTGAATGTAACCGTACCATCGAAACCATTTTCGGGTATAAAATTAATGGTATTGTCAGGATTTACTGAAGCAGTTCCATGCTCGCTGCTTGGTGGCGTGCTAATTGAAACTAGAATAGGTTCATCTTCCAGATTTTCATCATTATAAAGCACGTCGATATCAACAGGCGTTTCAAACTCAGTGGCAACAGAAACATCGTTGGCAACAGGTGTGAAGTTTGGTCTCTCTGTAACATCAACCGTGATCTCACCAATATCCCAATCGCCATGAATATCTGCCACCCTATACTTAAAGGTTACGGTGCCAATGTAATGGTTGGCTGGGGTAAACGTTACGGTCCGATCATCATTAACAACCGCATTGCCAAATTCAGGTTCTGAATGAATAATTAAATAGCCGAACCCATCATCAAGCCCCTGAACATGGCTTAGGACATCAATATCAACGGGAGTATTTTCATAGGTTGATACCGATATATCGCCAGCATCGGGCACATGGTTCTCAACTCCATCGGGCAGTACAATAACAGTTACCTGAGCATCATCAGATTCACCATCTGCATCAGTAACTGTATATCTGAATTCCGAAGTACCTTCAAACCCATTTGCAGGCACAAAATTAATGGAGTTATCAGCATTAACAGTTGCAGTTCCCTCATCAACATTTGGATGGATACTTATGTTTATGCTAATGGGTTCGTCTTCCAAGCCAGTGTCGTTGTATAGCACATCAATATCGATTGGCGTTTCGAACTCTGTAGCGAGAGAAACATCATTCGCTTCGGGAACGGAGTTTGGTTTCTC
>JAWLEY010000097.1:0-1286 GCA_041685855.1 Perlabentimonas sp. | reverse complement strand
ATAACCGTTACCTGCGCATTATCTGAATCGCCATCCTTATCGGTTACTGTGTAATTGAATGTAACCGTACCATCGAAACCATTTTCGGGTATAAAATGTATGGTATTGTCGGGATTTACGGTAGCCGTTCCGTGCTCACTGCTTGGTGGCGTGGTAATTGTAACAACAATGGGCTCATCCTCCAGATTCTCGTCGTTATAAAGCACGTCGATATCAACAGGCATTTCAAACTCAGTGGCCAGTGAAACATCGTTGGCAACCGGAATGAAATTGGGCTTCTCAATAACCTCAACAGTAACTTTGGCTTTATCCCAGTCGCCATCACTATCATGCAATCTATACTCAAACTCATCGGTTCCAATGAACATGTAGTAGGGTGTATAGGTTATGGTATTATTACTATTGACAACAACGCTTCCTGAACTTGGGTTAGAATGGATTACCAACTCACCAAAACCGTCCTCAAGACCAGTGTCGTTACTTAAAACATCAATGTCAACTGAAGCATTCTCGTAAGTTTGGGCATTATCATCAACAGCTATGGGGTTATGGTTTGTTCCCTCATCTTTTACAATGATAGTTATAGATGCTGTAGCGCAATCGCCATCAATATCACACACCTGGTAACCAAACACCTCTGTTCCCATGTAGTCTGAATCAGGAGTATAGGTAATGGTAAAATCATCGTTAACTATTGCAGTACCATTAATTGGATTTGGTGTAGCAACAACGCTAGCCACGCCATCGTCGAGCCCACTATCATTAAATAATACATCGAAGGTGATTGGCGTATTTATTTCAGTTGCTCTGGAAACAGGATTAGCAACGGGAACGGAATTTGGCTTCTCAACTACCTCGATGGATACTGTAGCCAAATCGTAATCACCATCAACATCCTCGAGCATATAAACAAAACTATCGTCTCCTACATAGTCGCTATCAGGCGTGTATGTAACAGAACGATTGGCATTAATAACCACCGTACCATTCTCAGGCTGGTTATGGATGGTTAAACTACCAAAGCCATCTTCAAGCCCGCTATCATTTGCAAGTACGTTGATATCCTTGGGTGTATTCTTGATTACCGTTTCATTTAGGTCGTTGGCAACAGGAACATGGTTCTCTTCTCTTACATTAATAGTAACAAGAGCCTCATCAAAATCACCATCGTTATCGGTAACCCTATAATTGAATGTTGCAATTCCGATGTAATCGGTACTGGGTGTAAATCGTATCGTATTTTCTCCAATCACCTCAAAGTCTCCGTCTGGATCAACAGTTCCAAC
>JAWLEY010000096.1:0-10284 GCA_041685855.1 Perlabentimonas sp. | reverse complement strand
GTATTTGCGCCCAAATCGCTACAGTCAAAATATATTTTCGTAAGTATGGAGTCGGTAACCCCACAATTATCAGATACATTTGTAAAAACGTCTTCTTTATTAATTTGAGCCGTTCCGGTTTCATCTAATTGCAATACAACATTACTGGCTGTGAAATTTGGAGGTAAATCATCACCAATAGTAACGGTTACTTGATCTGTAACAAAATTTCCCGCACCATCAGTCACAGTAACGTCAACAAAATTTTCTCCAATATGCTCACAAGAAAAAACAGATTGAGACAATGTAGTATCAACAATTCCACAATTATCTGATGCAGTAGCTACAACGGATGCAGGGAGCAATACAACATTCCCATCCGTACCAAGCTCCAAATAATGGTTCTGAAGTGATAAATTGGGTTCAACAGCATCTTTTGCAATGTTTACAGCAACTGAATTTTCTGAACCTCTTACATTGGAGACAATACAACGATATTGATAATTATGCATATCTACATTAAAGAGAATATTTAGGTTAGCTGTTTGCGTGCCTGTATAATGAACATTGTCTGAAATGTTTGAGAAATTGACTCCATTATCTGTGCTTAGCTGCCATTGATACTGTTCAATATAATTTCCTGTAACCGAGAGTTCATAAGTATTTTCGACACATAAATCGGTCAAAGCAACTGGCTGAGTAGTAATCTCCGGCTCTGGAGGGCCAAAAAGGTATGCAGATCCTGAAGAGGTTCCATTATCGTCATCATATCTCGCACTAATTATTGCATATTGTCCATCATAGGCAACTGCTCCACCGAAACGATCGTAGGAGGCACCATCACTTGATCTGATAGAATTATTATATACCCACGATGTTCCATCATGTTTAAAAATGTGAGCTGCACCATATCTCGTGCCTTCAAAGCTGTCTTGTTCGGCTCCGGCAATAATTGTATTTCCATTAATGGCAACACCATAACCGAACCACTCATCGAAATAAGGATTTGGGTCAATCAATTTGTCAATTTGCCCCCAATTATTGGTTCCTCCGGCATCTTTTTCGAATACATAAACGGCACCTTCACCATCTGTGCCACCGCCGATTGTATGTTTGTGCGCTCCAACAACAGCAGTTTCTCCACTTATTGCCACATCAAAACCAAATTCATCGTCGGCAGCAATATCGTTCCCTCCAATTAATTTGACTGCCCCCCAATTATTTACCCCACCTTGATTTCTACTGAAAATAGTAGCTGAACCCGCATCAGTTCCAAATTCATCGTCAAATTTAGCTCCAACGATAGCATAATCTTCGTCGATTGCTACCGACCAGCCAAAATTATCCCCATCATTTGGATTTTGGGAAAAGAATGCTTTGACTTCCCCCCAGTTATCAACTCCACCCTCATCTTTATCGAAAATATAAGCTGCGCCATACTTCAAATCATAATAATCTTTCCTATTGGCTCCGACGATTATCGTATTTCCAGAAATATCTACTGATGTTCCAAATTGGTCATAATCATGAGCAGAATAGGGAGTAATTTTTTTGTGTAAGCCCCAATTATTTACCCCATCTTTATCCTTATAAAACACGTATGCAGCACCAGCATCGGTGTTTCCGGCGTCATTATAACGTGCCCCCACTACCACAATTTCACCATCAATTGCCACAGATATACCAAAATGATCCTGAGACAAAGCGTCGGTTGAAACAAGTTTTTTAATTTGCTGCCAATTGTTTTCGCCACCTTCATCTTTGTGAAAGATATACGCAGCACCACTTTCTGCCCAACCCAAACCATCGTTAAAGTGAGCCCCCACAATAGCATAATCTCCTGATATATCAACGGAAATACCAAAGAGATCATTTTCACTTCCATCTGTAGCTAAAATTTTTTTTATCTCATCTACTGGTTGAGCAAACGCCAGAAATGGTAAGAATAAAGCTAATAGAGAAATTAAAATTTGTTTCATATTTATTATATTGATAAAGTGTCAAGTTTCAAAAGGTTGTTTATGAAAACTTGGTTCATTACTAGATTTCAAACTTAAAATTTAATTTTGAATTCCACTGGTTTTTTTAAAAAAATTTCAGTTTTTATAATAAACTATTTTTCAATAGTTTGATAGGTGTTTTACATTTAGCTCATTTCTGAGTTTACCAAGTCCATTAAATAATATATATCTAACAAGTAAAACTTTCAAAGCAGAATTTATTTCGTTTTTATTTCCATATATATCTATTTGTCCCTTTTTTTCTTTTTCATAAAAAAACACCCCAAATGTTATGTTTAACTTTTGGGGTGCAGTTCAATTGTCATGCTTTTTTATTTACCTTTTTAAATTGTAATTGGAACTATGATTATTTTAGTTCTTTACAATTCTTGTGGTAAGAATCTCACTTCCAATTTTTAAGTTAACCAAATAGATTCCGTCTGGGAATTTTGATAGATCTATTCTCTCCTTCGCCTGAAGATCTGCTTTTTCCACCATTAATCTCCCCATAACGTCATATATTGTTAAGTTTTGTATGTTGCTATCTGCAAACTCAATATTAAGCACATCGTTTGCAGGGTTAGGATAAATTTCCACACCCTGCTGTTGCAATTTGGATATGGCAACAAACACGTTTACCACAATATCAAAACTACAAGTGTTTTCATTCCCCGCATTGTCTGTTACCGTCCAGGTAATTGTGGTTGTGCCCTCAGGTATTTCTTCTCCGGCAAGAGAAGACGAGTAGTTGAAATCGTTCACAACACTCTCTACTCCACAATTATCGGAAGTCTCTAGTGGGTCAAATTCAGTATCTTGCACTGTATAATAATGCGTTTCATCCGCATTAAACTCCTGATTACTAACACAAGTGATTTCGGGAGCAGTAGAATCAATTGTTAACAAAGTCACATCGCTGGCCACATTGTCAACCAAATTAGTTACTACGCAACGATACTGATTATTACTCATACCAAGAGTTACGCCGGTAATACTTAATGTGGCAGTATTAGCGTTGTTGTATATAGCCCCATTGGCAATATCAATAAAACCACCTCCTTCGTCAACTTGCCATTGGTACGTTTCAATATTTTCCCCTGAAACTGTAAAAGAAACGCTACTTTCGGGGCAAATATTCGTTTGATCTTCAGGTTGGGTATTAATTGTTGGCGGATTATGTAACTCAAAAACACTAACATGGCCAACGTTAGATTCGTTACTATCGCTAAGGGGCGATCCGGCTGCAAGAATTGAACCATCGGAACTTAAACTAACTGCACTCCCAAACTCATCTCCTGTTGCGGCTCCTAGAATAACTTGTCCTACTTGTGTCCAGGTGTCTGACTGATTCTCATACACACTTACAAGACCAGCATCAGAACGTTTGCTATCAAGATATGGTGCTCCGATAGCAACGATAGAACCATCGGAACTTAAACTTACGGAACCACCAAATTCAGCGTAATCTCCAACGCCGTCAATATCTTGTCCTATTTGTGTCCAGGTGCCGGATTGGTTCTCATATATTCGCACTGAGCCAGAATAATTGTTTTTTCCTATAGCCCCGGCTACAAGAATAGAGCCATCGGAACTTAAACTTACGGATGCACCAAAATATTCCTCTTCTGCTGCTCCTTCAATATCTTGTCCTATTTGTGTCCAGGTGCCTGATTGATTTTCATAAACTTTTACATGCCCTGCATCTAAAAAGCTGTTATCATTATAAGATCCTCCTATAGCAACTACAGAACCGTCGGAACTTAAACTTACACTCTCTCCGAAACCATCATTTTCTGCTTCACCGTCAATGTCCTGACCAATTTGTGTCCAGGTGCCGGATTGGTTCTCATAGACTCTTACATGCCCCGCATTGTCAGCAGCATCATCATTCCCGTGTGCCCCAACTGCAATTACAGTGCCGTTGGAACTTAAACTAATTGAGGCGCCTGATCGGTCGAATGCTGCTTCACCATCAATATCCTGACCAATTTGCACCCACGTGCCTGATTGATTCTCGTACACACGCACATGTCCGGCACTCGCTCCGTTGTCATCATTATTCCGTGCTCCAACAGCAATTACAGAACCATCGGAACTTATGCTTACCGATATTCCAAAGTTATCGCCTTCTCCCTCACCATTTATGTTTTGCCCTACTTGTGTCCAAGTGCCGGAGCTGTTCTGAAAAACTCTTGCATGTCCTGCATTTAGACCGCTACCATCATTATATGGTGCTCCTATTATCATGAACATGCCATCATCAGTTAAGGCAACTGAATAGCCGTTCCGATCGCCAGATGCTTCTCCCTCAACATTATTTCCAACTTGAATCCATTCTTGTGCATGTAACATTGCTATGGTTACAAAGAAACATGCTAAAAATGATACCACTTTTTTCATAATACAAAGTTTTAGAGGTAAAACTACACGTTAAAAATTTACACTGCCTTGGCTAGCCCCAAAAAAGGGGGCGTCATAAGTCTATTAATTGAATAATAATCATCAAGTTACAAAAAAACAATTCAACAAACCTAATACGGCAGGCAATTTTATTTTAGTGCACACTATTATTTTTTAACGAGCCACTGTAACCAGATGTACGTAAACTTTACCATTCTCCCCATGCAACTGAATTACATAGTTTCCAGCTCTAAAATTCTGCATGTTTATAACGCCCTTGCTGGAATTAATAGTTTTATTTTCAATTAGCTTGCCCTGTAAGTTGTAAATTTTCACCTGTTTAACAATACAGCCATGACCATTGAAGTTAAGCGAATGTGCCACTGGATTTGGATATAAAGAAAACTCTGCTTGTGGCAATTCTGAAACAGATACAACGTCTGCTTCTGTGACAGTAACGGTCCATGTACGTGTAGTGGTATTATTTTCGGCTGTTACAATATAGTCTACAGGACTGCTGAAATCTTGTGCAACGCCACTTTCCGGGTCTATGGTAGCACCGGCCGATACCGTTATGGTTGGTTCCAGCGCAGTAAGATCCGTTCCATGGGCAACTTCAATATCAACAGAGCCGTCAACAGGGTCAATGGAAGCATCCTCTGTTGATTCTGCCAATTCGAAAGTCAATATATCAGTTTCATTGCTTAGTGCCTCGGTAACAGTAACCGTCCAGTGCTGAACATCAGAGCCGTTTTCTGCAAGTACCGTATAAATTTTTGGACTACTAAAATCCTGCGGCACTCCGCTTGGTGGGTCAATTGAAGCGCCTATTGAGATTGTTATGGCTGGTGTTAATGATGTTATATCTACACCATACCCAACCTCTATATCAATAGTGCTTGCCTCTGAGTTTATTATAGCAGGAGATATTGCCTGAGGAATTTCAAAATCGAGTATTTCTGTTTCGGTATTCCAGATGCTTGTTGCGAGCAGGAAGATGTCTTCTTGTCCGTTTGATGTTTCGGTGCTTATATCAAAGTTAACTGTATTACTATAGGTTCCTGCACAGTATACTTTTCGGGAGTCATAAAAGAGGTTAACACCCTCATCATCTTCGGATGCGCCATAGGTATTGGCCCATTCATAGTCATAGTTTTGCATGTATGCAGCAACAAAAACATCCTTGCCACCATGGGTCCCAAATACTTGGGTTTCCTCCTGAGGATTAACATCAAAGTCGCTGCTCATAAAGTATCCGGTAGCAAAAACACGCCCTTCATTATCTGCCATTAAATCGTTGCACTGATCTTCCAAATCGCCACCTATATGGCCAAAGCTATCACCTATAATTTGACCGCCAAGGGTATGTTTTGTCAACAAAATATCTTGTCCGCCATAAGACGTAAAATCCTCAAAAATCGGCATGCCACCCGCATAACCAACTATACAGGATATAGTGCCTGTGAAAGACATGGCAGAATAAATACCGGTATTATCAATTGTTAAGGCCGTTATTGCCTCATCGTTAGCATTGCCCATTTGTTTGGCCCACTGGAATTGCGCATCGGAATTAAGAGCCAATAGAAATGCATCTTTGCCACCCTCGGAAGTCATCTCGTAGGTTGTGATACCGTCGGGGTCAAAATCTACTACATCATGAAAAGAACCTCCAAGAAAAATATTATTAGCTGCATCGAGTTCCAGGGTGCGATGGTTTAGTAAATCCGATCCTGTGCCACCAATACGCCTGGTCCAGAATGCTCCACCTGCCGGGCTGAAATTTCGAATGAAAATATCAGCTTCCCCAGCGCTACTAAAAAGAGAGCCCGGTGAATCGGGGGTAAAATCTATTTGTCCGTAAAAAGTACCGGCAACTATAATATTATTGTAACCATAGGAGGTAATAGAAGTTGCAAACTCAGCGTCGATACCTGAATAAACGTACTCCTGTAGCAATTCACCAGTTGCAAGATCATAACCTGCAACAAATGCGTCATAAGATTCTTCTGCAGTGTAAGTAACACTTGAGGAAGTGGGATCGAAATCAATATCGCCTGAATATGCACCAGCTACATAAACACCGCTGGTGGAGGCCATTATTGTTAAATCCATTACCCAGTTATGTTGAGTGCCGTTTAATACGGTTGTCCATTGGTAGGTGCCGTCACTGGCGTATTTTGTGATAAAGCCAGCTGATGCCCCGGTAGCAGTATACTCATCTGTCTCGGTTTCATCGGGATTAAAATCTACGGTACCACTAAAATATCCGCAGGCATAGATATTTCCATTGTCATCCTTCTGCACTGCATTTACGTAATCAGAGCCTCCCCCTCCAATAGTGGTTAACCATTCTGGCCCCTGAGCATTTAAATAATTGGAGCAAAGTAAAAAAACTATTAAGAATACAGAGTGAATTAAAAACCGATAAGTTTTTCCAAAAAAATTGATGTGGTTAAGATTTTTCATAATTCAATGTTTTATTAGTTGATAATAAAAGCAATTTACAATATTAAACTTTTATATATCAGGCATTAACGCATGAATTAGAATTTGGACGGTTTCAGTGGGAATTTGGGAAAGGATACCGAGAATTTAGTGTTTTAGATTTCCGAAATAACTCATTACCTCATTACGCATACCCTTTGAAACAGGAATCTTCTCCTGATTCTGCATGGTTAGATATGCGTTTTTCCCTTTATTAAACTGTTTAATTTTCTTTAGATTCACGAGATACGATTGGTGTACACGGCAAAAGTGATCGTGCTTAAGTAGGCTGGCATAGCTTTTTAATGGTTTGCTAACCATAATTGGTGCAGTTTCTTCCAATATGAAAACTGTATAATTATCATCAGCCTGACAATAAACAATGTTATTAAGATTAACAATGTGTAGGGCTTCATTCGTATGCAAAGAAATTTTTTTCTCGTCGGGCTGCAAGAAGTTATGTGCTAAAGCCTCAAGCTTATCAATATACTCAACTCTGCTAAGTTCTTCCATGGCCTTCTGGATACTTATAACCAAATCGGAAGTATTGTAGGGTTTAAGTAAAAAATCGACTGCACTAATCCTAAATGCCTGTACGGCATATTGCTCATAAGCTGTAGTCCAGATTATTTGAAAATTGATAGCAGGAAGCTGCTCAATGACTTGAAAAGCCGTTCCATTTTTTAGGTTGATATCGAAAATGACAATATTTGGCTGTACTTGTTGAATTAAATGAACAGCAGATTCAATGTTATCGGCAATTCCCTCAAGTTTGATATTGGGGAAGAATTCATGAATAATATTTTGTGCATTTTTAACTGCAGCTACATCATCCTCAATAATAACAATTTTGGTGCTCATAACAGGATTTTCAATTATTCATAAAAATGCAGCAAAGGGAAATCTAGAACCACCATGGTTCCTTTGCTCGTAATATTATTGGCGGGCAAAACACTATATTTTACATGCCACCTATGGATTTTATTCATTAGTTGCAGACGTTTTTGTATTATTTCCATCCCGCGTGAACGATGCTTCCCACGGTTTGTTGCCGAATTTTTAATACCCGGACCATTATCTTCCAGAGTGATAACGAGTCGGGTATTCTCCTGATAAAACCGAATTGAAACCAAATTGCCACCCTTTTTTATACCATGCTCAATAGCATTCTCCACAAAAGGCTGCAAGAACATAGCCGGAAATTTAATGTCTTCCGTATCAATTCTGCTATCGGTTTCAATCTGGAACTGAAATTTGTATTCAAGGCGCATCTGTTGCAACCTCAAATAGGCTGTTAATAATTCGATTTCGGATTGTAGCGAGGTAATCTCATCTATAGAACTTTCCAGGGTTTGGCGCATTAACGAAGAAAAATCTGTTAAGAAGTTCGCTGCTTCATCTGTTTTGTGTGCTGCAATGTAACCTTTTATAGCGTTTAATGCATTAAAAAGAAAGTGTGGGTTGAGCTGAGCACGGAATAGTTGCTGTTCAACCTGCAGACGTTTTAAAGCTGCTTTTCGTTTGTTTTGCAAATACAATAAAATCAGGATTATTACCATAAAAACGGAACCTGAAATAATACTCCAAAGTAATTGTTGCTGCCGTTTTATTTTTTCTTCTTTCAGTTCCTTCTCAGCATTAAGCTTAATAATGGTTTGCTCCTTTTCTGCAGTCTCATAACGCTCGCGCATGTCTTCTACAATTTCCAATTGCTGAACGTTGTATATTGAATCTTCTATCTGTCTGTATGACTCGAAGTGTTGAAGAGCCCTGGCAGCAGCACCCATTTGTTTGTAATTTTGGTACATTAGCCTGTGGGCATGCTTAAGGGGTCTAATTAAATTGTTTTCTTGAGCTTCATTTACAACTGCTCTTAACAGTTTTTCGGCTTTGTTGTGTTTTTTTAACCGAATATAAACATCAGCTATTTCATTTTTATCTACTAGCTGGTTAGAAATACTACCTATTTCATTTTCAACATCTAAAGCTGATCTAAAATACGATAAGGCTGTTTGCCAATCTTTATTTAATTTTTGCAAATGTCCCATACGATATAGCAACTGCGCTTTTCCGCTTTTGTAATCAATCTGGTTGCATATACGGTAGGCTTTTTTGTACCAGGTTTCAGCTTGCGTAAACTGATTTTGTCGTTCTTTCACATATCCAAGAACATCATACAATGACACCTGTGATCGTGAAAAGGAAGTGGTGTCCAATATATCAAGGGCTTGCAGATAATAAGTTTCAGCCTGATCGACTTTGTCTTGCTCCACATAAATATCACCTAACTCAATATAACACTTTATCAGATTAATGCTATCATTGGTTTGCTTAGCAAGCTTAATACCTGTAATCATGTAGTCAGCAGCCTCGGTAATTTGACCGTCAGCATTATACATTATTCCCGCATTGAGGCTATTTATAATAATTTGGGAGGTATCTTTTAATTCGTAACCAATCTTTAATGCCTCCTTAAAAGCATCGATAGCTTTGGAGGGGTTATCAACAAAATTGTAAGAAATGCCCTTATTAGTGTAAACCTGTAAAATAGAAAGAGTTTGCTCTGGTTTCTGCAAATAAATTAGAGCAGAGTCAAGAATTTGCAATGCACTCTCATACTCTTCGCTGGAGGTATATGCATAACCCATTAGTTTATATGCATAACCCAATTTTTTACTATTATTTTCTTTCTTGTAGTATGATAAAGCCTTTTGGGCATAATAAATTGTTGAATCATATCTATTCTCAGTGAAGTAATAGTATTTAGCCAGATCGATATATGTTTGAGCAAGCTGAGAGTGCTGATTTTTCTCTTGGTGGTTCTGTAACTTAACGTACAAAGAATCGGGACTGCTATAACTCTGAAACCATGCCATAATTAGGCAAAATATAATAATGGTTATCTTTAAATAATTCTTTACTGCTTTAGTGTGCGTGATTGTTCGCATTAGATATCGCTTTCATTGGTATGCATATTTACTTAGAACCACTTCTTTTGTCTGAAATACACCACCATTCCTAAGAATACCAGAAAGATAATAAACCATAAGCCAAGGTAGCCATACCTCCATTCAAGCTCGGGCATGTTAGTAAAGTTCATTCCATAAATACCAGCAATAAAGGTTAACGGAATAAATATGGTGGCAACAACGGTTAAGGTTTTCATTACCTGATTCATCCGATGCCCCTGAACTGAAAAGAACAGGTTGGTATTGCTCTCGAGCGATGAAAGCATCATATCGCAGCTGTCAATAAGGGTTAAGCATAAATCCTTAATTTCAAGAAAGAACTTAAAGTGCCTCTGCTCAATATAATGGCATTCACCACGCTCTACAATCTGCGTAAACTCTTTAATTGGCAGCACTGATTTTTTAATAAAATGCACCATCTTTTTATGATTCTCAATAATTGCGAGGGTATT
>JAWLEY010000095.1:0-10357 GCA_041685855.1 Perlabentimonas sp. | reverse complement strand
GTTTTAACTCCACCAAAAAGAACTCCCTGGTGGCAGCTTCTTATTCAAAAATTTGACGATCCAATTATCCGCATACTTCTTATTGCCGCATTAATTGCTGTTGCCGTTGGTTTTTTTCATGGTAATTTTATTGAGGGCATAGGCATTATAATTGCCATACTGCTAGCTACATTAATGTCCTTTTTTAATGAGTACCGGGCAGGTTTAGAGTTTGATATACTTAATAAGGTGAACGATAGCATTCCGGTTAAAGTAATCCGCAGTGGTAACGTAACTACAATACCAATTTCCGATGTGGTAGCTGGCGACATTGTTATTGTTGATACAGGAGAGGAGGTTCCTGCTGATGGAAAAATTCTGGAAGGTTCATCATTAGCTGTAAATGAGTCTACTTTAACTGGTGAAATGCTGGTTACAAAATCTGTTGAGGTTGCAAACGATAAACAGGAAGAAGATACTTACCCATCAAATATGCTTTACAAGGGAACTACCGTTATGGAAGGCAATGCCATAATGGAGGTTACTGATGTTGGTAACTTCACAGAAATTGGAAAAACTGCACGCGAGGCTGCATTGCAAATTAACGAGCCAACACCACTAAGTATTCAGCTGGAGAAGTTAAGCAAGTTGATTGGCGTTGTTGGTTTCTCTGTTGCTTTTGTTGCTTTTTGGGTTTTATTAATTCATGACATAGCCATTGGAAAGCTGAATTTAACTTTTGAAAACTGGTATTGTCTTGCTTCCGTATTGATACCATTAGGAATTATTTTGATTAGGGTTTGGTTGCCAATAGTTTATGATATGTTTGAGTTTTTTGGCATTAGGTTAAAACAGCCAAAAATTTTAAAGCAGCGCTTCCTAAATGCTGGTATCAAGCTGCTTATCCTCTCAGTATTGTTGTTTGCCATTTTTTATGGAATAGGATTTTTACTTAATGTTGATATTCTATCTTCCTCATCGTGGTTTTCTATTGATACCGCTGAACGTATACTGTTGTTCTTTCTTGTTGCCCTAACATTAATTGTTGTTGCAGTTCCTGAGGGGTTAGCAATGAGTGTTACCCTTAGTTTGGCATATAGCATGCGGAAAATGACAGCAAACAACAATTTGGTTAGGAGGATGCAGGCAACAGAAACCATGGGTGCCACAACCGTAATTTGTACTGATAAAACGGGTACACTCACCCTTAACCAAATGCAGGTAGTTGAGTCGGAGTTTTTTGTAAAGGATAATAATAAAGAGTTAATCAACCTTTCCTTGGCTGCCAATTCTAATGCTCATCTCGATGTTTCTGGCAATACGGTTAAACCAATAGGGAATCCCACTGAAGGAGCTTTGCTGTTATGGTTAAACAATAAGGGTGATGATTACAAGGAAATTAGAGATACCTTCCAGGTAAATGACCAGAAGCCATTCTCTTCCGAGAATAAGTACATGGCAACTCTCGGTTACTCAGAATCTTCTAAAAACAAAATTCTGCTAATGAAAGGAGCTTCTGAGGTTGTGTTGGCAAAATCTAAAAACGTGAACACTGAGCAGGGACTAGCAAGCATAAATGATTACAGAGAAAAAATTACCAAAAAATTAGAGGAATTACAGAGTAAAGGGATGCGAACAATCGCTTTTGCCTATTCTGAAATTGAAGCGAGCAATGAGGATGATATTGATGATTTGTTGAATGATTTAACTTTTATTGGCTTTGTAGGTATTGCCGACCCAGTGAGGCCCGATGTACCAGATTCAATAATGGAATGTAAAAAAGCGGGGGTTAATGTTAAGGTCGTTACTGGTGATACTCTCTTTACAGCAAAAGAGATTTGTCGTCAGGTTGGGTTATGTAACGATGATTTAGATGATAAAGCATTTATCTCAGGTTCAGACTTTGCCTCTCTCGATGACGAGGCTGCAACAGATATTGCCAAGAATCTTGTAATGATGTATAGGGCTCGCCCCTCCGATAAGCTTAAGCTAGTTAGCTTATTGCAAAATCAAGGTGAAGTAGTTGCAGTTACTGGCGATGGTACTAACGATGCACCTGCACTGAATAAGGCAAATGTTGGTTTAGCAATGGGGTCGGGCACCTCGGTTGCGCGTGAGGCAAGCGATATAATTCTGTTAGATGATTCGTTTACAAGCATAGTGAACGCTATACGGTGGGGGAGGTCATTATATCAAAATATTCAGCGTTTCCTTTTCTTTCAGCTTACCATAAACGTGCTGGCTCTTGCTATTGTGCTCTTGGGCCCTATTGTTGGGGTTACGTTACCATTAACCGTTATTCAGATGCTCTGGGTTAACCTTATAATGGATACGTTTGCTGCTTTAGCTCTTGCCACAGAACCACCACATGGCGATGTTATGAAAAGGAAACCACGCAATCCTAATTCTTTTATCATTACAATGCCAATGCGTAAAGCTATACTTATAACCGCTTTTGTATTCTTTGTTTTTTTAATGGGTTTTCTCAAATATCTAAACTCTAACAATCAGATATCAGTTTACGAATTAACCCTGTTTTTCAATGTTTTCGTGCTTATGCAATTCTGGAATCTGTTCAATGCAAGAGCAATGAAATCAGGACAGTCTGCCTTTAGTGGTTTGGCTAAAAACAAAGGTTTTTTCCTTATTAGTTTGGTTATTTTACTCGGACAGTTTCTAATTGTGCAGTTTGGTGGTACGTTCTTCAGAACTACACCATTACCTGCTACCGATTGGATTAAAATTTTCATATTCACATCTGCTGTCCTTTGGGTAGGAGAATTAATTAGGTGGATGAGTAGGTTTAGAAAAGCAGGTGGTGCATAGTATAACTATTCCCATAATTAACTTTTTTTCACTTTATAAGTGAGCGTTTTGCATCAATTTTGATGAGTTAAATATTAACTCGAATCATTTAAATAAATTTTTTGAAATGAAAAGGTTTGTAATTTTAAGTCTTCTGTTTTCTTTCATTGCTTTTACTGTTTCTAGCCAAAATTCAGAGCAACGTGAGCTGCCTTTTTTTGATAAACTAAAGGTTACCAATCAAATCAAGGTATATTTAACTCATGGGAATGAGAATAAAGCACGAATTGTAGCATCCGGCGTTGAATTTGATGATATCATAACCGAAGTAGATGCAAAAACTCTTGAGATTTCATTTGGCAGAGGGTTATACAAGGATGTTTCTGTAGAGATTTACCTTACATACAAAGAGCTGCGAGATATATACGTGAGTGCTTCTGGCAGGGCTAGTTTCCAGAATGAATTAAGCGGAGACAAGGTTGTTTTTAATGCAAACAACAATGGTGCAATCGAGGCCAGCGTTGATTTAAGAACCAGCGATATTATTGTAAACAAAGCAGGTTCTATAAGGTTAGATGGTAAACTTGGCAGTTTTGAAGCCAGGGTATCTACTGCTGGTGTGTTGACTGCTAGCGATTTAATGGCAGATAGTGTATATGTTACAGTAAAATCGAAGGGGTTGGCTAAAATATCAGCAAAAGAGTTGTTGGAAGCTGATGTGCGTACAGGAGGAACCCTTTCGTTAACTGGTCAGCCTAAAAATAAATCAATTAAAACAGGATTTGGAGCAATTGTTAAGGAGAACTGATTTTATTTTTTTAAAGATTGTTAGGTTTGGCTTATGAGTTTAGATAGAGGCAGGTTCATTGTAAAAAAGTTAGAAGCTAAGGTGAAAAAAGCCATATATTCCTATGGCTTAATTAGCAAGGACGATGGTGTGCTGGTGGGTATTTCAGGTGGTAAAGACAGCTACGCTCTACTTGATTTGTTGGTTAATCTAAACAAATCTATGCCCGAAAAATTTAGAATAGAGGCTTGCCACGTTCAGGCTGATGATATGCCTTATAAAGCCAACGAGGAATTTATGCGTAGCTACTGCAAGAAGAACAATATCACGTTACATTTTAGGAAAATTACCGTAGATTACAAACCAGAACAACGTCAACCCGCCTGTTTTATTTGTAGTTGGAAGCGGAGGAAGGAACTTTTCACTTTAGCACGTGAGAGAAATTGTAATAAGCTGGCGCTTGGCCATCACCTTGATGATGCCGTTGAAACTTTACTGATGAACATGATACACCACTCATCAATAAGTTCAATACCCCCAATTTTGAGCATGTTTAATGGAGAACTATTTACCATTCGCCCTTTAATATTTGTTCACGATAAGGAGCTGAAAAAATATTCGGAAGTAATGGAGTTTCCAAATGAGGTTAACCTTTGTCCGCATGAGGACAATACCAGTCGAGACCAAGTGCGGGAGCTTATTAGCGCAAGTGAAAAATTAAACAGGAGTGCTCGTGAGAACATTTTCCGCTCAATGGGTACCATTTTTAACGATTACATAGTTGATAAGCCAGTAAAAAAAAGAACACCCAAGGCATAAAGCAATGGGTGTTCTTTTATAATTTGGCTTCTACTACCATTTTTGTGGAGAAATGAAGCAATTAAAGTAAACTTACAATTAACGTTAAGGTTAGAAGTTTGAAACCAGAAATTTGAAGAGGTATTGCTTCTTACTTCTTACTTTAATTCATCTCCACAATAAATTATTTGATGTTTACAAATCTTCCACTTAAAAAGTAGTCGTACCATAATTTGAACCGTCTATCCCTCAATTTCCTTAATAGCAAAATTAAAGGCTTCCTGCATCATTTCTTGTGGTGGTTCATCAATAAATCCTTCCTTGCAGAGCGATTGTGTTAAGTTTCGGGAGTACTCAATATCTTTCTTTGCAATTTCAAAAGCTTCTTCCCAAGTAACTTCTCTTCGTGCAACACCATCCTTAATTGCTTGGATTGCCACATCTGCTGCTTCAATTGGAAAAACATTGGCCTCATCCATAGTTGGTACAATGTTCTCGGGGTCAATCCCTCGCTTTTCAGCATAGTTAGCCAATGAGTGTGCCGCTGCTATCGCCATATTGTCGGTAATTTTTGATGCCCTAACAATAAGTGCGCCCTTTAGGATACCTGGGAAACCTAACGAATTATTAATCTGGTTAGGGAAATCACCTCTGCCTGTAGCAACTATATAGGCACCAGCCTCTTTGGCTCTGTATGGGTATATTTCAGGAACAGGATTTGCGCAAGGGAATACAATAGGTTTATCACCCATTGCTTCAATCCATTCAGGTTTAACGGTTTCGGGTCCTGGCTTTGATAATGCTATTAAAACATCAGCATCCTTGCATGCCTCAGCCATTTCAGTAACCTTGTTTGGGTTGGTTTTTTCACAAAGTTCCCACTTACGATAGAACCGCTTATCGGCTTTAATGTCGTCTCTACCCTTGTGTAAGGAGGATTGTGAGTCGAAGAGAATCATGTTTTCTGGATTGGCACCATCAGCAATAATAAGCCTAGCAATGGTTGTATTGGATGCTCCTGCACCAAACATCACAATTTTTGCATTCTTAATATCCTTCTTAACCAGTTTTAGCGCATTTATTAATCCTGCTAGCGTAACACAAGCTGTGCCCTGTGCATCATCGTGCCAAACAGGTATGTCGCATTCTTCGCGAAGCACATCCAGCACTTTAAAACAGTTGGGTTGGGAAATATCTTCAAGATTAATAGCACCAAAGCTATGCTGGCACATTTTTACAAAATCAATAATCTTATCAGGGTCGTTTTTGCCGTCTTTTCCCTTGCTGTCAACACAAAGAGCTACGGCATCAACACCACCCAGATACTTCATTAAGAATGATTTCCCTTCCATTACACCTAGTCCTCCTGGGGGTGTACAATCGCCATCGCCAAGTACGCGCGTTGAGTCGCTAACTACGGCAACCAGATTTCCCCTGTTTGAGAGTTCAAATGATGTATCGTTGTTATCACGAATGGTAGTGGAAATCTTGGATACGCCTGGAGTGTACCATACGTTAAACCAGTTAAATCCAGGAACCGGAACTTTGGGTACAACCTGAATTTTTCCACTGTAGTGTTTATGTGCCAGTTCCGATAATTTTTTAAGAAAAATAGTTTTCCCTTTTGCAACTTGCTCCTGGCTCCATTTATCAGGAAAAATTTTGCTTAGGTTCTCAAGTTTTACGCTAATTTTCTCCATAGTTTAATTCATTTTGTTTTAGGTTTATTTTCAAACCCAAATTACAAAAAAATGAATCCTTAGAAGAAAAATTGTTTATGATTATTTATTTTTATTTTCTCTCTTGATTATTATTTCCCCCATTTAATGCACTGTTCAGAAATAAATAGGTTTTATAACATGTTTTGCTTCCATGCAAAATATTTAAATCGCTTTATGTCAGGACTAAAATACATACGAATATAAATAGATATATGTATTGTTGCGAACATTTGTAATGTTTTTTCGTTTATAAGTGTGAATTCAATAACAATCTAATAAAATTAAATTATGGCAATATCAAAAGTAAAAGTGAGTGCTAAAATGGGAGCAGGTTTTAAAACTGAAATTTCTTGCTCTCACCCATTTGTAATTGATCAACCTAAAGTTGCAGGCGGAACAGATGAAGGTCCAAACCCGCTTGAAATATTCTTGTCATCCTTACCAGCATGTATTTGTGCAATTGGACGAATTATAGCCATGCAGCGCAAAATTGAGCTTAGAAGTATAGAGGCAAAAGTTGAAGGTGATATCGATAAGGATTTCTTAATGGGTAAGACAAAAGAAGGACGAGCAGGTTTTACCGAGATACGCTCCTTTGTGAAAATTGATGCTGATTTAAACGAAAGTGAAAAGGATTCATTGCTGCATGAGATTGAGCAGCGATGCCCAATTGCTGATAATATGACTGAAAAATCGATTATTAAAGCAGAGGTTGTTAAGTAGGGTAAAGGTTTATAAGAGTATGATTTATTAAGGTTGTCCAATTTATTTTGGGCAGCCTTTTTTTGTACATTAATCAATTTGTCATTTAAAGGTTTTTACTGTTAAAATAGTGAAGATGTTTGTCTCTAATGGAGGGCCGTAGAAATACATTGCTAATGACAAATTTGTATTAAATTATTAATAATTCTAAACATATTAACTTTATTCTTTGTTATTACAGAAAATAACCTTCAATTAAATATATTACAATGAAAAGAGCATTAATAGTTTTAGTCATAATCTTCTCGGCAGTTTCACTGTTTGCCCAAACCAAAACCCTGCACGATTTTACCGTAAAATCCATTGAGGGTGAAGCTATCTCCTTATCGCAGTTTAAAGGGAAAAAGGTGCTGGTTGTTAATACTGCATCGAAATGTGGTTTAACTCCCCAGTATGAGCAGCTTGAGAAACTTTACAAAGATTACGGAGGAAAGAACTTTGTAATTATTGGTTTTCCCGCCAACAATTTTCTTAATCAGGAGCCCGGTTCCAATTCCGATATTTTGACGTTTTGTAAAGAGAACTATGGAGTAACATTTCCCATGATGGCAAAAATATCAGTTAAGGGCGATGACATTCATCCTTTGTACAAATGGCTAACAAATAAAGAGGATAATGGAGTTCTCGATTCCAAAGTAAGCTGGAACTTTCAAAAGTTCTTAATTGATGAGCAGGGGAAGGTAGTTAAATCATTCTCTCCCAGAACAAAACCTGACGACAAAGAAATAATTGAGTGGATTACTCAAAAATAAGTTTACTCAGAAATTTCAGGAAAAGACGGACCACAAATTTTGGTTCGTCTTTTTTTATGATGTAAATCACCGTGTAAATACCATTCCATTGTTAAACCTTTTATATCTTAATACTTCAAATTGTAGCAATACATTAATAACTGGGGAACATATTTAGCTTTTTTCAATGACACAGAGATTACTAACCATTTTCGTGGTATTTGGATTTTTTATTCATTTCGCTGAAGCCATGCCATTAAAACAGCTGCCATCAGGTAAGCGGGAGTTAGAAGCATACCGAATTTCAGAACCAATAGATATTGACGGTAAGCTAAGTGAGTCAGTATGGCAGCGGGCAATGCTGGCTACTGATTTTTATCAGTACGAACCTTTTAACGGTTCATTTCCCTCGGAGAAATCGGAAGTGAGAGTTCTTTATGATAATGATGCTGTGTATATTGGAGCTAAACTTTTTGACGATGAACCAGATGAAATATTCAGGGAACTCGGAAAGCGCGATAATTCCGACAACCTTAAGGCCGATGCCTTTAGCGTGCTAATTAGTCCATATAACGACGGAATTAACTATCTTGAGTTTATAGTATCATCATCAGGTGTACAAACTGATATTTTACGAACCGGTAATAGTACCGATAGAAGTTGGGATGCAGTTTGGGAGAGCGCAGTAACAATTACCGATGAGGGCTGGTTTGTAGAGATGCGCATCCCTTTTTCCGCACTCCGTTTTTCTAGTGACATTCAGGGGAATTGGGGTATAAACTTTAGGCGTTTAATTAAACGTTATAATGAGTGGAACTCATGGAATCCTATTGATAACTCAATTTCTGGAATAGTAAATCAATCGGGAGAATTATCAGGTATTAGGGAAGTTGACCCACCCGTAAGACTATCATTTAGCCCCTACATTTCTGGTTATGCTAACAAGCATTCTGACGCAAATTCCTTTGATTATCGAATAAACGGTGGCATGGATTTACAGTTTGGTATTACCGAGAGTTTTACCCTTGATATGACGCTAATACCCGATTTTGGACAGGTTAAATCCGATGATAAGGTATTTAATATTTCACCTTTTGAGGTTAAGTACAGCGAGCAAAGGCCTTTCTTTAACGAAGGCATGGATTTGTTTGAAAAAGGTGGCATCTTTTACTCGCGCCGTATTGGCTCTCAACCACGAAACTATTGGAATGCTGAAGATAGTCTTGAAGAAAACGAAGTAATATCTTCAAACCCAAACGAAACCAGTATGATTAATGCCACTAAAATAACTGGTCGTACATCAAATGGACTTGGAATAGGTTTTTTAAACGCGCTTACATCTAGCACAAACGCAATAATTCGCGATACAATTACAAAACAAGAAAGAGAGTATTTGACTCAAGGCTTTACCAATTACAACATGATGGTGTTTGACCAAACGCTACGCAATAACTCATTTATTAGCATTGTAAATACAAACTTGGTAACACCCAAACAGGATTACATGGCCAATGTAACAGGCACCGATTTTATTTTTCGTGATAAGGATAATAGGTACGCGTTATCTGGTAAAGGCGTTGTTAGTCAGGTTAATGATGATTCACTGGATGTTGGCTATAAGCACCAATTAAGATTTGATAAAACTTCAGGGAGTTTTTTATATAATGTATGGAGCAATACCGAGAGCAAAAATTATAATCCCAACGATATGGGCTATTTGCAGAGAGCCAATGAGTTTAACAATGGCGTATCTTTGGGGTATAGAATATACAAACCATTTTGGCGATTACTAAACTGGTCTAGCTGGGTAGGTGTTTCCTATAGAATGCAACACGACCCCATGGTTTACAGCTCTTCGCACATGTACCTTAGTTTAAGAACTACATTTGCCAAATCCTACCATTATGTAAGAGCAGATTTTTGGATGGACCCTCGTGAAACTCACGATTACCACGAGCCCAGAGTTGATGGTCGCATGGTAATAAAACCCCGTAGGTTTTCAGGAAGTATTATGACATCATCCGATTATCGAAAACCACTTGCAATCGATATTCGTGCTGGCTACTGGAAAGCCGAATCAATGGACCAGTATGACTACCATGCCAGCATCTCCCCTCGTATAAGGTTTAGCAATAGTTTTTTATTGGTTTATCAAATCAGACAGGATTATACTTATAACGATATTGGTTATGTTGCTCGTTCTGATGATAATACTAATGTATATATGGGCATGAGGGATGTTTCTACACTAACCAATACTCTCGATTTGCTATACTCTTTTAATGCATACTCCTTTATTAATTTTAGAGCCCGACATTATTGGCGTTGGATTGATTACACTAGCTACCATGAGCTGAACCAGGATGGTACGTTAGATCAGCCCATCCCAGATTTTGGGAATTATGATGTAAATGTTAACCTCTTTAATATTGATTTGTCATACCAATGGAACTTTGCCCCAGGCAGTTTTCTCTCAATTGTTTGGAAAAATTCAATAGAATCCGCCGACACTGATGTGAGGGGAGCATTCTCCAATAACTTTACAGGTCTGTTTAATGTTGAGCAGGGTAATAGCCTTTCTTTTAGGGTGCTATATTATCTTGATTACAATGCCATAGCAGGACTTAAGCGGAAGAAGTAACTATTTAACGTTACGGTGGTTTCAGGGTAATAACAATAAAATTACCAATGTCGTTTAGTTAAGGGTTTTTTTATGGTAGATTTTGTAGAATTACCCTTCCGACCCCGATAGCCATCCATAGCCGTCAGGCTAA
>JAWLEY010000094.1:0-10428 GCA_041685855.1 Perlabentimonas sp. | reverse complement strand
GTTGCCAGAAGTGCATTTACAAGGTTTGGCGATAAATCCTCATAATCAACAAATGTTCGATATTGAATGTAGTATGAACCAAGTACCACATGGTCTTCAGAAAATACTTCAGAAGCAAGGTTACTTTTAGGGTTTTCAAGCTCTTCAAAAGTTGGTAATGGGCCAAAAAACTCAAGGCCAATTAAAACAAATAGACTAATTACAAGAACCCATGAGAAAGAGAAGATACCCCAGAACCAAAACTGAAATTTTTTGCCTAAACTACTATTGGTGCTCATAGAACTAAACAATTAATTTAAGCGGTAAAGTTAACAATAAAAAAATCAACGTAAGTTAATATGCGTTAAGAAAAGGACACGCCCCATATGTAAAAAGAAGCATTTTAAGTCATAATTAATCCCTTATAGGCCTCAATAAGCATTACTAAAAAACATATTTTTGTTAAGAAATGGTTCAAGTGCATCAAACATCTCAAATTTTAAAATAATTTTGTACATCGATTGCTAAATGCTTTACTTTGTCCAAATTTTTTACCTGATACTTATTAAAGTTACCCCATGATAGATAATCTTGTAATAGTTGAGTCGCCTGCAAAAGCCAAAACAATTGAAAAGTTCTTAGGCAAAGATTTTACCGTTAAATCCAGCTTTGGACACGTACGAGATCTTTCTAAAAAGAAACTTGGAATTGATCTGGAAAAAAACTACAAACCTGAGTACGTGGTTAATTCCGATAAAGGCAAAGTTGTTGAGGAACTAAAAAAAGATGCGAAGAAAGCTACAACTGTCTGGCTTGCTTCCGATGAAGATAGAGAGGGAGAGGCCATTGCATGGCACTTAAGCGAAGTTTTGAAGCTTGACCCAAAAAAAACCAAACGAATTGTCTTTCACGAAATCACAAAAGGTGCCATTCAGAATGCAATAAAAAATCCAAGAAATATTAATCAGGATTTAGTTAACGCCCAGCAAGCACGTAGGGTGCTCGATAGGTTGGTAGGTTTTGAGGTGTCGCCAATTCTCTGGAAAAAGGTTAAACCCTCTTTGTCTGCAGGTAGAGTTCAATCGGTTGCTGTAAGGCTCATAGTAGAAAGGGAGAGAGAGATAATCTCATTTAAAAGCGACACTTTCTATCGTGTAACAGGCCAGTTTGAAGGCGAAAGTAAATTTAAAGCGGAGCTTAATAGTAGGCTTAAAAGCAAGAACGAAGCACAGTCATTCCTCGAAACATGCAGGGAGTCTGAGTTTTCTATTGCCGACGTATCAAAAAAGCCAAGCAAAAAGAGCCCTGCTCCACCTTTTACAACATCAACCCTTCAGCAGGAGGCAAGCCGAAAACTGAATTTCTCAGTAGCACAAACAATGACAATTGCTCAAAGACTTTATGAGGCTGGTCATATTACTTACATGAGAACCGATTCGTTAAACCTTTCCGCCTCCGCAATTGACTCGGCAAAGAAAATGGTTGTAAGTGAATACGGAGAGAAGTACCATCAGGTTAGAAGTTACAAAACAAAATCGAAAGGTGCGCAGGAAGCACACGAAGCAATCAGACCCACATACATAGAGAAGCAAAGAGTGTCGGGGAGTTCGGCTGAACAAAGACTCTACGAACTTATTTGGAAAAGAACCATTGCTTCGCAAATGAGCGATGCCAAATTAGAAAAAACCACCGCAACAATCAACATCTCAAAATCAGACTATAAGTTCGTTGCAAATGGTGAGGTACTTCTTTTCGACGGGTTTTTAAAAGTTTACTTCGAATCTACAGACGATGAGAACGAAGAAACAGCAAAGGGACTTCTACCCCACCTCAAAGTTGGAGAGCATCTAAATGCCAACGAAATAACGGCAGTTCAACGTTTTACCCAAAAACCCCCTCGATACACAGAAGCAAGCCTGGTAAAAAAATTAGAGGAGCTGGGCATAGGACGCCCATCAACATATGCGCCTACAATATCTACAATACTAAATCGTGGATACATAACAAAAGACGAAAGACCTGGAACGGAAAGACAATATACCGTACTATCGCTAATAGAAAAGAAAATATCTGAAAAGAATAAAACCGAGATACACGGAGCCGAAAAATCTAAACTTTTCCCCAGCGACATAGGAATGGTTGTTACTGATTTTCTGGTAGAGCACTTCCCAAATATTGTTGATTATAATTTTACAGCAAAGGTAGAGAAGCAGTTTGATGAGATTGCTGTTGGTGAAAAGGTGTGGACTGACATGATAGACAAGTTCTACAAACCTTTCCATAAAAATGTAGAAAAAACGCTCGAAGAATCCGACTATAAAAAAGGGGAACGCGTTCTTGGAACCGACCCAAAATCAGGAAAAAAGGTAATAGTACGTATAGGAAGATACGGACCAATAGCGCAAATTGGAGATAACGAGGGCGATGAAAAACCAAAGTTTGCAAGCTTACTCAAAGGGCAACTTATTGAATCAATAACACTTGAGGATGCACTTGAACTTTTTAAACTTCCAAGAACTGTTGGACAGTACGAAGGGAAAGATGTTGTAATAGGCATAGGCAGGTTTGGACCATACGTGAGGCACGATTCAAAATTCGTTTCCCTTAAAAAGGAAGATGACCCCTTGAGCATAACCCTTGAGCGTTCAATTGAGCTAATTGAGGAAGGAAGAGAGAAGGAGCGAAACAAGTATATAAAAACCTTCGATGAAAAGCCGGAGCTACAAGTCCTAAACGGTAGGTGGGGCCCATACATTAAGTATGATGGTAAAAATTACAAAATTCCCAAAGGAACCAACGCTCACGAACTAACCCTTGAGCAATGCAAAAAAATTATTAAGGAGCAGCCTGCAACCAACAGTAAAAAACGAAAAACAACAAAAAGAAAGGCAAAAAAATGAATTTTGCCGACTACCTAAATAGTTCTCAGGCCCTACCCCATTCAATGGGGCTGCCTAAGGACGCTTCTATTTACGGAAAAATAACAAAACCCGTTAACTTAAATAACATCACAATTGATGATAATAGCCTCCTAATCATAGGTGTTAACGAAAATAGAAATTCAGAAAACAGCGGTTCCTCTCAAAGTGCTGATGCCATTAGAAAGTACCTTTACTCCTTATCTGCTGCAAACATTAAATTTAATTTAATAGACCTTGGTAATATTAAGGACACCACAACGCCAGCCGACACATACGGGGCACTAAGAGATATTGTAGCATACATTACAAGCAAGGGAGGAAAATGTATTGTACTTGGCGGAACACAAGAACTTACATGGCCAATATATCAGGGCGTAGTTGAGAACAGCAGCAACCTAAATCTTAGCCTT
Source organism: Perlabentimonas sp. (assembly GCA_041685855.1). Lineage (GTDB taxonomy): Bacteria > Bacteroidota > Bacteroidia > Bacteroidales > Tenuifilaceae > Perlabentimonas. Next base: position 7,118 of record JAWLEY010000094.1, on the reverse strand, counting down.
ATTGATTACACCATAGATAAAGGTAACAACGATGGCGACTTCTCTTCTTCCTGCTATATCGATAAGTTTGTTTCAGAGCCCTTGCACAAGATGTTCTCCCTAAACATACTTGGCTATCAGGGCTACCTTACTAACAGTAACCACATAAACTCACTTCAAGCAAATAACTGTGAGTTGGTCCGTCTTGGTCAGGTTCGACGAGCAATGTCTGAAATTGAACCAACCCTTCGTGATTCCGACATAGTAAGTTTGGATATAGCATCGGTAAGGCAGGGCGATTCGCCAGGAGCAGCCTTCGCTTCACCAAACGGTTTTTATGCAGAGGAGGTTTGTCAAATTGCAAGGTATGCTGGTCTTAGCCCAAGGTCAAAGGTATTCGGTCTGTTCGAATTAAATATTAATAACGATACAAAAGGCCAAAGCGCCCACCTTGCAGCACAAATTATTTGGCACTACATGGACGCGTTTAGCACAAAATCGAAATACGTATTACAAACCAATAGCTCTTCGGTAAAAAAATATTACATAAAAAGTCCAATACCTAAAGTAAACTTAGTATTTTTACATAACTTAGTAAACGATACATGGTGGATGGAAATAATCCATCCAATAGAAGAGGGTGAAGAGCGTATTATAATTGCCTGCTCTTATAATGATTATAAGATGGCAAGTAATGGAGATGTGCCAGATAGATGGTTGAGGGTATGGAAAAAAATGACATGAATCACCTTGTCTGTTTAGCAGGTAGTTAAAGTTGTTTTATCAAAGGAAATAGTTTTTTTACCTAAAAAAACAGGCAATTCAGAAACCTTCGCCCTAAAACTGAAGTATAAGCTATAGGTTTTTACTGAGAGTTTATTAACATTTAATTGTTAATAAAATTTGTTAGGCAATATTTTTTTTATTTACTTTACCTTTCCGTTAGGCTCGTAATAGGTGAACAAAGGAATAAATAAATGAAGAATAGGTTAGTACTCTGCATAGCATCTATAATGTTAACCTTGACCACATTAGGTCAGCAGGATCCTACATTTAGTCATTCCATGTTTAACCAAATGGCTGTGAATCCTGCTTTTGCAGGCAGTGATGGTATGATTTGTGCCACAGCTATTAACAGGCAGCAATGGGTTGGTTTTGGTGAAGGTACACCTAATACTACCGTAGTAAATATTAATGCAGCAATAAGCCCATTTGGTCTTTCAAGCGGAATTGGGCTCAATATTTTAAACGATCAGTTTGGATTTAATAATGATTTAGGAGTTGATCTCTCCTATGCAGTACGATTCGATTTGGAAGGGATTGGAAAATTAGCTTTGGGACTTAACGGAGGGTTTATTAACAACTCCCTCGATCCAACATGGAATTTCCCAGAAGGGTCTGGAGATGCAGCGGTACCGCAAGCAACCGAAAGCGCCATTAATTTCGATTTTGGTGCAGGTGTTTTCTTTAATAATGATGAGATGTATTTTGGCCTATCTGCAACTCACTTGAACGAATCGCAATACTATAATGAATATACAACCCATTACAAAAGACATTTTTACTTAACAGGTGGGTATTATCTCGATATGCCTAATGAATCGTGGCAATTTAACCCATCAGTTTTTATTGCTACCGATTTGACAACCAACCAACTTAGTTTAACCGCTAATGTTATATACAATAAAAAGTTTTGGGGTGGCGTTACTTATCGTGTAGGAGAAGCAGTGGTTGGTATGGTAGGTTTGGAATTGTTTTCAGGAATGCGAGTAGGATATGCGTATGACTACTCAATAAGCGATATAGGTGGTTATAATGGTGGTTCACATGAATTTATGCTTGGTTACTGTTTTACCCTTAAGCGGGAGCAGACGCCACAGCAATATAAAAGCATCAGATTTTTATAACCATTGATTTGTTTTAAAAAAAAATTACGTTATTTGCAATTATAATAATTGGAGTGTTATGAAAAAACTTCTTGTTTTTGCTGTTCTTATTGCTATGCTTAGCAGCTGCGGTACATCTCAACGTGGCGAATTAACGGGGGTACCCGGAAGAAAAGGGTATCAAGACCCAACCCCATATAATATGGTTTTTGTGCCCATGGGGGCATTTAGAATGGGGAATAATGACGAAGATGCTGCCTACGCACTAAATTCTCCCGTAAGAACTGTGTCTGTTGACGCTTTCTGGATGGATCAAACTGAAATTACGAACAATCAGTATAGACAGTTCGTATTCTACGTTCGGGACTCTATCTCAAGAAGGCTTTTAAGTCAACAAATCATGGATTTTGCCATTGAGGAGGATGAGTTTGGAAATCCCATTGACCCCCCTATTCTTAATTGGGATATACCCATTGACACCAGGGATCAGGAACAGCAGGAAATACTCCGTGAGATTTATTATAGCGAGAACGAGAGTTTCTATAACAGACAGGAAGTTGACACAAGAAAACTAAACTACGAGTTCTTTTGGATTGACCTTCAACAAGCAGCAAAAAAGAAAAACAGGTGGAACTTTGAAACAGGTTCTTACGAAGAGGATGCTGAAGTAACAAACCAAATGGGAAATCCCGTTAGGGTAACAGACAGGTCCTCGTTTATTATTCGTGATAAGGTAAACGTATACCCTGACACTCTTGCTTGGATCAGCGATTTTAGCTACTCATACAATGAACCATATGCAACGCATTATTTCTGGCATCCCTCGTACGACAACTATCCTGTAGTTGGAGTTTCGTGGCGTCAGGCATACGCATTTACAATTTGGAGAACTCAATACTTAAATAAATATTTAGCTGCAAGAGGTTACTCGTTCGTGTCCGACTACCGACTTCCCAGCGAAGCAGAGTGGGAGTACGCAGCACGCGGGGGTCTCGACCATAACATGTACCCCTGGGGTGGACCATACACAAGAAACTCTGAAGGCTGCTTCCTGGCAAACTTTAAACCATTAAGAGGTAATTACGTTGATGATGGTGGATTTATAACCCTTCCCGTTGGTAGTTACGAACCTAATGACTACGGACTATACGATATGGCAGGCAATGTTTCAGAATGGACAGCTAATGCTTATGATGAGAGTGCCTACATGTACAAACACGATATGAACCCTGATTACAAATACAATGCAAAACCCAACGATCCTCCAGCCCTGAAACGTAAGGTTGTTAGAGGAGGAAGTTGGAAAGACATTGGCTATTTCCTTCAGGTTGGTATAAGATCATACGAATATCAGGATAGTACAAAATCACACATTGGATTCAGATGTGTTAGAACTTATACAGGTGCAAAATAAATTCAAGATCTATTAATTAAAGGCTTTTTTAACTTAACCAAATACTGCAATGGCATTCAAAATATCAGAAATTGTACAAGGGTCAGGGTGGAAAAATTTCATGAAATACCTTTATGCTTGGGGTGCAGCTCTAGTGCTACTTGGAGCACTTTTTAAGTTACAGTATTGGCCAGGCGCAGGAACCATGCTTACCATTGGTATGACCACCGAGGTTGTTATATTTTTCTTCTCGGCATTTGAGCCAATTCATGAGGAGGTTGACTGGACTCTTGTTTACCCTGAACTAACCGGTATGACGGATGAGGAAGAACTCCGAAAATACCGAAAAGGAACAGGGCTTGAGGGCTTCAACCCTGAGGATTTAAAAGAACTTATAGCCAGCGTAATCACGGCTACTGGAACAGGTGGGCAATCGGCACCGCCACCTTCTCAACACTCTGGCGCCGAACCGGCTACCGTTAGTGCTCATGGTGGAGGAGGAATTGTATTCTCAGAAAAATTTAACAAGATGCTTGAGAGTGCAGAGATAGGACCAGAGCTATTCGATAAAATTAGTAAAGGCTTATATAAACTAAGCGATACAACATCAAAACTAACTGATATATCTGAAGCTGCTTCAGCAACAAACGCTTACACTCAAAACATTAAAAAAGCGAGCGAAAGCGTTGCAGGTTTTTCAGAAAACTATCAGGGTACTGGTCAGGTACTAAACGAATCAATGAATATTCTTTCGGAAAGTTTTCAAAAAACAGCGGGTACTGTTTCTGAAAGCGGACAGAATTTTATGGGAGGAGTAGAACGCTCCGTTGGCAAATTGGAAGAGAATCTTAACAAGGCTGGCGAAGAGGTTAGCGAAAGGATTGTTCAATCAGGCAATAATGTGGCAAAAGAAATAAGCGGAGCAGCAAGCAATCTGTCTACTACGTATATGCAGCTTGCTGAATCAATGAAAGCCAATGGCGAGATTATTGAAAACGGTAGTGGTGGATATCAGGAGCAGCTTGAAAAGCTCAACAAGAATATGTCTGCTTTGAATGCCGCACACGAATTGCACCTCCAGGGCACTTCTGAGAAATTGAAGGAATCAGAGAAAGTATATTCTGGTGTTGAAGGAATGATGAAGAAACTGAAAACATCAATAGATGAGACTGAAAAATATGCAGAATCAGTTGCCCAGCTAAATCAGAACATTTCTTCTCTAAATTCAATTTATGGGAATATGCTCTCTGCAATGAGTGTTATGTCAAACAATAAGTAAAAATTATTCATAAATTAGTTAGATACCATGGCAGGAGGCGGTAAAGAAACCCCCAGACAGAAGATGATAGGTATGATGTACCTAGTTCTTACTGCTATGCTTGCGCTTAACGTGTCGGCAACAGTTCTAGACGCATTCGTATTGGTGGACTCGGGTCTTTCACAGACAATCAACAGTTTTAAAATAAAGAACGAGCGCCTTTATAACCAAATGGAAAGTTCCTACGCAATTAACCCAACAAAAGTAGGCCCCTGGAAGGAAGTAACTGATGAAATTAAGGAAAGAACCACGGAGGTTCTAGATTACATACAGGATCTTAAGGTTCTTACAATAATTGAAGCTGAGAAGGAAGACTCTCCAGCATTACTTGATGATAATCAAGTGGATTCAGGGAAAATAACAGGGAAGGGTGATACAAACGTAAGTGGTGTGCTTTTCTTAGGCCCCGACGGAAAATCAGGAAAAGCAACAGAGCTCAAAGAAAAGCTAATTGAGTACAGAGAATATATGCTTACGCATATTGACGAGGATATTGGAGAGAAACTTGTTGCTTCAATTAATAACATCTTAAATACTGATGATCCTCCTATGCGCGAGGATGGCACACCTCATACCTGGGAAACAACTCGTTTTGACCATGTGCCCCTTGTAGCGGTTTTTCCTCAGTTAACAAAAATGCAGCTTGACATTCTTAATGTTGAGTCTGAGGTTGTGGGTTTCCTTCTACAACAAGTTGATGCAGGGGATTTTAAGGTGAATAAACTCGATGCTGTGGTAATCCCAAGTACCGATTATGTAATACAAGGGAATGAATTTAAGGCGGAAATATTTCTGGCAGCATCCGATACTACGCAGGTTCCTAAAATTTATGTTGGTGAGTACGAAAAATATACAACTGACCAGGGCTTAGAAGATTTTCGCATGGTTGGTAACTACGAGGAATTGCCAGTTGATGGAGGTAAAGGTATTTTTACCAGAAGAGCCACTCGCTTAGGACAAAATAAATGGTCAGGCTTACTTGAAGTAACAGCACCTGACGGCAATAAAATGAGACGACCATTCGAGCACCAGTACGAAGTAGCCCAGCCAAACGTTGTTGTTTCTCCAACTAAAATGAATGTTTTTTATCGGGGTGTTGATAACCCTGTTGATGTTTCAATACCAGGAATATCAATGGATAGAATTTCAGCAGTAGTTGACGGTGGAGGATCTATACGTAAATCGGGCAAAGGCTTTATAGTAGTTCCCGGTAGAGGCAATTCCTGTAATGTAACGGTTTATGCACAACTAGAAGGGACAAGAAAAAACATGGGCACAAAACAGTTTCGTGTAAAAAATGTTCCCGACCCAATTGCAGCTGTTAGAGGTTTGCCCTCAAGAGGTCAGGTTCAGAAGAACGTGTTAGCTACATCACTCGCACTAGAGGCACAAATGCCCCAAAGTTTCGAATTTGACCTTTCGTTCTCAATAACAGGTTTTACAGTAATGGCAAACGTTGGTGGATTTGCACGGCAAGCAGAGTCAAATAACCAGGTAATTACCGAGGATCAAAAGAGAATATTTGACGGACTAAGAAGCGGACAAACGGTTACAATTATTGATATTACCGCTGTTGGACCCGACGGCACAACACGTAACCTTAACGATATTGTTTATAGAATACGATAATTATACTGATTATGAAAAAAATAGTAGTTTGTTTTTTAGGTGGGATTTTACTTGTGTCTTTAGCATTAAGAACTCAAGCCCAAGACGATACCAAGGAACCATTAGTTAATGATGGCGTTTACGAGAGAGAAACGATTAAACAAAGAATCCCTATTCCCTACCCTCATTTACGTGAGGCAGACATGCTGTGGACTAAAAGAATATGGAGAAACCTTGACTTACGTCAGCGTATGAACCATCCGCTTTACTACCCTACAACACGTATGCATGACAGGACTAGCCTTGTACAAAGGCTAATGGATGCAATAAAATTTAATGAGATTAACGCATACGACCCTGATATTGGTGACGAGTTCTCAACGCTAATATCTTACGATCAGATATTGGCAAAACTTGGCGCACAAGATACTGAGCGCGAAGATGTTAGTCCAACAACAGGTAGGGATACAGTAATTGTTGTACGTGGTCAAATTAACTGGGGTGAAATAAGGGAGTTACTAATTAAAGAGGAATGGTTTTTCGACAGGCAGCATTCTACCATGCAAGTTAGGATTGTTGGTATTTGCCCAATTAGGGTTTTCACTCGCTATGTTGAAGGTGGCGGTGGAGACGACGACCTCGATATTGGTGGAGAATTAACGAGAATGCAGCTTTTCTGGGTGTATTACCCACACGCTAGAACAGTTCTGGCAAATACTGCCGTATTTAATGAGTATAACGATGCTCAAAGAAACTCATTCGATGATATTTTCTTCAAAAGGATGTTCGCATCTCATATTGTTCAGGAGTCAAACGTTTTTAATAACCGAAGGGTTGATGAATATACCTATGGTGGCATACCAAACTTGCAGGAGTCAAATAGGATTAGAAACGAACTCTTTGAGTGGGAACACGACCTATGGGATTACTAAAG
>JAWLEY010000093.1:0-10512 GCA_041685855.1 Perlabentimonas sp. | reverse complement strand
TCCTTATCGAAAGCTTTTGTGAGGCTATGGTTAGCAGGATCGTACTTATAACCTCCGCTTTTAGTGAAAAGATACGTTTCTAATGGATACGTTGCACCAGCTGAAGGTGCGGTTCGAAACGTTCTGTCTCCCCAACTATGAGAAACACCCTGAGCTGCCCAAAGCAACTGAGAAACCTGCTCAATGGTAAGGGGTTTATTCTCAAACTGACGTACCGACTCTCTGTGCTTAAGGGTTTCCTCAATGCTAATTCTGCCTTTATATTTTGGTTCAGGGAGTTTGCCCTCAATATCATCTGAGGAACTACCAGCAGATGGTTGGCTACATGAACTTAAGATAAGTCCCAGCGTAAACATCATTAGTACAAAAATTTGTTTTCTCATAATAATTGGGGTGCTTAGTTAAACAATTTATTATTCCTTTCAGTTTGATGCAATATACAAAAAAAGCCCGATTACTCGGGCTTCTTAAATATCTATTTGGAAATACTACTTATAATCTCTGGCTAAAACATCGCCTCTTTGCGCCATTAATGCGTTCATTGCCAGAGCCTGCATCTCATCCTCACCAGGATAAACAGCAACAGGAGCAATAAAGCCTACCATGCCTTTAACATAATCAACAAGATATGGATTATGTGCAATACCTCCGGTAAGAATAATGCCATCAACTCGGCCTTTTAACACAACGGCCATTTGTCCAATTTGCTTGGCAACGTTGTACGACATAGCATCCTGAAGTATTACAGCCTTTTTATCACCTGACTTTGCCTTCATCTCTATCTCATAAGCATCGTTTGTTCCAGCATGAGCAACAAATCCACCCTGACCTGTGATCATTTTCTTAACCTCCTCGTATGTTACCTCACCACTAAAACAAAGTTTAGCCAGCTGTCCGGCAGGAACAGTTCCTGAACGTTCAGGTGAGAAAGGTCCTTCACCATCAAGGGCATTGTTAACATCAATAACCCTACCCTTTTCATGAGCCCCAACTGATATGCCACCACCAAGGTGCGCAACAATTACGTTAAGCTCCTCATATTTCTTGTCAAGACTTTTAGCATACTGTCGTGCAATGGCCTTCTGGTTTAATGCATGAAAGATGGATACCCTCTCAAACTTAGGATGACCAGCAATTCTGGCAACATCCTGCATCTCATCAACCACAACAGGATCGGCTATATAGGCTTTTGCGTTAGGAAGGCTACGAGCAATATCATCAGCTATAAGTGCGCCAAGATTACTAGCATGCTCGCCACGAATACAGTTTTTAAGATCCTCCTTCATCCTGTCGTTAACAAGATAAACTCCGGATTCAATTGGTTTAATTAAACCACCCCGGCCAACAACTGCTGATATTTTGTTAATATCCAACTCTGCTTCCTTCAGCTCCTTAAGGATAATTTCCTTGCGAAACTCAAATTGATCAGTAATACGAGAAAATTTCTTCAGCTCATCAGTGTTGTGCCTAATGGTTTTTAGAAAGACTGATTTAGCATTTCTGAAAACTGCAATTTTTGTTGAAGTTGACCCTGGATTTATTGCTAAAATTTTGTGATCTTCCATTTTATGATTGTATTATCAGGTTACTATTTTGCAGCATTAGCAGCTAAAGCAATGGAGTACATTTTAGACTGAACGCTGTCGCCCCTTGAAGTAAGAACACAAGGTACCTTAGCACCAACAACCATTGCTCCTAACTCAGCTTTGGCTAGTTTAGTGCAGGTTTTGAAGAATACGTTTCCACTCTCGATATTTGGAAAAAGTATACAATCTGCATCGCCTGCAACATCGCCGGTAAGTTTTTTAATTTTAGCTGATTCCTTATCAATTGCTACGTCCAATGCCAGTGGTCCATCAATACTTGCACCTTTAATCTGACCACGGTCGCCCATTTTAGCAATTATGCTAGCATCAACACATGCTGGCATTGCAGCCGAAACCTGCTCCGTAGCGGCCAATAGTGCAACCTTGGGTTTCTCAATTCCTAACGAGTGGGCAATGTTAATAATGTAGTTTGTAATGGCAATTTTCTGCTTAAGGTCTGGGGCAGGTATAATGGCCACATCACTAACAACAAGAAGCTTGTGGTATGTGGGTACCTGCACAACGGTTACGTGGCTAAGAACCGCCTTAGGTGGCATTAAGCCTTTTTCTTTATTAAGAATGGCACGCATGTACTTATCGGTGCTAACTAAACCTTTCATTAGCACATCACCCTCGCCTTTATTTATGAGTTCAACCGCTTTGTTAGCAGCTTTCATCTCATCACTCTCCTGTACTATTAAGAATTTAGAAGGATCAATTTTATGTTTCGCACATACTTCCTTTATAATATTCTCGTCGCCAACAAGGGTTGCATCAATAATACCCATATCAACAGCCATGCTAACAGCCTCAATTGTGTGATCATCGTTTGCATATGCAGCAACCAAACGCTTTTTGGTTTTACTTCTGAGTACCTCAAAAAGTTGCTCTAGTTTTGTAATCATAATTAGGTTTTAACTGTTTAATATTTAATAATTTAACTGACTTACGATTTCCGCAGTATCGGTTGCAATTACAAGCTCTTCGTTAGTAGTAATTGACATTACCTTTACTTTTGAATCAGGTTTAGTAAGCATTTTATCCTTACCTCTAACACCACGGTTTAGCTCTGGGTCAAAATCAACTCCCATAAAAGCCAATGAGGAGGATACGTTCTCACGCAGTACGCTATCGTTCTCACCAACTCCACCTGTAAACACAATTAAATCAACACCCTCCATTGATGCAGCATAAGAGCCAATAAATTGCTTAACCCTGTAGTAATACATATCAAGGGCTAAAGCAGCACGCTCATGTCCATCGGCAGTTGCATTTTCTAAATCGCGCATATCTGATGATAGTCCTGATATACCTGCTACCCCACTCTTCTTGTTAATTAAGTCGTTAATTCCCTTGAAGTTAAGATTCTCACGCTCTGCAATGTATAAAAGTACTCCTGGGTCAATGCTACCGCAGCGCGTTCCCATTATCAATCCATCAACTGGAGTAAATCCCATTGAAGTATCAACAGATTTCCCGTTCTTAATTGCTGCAATTGAAGCTCCGTTTCCAAGGTGACAAGTAATTATTTTACTTTTTGTATATTCTAAACCTGCTAGTTTACAAGCCTTTTTAGCTACAAATTTATGGCTGGTACCATGAAAACCATACTTACGAATCTTTAAATTTTCATAATACTCGTAGGGTATTGCATACAAATACGCATGCTTTGGCATGGTTTGATGGAACGAAGTATCGAAAACGGCCACCTGAGGAACACCTGGCAGTAGGCTCTCCATTGACAATATGCCCTTAAGATTAGCAGGGTTATGAAGAGGTGCCAGCTCAATACATTTTTCAATCTCAATTCTAACCCTTTCATCAATCAAACTGCTTTCAGTAAAGAACTCCCCACCATGTGCCACTCTGTGGCCAACAGCTTTAATTTCATCTAAAGTTCCAATTACTCCGTGTTGAGGATCAACAAGTGCTTTAAGAATTATATCGATACCTACAGTATGATCAGGAATATCTTTAACCAGCTCAAATCGTTCTTTTCCTTCTGGTTTATGAGTTAAAATTCCGTCAGTTATACCAATACGTTCAACGATACCTTTGGCAAGGAGCGTTTCTTTTTCACTCATATCGATTACCTGGTATTTAATCGATGAGCTACCGCAATTTAGAACAAGAATAATCATGGGGATAATTGTTGAATTGATTTACAGATACTTATATTAATTATTGTGAACAACCAAAAGTAGTAAAAAATGTGATAAATTTTAAATGATATATGTTAGGTTTGTAGCATATTGTTCTATATAAGAATAATTCAAACCTTGAAACTGGTTGATTTCATGGAGTTTTTAGGTTTTTATAGTTAGTGAGGCATGATTAAAAACATGTTTAATATTACTAATCAGTTGTTTAAATAGATTCCTACGGATCATTATCAGGTGATAATGCTAGTCTAAAACCAATGTAACTTCTCCTGTTTCCAGGATCATCACTTCCACGGCATGGAGGCCTGCTTCCACCTACGTAACCATACCAGCTGCCACCCTTAACTATACGAAAATCGCCTTCATCTGGCCCTTTGGGGTCAGTTTTTGGAGAATCGGTAAAACGGCTAAACCAATCGTTTGTCCACTCCCAAACATTCCCACTCATGTCGTATAAGCCTAGTTCATTGGGTTTATGTTGACCAACAGGATGAGTTTTATTTCCGCTATTACCTGCGAACCAAGAAACAAAATTTATGTTATTACCTCCAGAATACCTGTATTCTCTACTGTTCTTACCTCCCTTTGCAGCATACTCCCATTCGGCCTCGGTTGGTAATCTGTATTTTTTCCCTGTTAACTCATTGAGCGCACTAATAAAATCCTGAACATCCTGCCAGCTAACTCGCTCTACCGGACACTCATCGCATCCACTAAAATGGCTTGGATTATTTCCCATAATAGCTTTCCATTGCGATTGTGTAACCTCGAATTTTCCAATATAATAATCACTAAGTGTTACTGGGTGTACAGGCTTTTCTTCCTTATTCCCATCGCCAAATGTATCGCCCATTCGAAAAGAACCACCCTTAATAAATACCATTTGCTCTTCAAAAGGATCACTGACCGCTTTAAGCTTGATATCAAAATCTCTCTTTCCTGAATGTGATACATTTATTGTTTCAACCGATGTTAAAACACCTTTTTCCAACCTAACAACATGATCTCCATAGTCTAGCCAGAGCGTAAGAGGTGTTACTCCCTTATCCTCCTGATTAATATATACGCTTGCACCACTCGGATTACTTGTTAATTTCACCTCTCTTCCTGAAGCAAGAGATACTTCAATAGTTTGGACTTCCTCGTCGGGAATATTTATTTGCCTAATTACAGACGTATAACCTTGTTTTTCAACTTTTAAACTATAGTCACCTAACTCTATGCCAGTTATTGTTCTGGGGGTTAAGCCGTACATCCTTCCGTTTAATGAAATCATTGCCTGGGGCGGATCGCTAATCACCTCTAGTGTTCCTGTCATAATTTTCATTATTAAATCTAGACTAAGATCCCTGCCTCTCACAACGGTGATTTCATGCTCTCTAGTAACATGATCTTGCTTTTGAACTTTAATAATATGATCTCCCACTTCCAAGTTTCCTGTCCAGGTTGTAGTTCCAACAATTTTATCATTGATTCTAATAATACCATCATCATTTGTATTAACGGTAATTTGTGCTGTGGCTTTAACCATTGTAAAGGTAATATGAGCATCCTCCCCATCAGATATATTAACCTCCTTCTCTTGTGAAATATATTTTGGATGCACCAGTTTAATTCGATGTAATCCTTGCGAAAGATTATCTAAAGTTGCTGGAGTTTTTTCCCCTGTGTTTACATCGTTTAAGTATATTGTCATTCCTTCTTCCGGCAGAGAAACTACCCTTATGGCAGAAAAATTCTGGTAGAAACCTGCTTTATTAGCCTCTCCAGTATTAATAAATAAAAATACTATTAAAGGAATTAACGATATTTTATACTTAAGCTGCTTAAGCATTTTTAAATGAATATTTGTATTTTAATCGAAGTTAATAAAAATCAGCAACATGGAATACACTTTGAAACAAAAAAACAGAACTATAGTTAACTGGTTTGAATTTTTTTTACTTAAAAATTTGTCCCTTAAAATAAATGTACTTTAATTTGCAGTGTAAACATTTAAGATTATGGTAATATTCGAAAATACAGCATGGTGGTGGCATAGATTAATCTCTCAACAACGAGGGCATTAACCTTAGGCGCTATTATTGCATAATGAATAAGGCCGCAGGAAATCCCTGCGGCCTTTCTTTTTTTTAAAAATAATACATTGAAACACTTTTTTCTGATATTGATTTGGACATGGCGTTGGCGGGGGCTCCCCGCCCATAAATAGCTTGCGCCCTACGTGGGTGCTGTGTGCAATGCTACAATGTGCACCCCTTTTTATTTATTTACAAGCATTTACAAGAATTCAAATCTTTTTAAAATCAGAAATAATGGAAACTACAAATATTACCAAAACCCAAGTTGAAGTATCTCCCCTAAAATCAATGTTAAATAATAGTGATGGAATGTATGGCCCTTTTGGTGGTGCATTCGTCCCTCCTGTTTTAGCAGAGCCTCTTAATAAACTCGCAGACTTTTTTGATAGCGAAGCACGAAAGGATTCATTTAATCGTGAGTTTATTCATTACCTAAAAACGTACGTGGGAAGGCCATCTCCTCTTTACCTAGCAAAACGCTTAAGTAAGCATGTAGGGTCAACAATATACCTTAAACGAGAGGATTTAAATCACACTGGCTCCCACAAAATAAATAATACCATTGGGCAGATTCTCGTTGCAAAGAACATGGGAGCTAAGGAAATAATTGCAGAAACAGGTGCAGGTCAGCACGGAGTAGCCACTGCAACAGCTGCGGCATTAATGGGTATTCCGTGCAAGGTTTTTATGGGTGCCATTGATGTTGAACGTCAGTCATTAAACGTTAGAAGAATGAAACTTCTTGGTGCAGAGGTAATACCAACCGATTTAGGTACAAAAACCCTAAAAGACGCTGTTGATGCTGCCTTGGGATACTATATTGAGCACCCCAACTCTTACTATCTTCTTGGTTCACAGGTTGGTCCTCACCCATATCCACGAATGGTTGGATATTTTCAGAGCGTAATAGGCCAGGAAGCTCGGACTCAGATTCTTAATGCCGAAGGGCGTTTGCCTCAGTCAATTTTTGCATGTTTAGGAGGAGGTTCTAATGCGATTGGTTTATTCTCAGGCTTCTTTGATGATGCTGAAGTATCAATTTATGGCGCTGAGGGCGGAGGCCAGGCAACACTTAACAATACAGCAGCAACACTTTCTTTAGGTAAACCAACTGTATTTCAAGGTACTTACTCTTACTGCTTGGTTGATGATAAGGGAAACCCTGTTGAGTCACACTCCATTGCAGCTGGATTAGATTACCCTGGAATTAGTCCACAACATGCATACCTAAAGGATTCCAACCGTGCTCAGTATTTTCCAATTACCGATGTTGAAGCAATTGAGGGTTACAAACTTTTATCTGCTCTTGAGGGTATTACTCCTGCCGTGGAATCGAGCCATGCCATTGCTTTGGCAGCAAAACAACTAAATGGCAAGGGCGATATTGCTATTATAAATCTCTCAGGACGTGGCGATAAGGATGTGGGCAGAGACCTTGAGTAAAATATTTTTTTAATTAAAATTTGTTTTTCTCAAAAATTCAAACTTGCTTTGCAGCTACAATAAAAATAGAAAATGAATCTTTCAACCTATACATTGCATCATCATCATCATTCACTACACAGCGAATGGTGGTCCGATATTGGTATAAGTTGATAGAGTAAATAAGAACTATTAAATCCATAAGTCCGGGGAACTGCCATTCAGGTAGTTCCCCGGACTTTTTTTGTTTAATCCTAATCAAACATTAAAATGAGTAATCAGAAATTAACACTTGCAATTCAGAAGAAAGGCCGCCTAAGTGATGGTTCAATCGAACTACTTAAACTTTGTGGAATAAAGGTTAGCAACGGTGGGAATCATCTTAAGGCTGTAGCCGAAGGATTTCCAATGGAAATTATCCTCCTCCGCGATGATGATATACCCCAGTACGTTGCCGATGGAGTTGCAGATATTGGAATCCTCGGAATGAATGAAGTTCTTGAGAAAAAGAAAGAAGTTGACGTGGTGCGTAACCTGGGTTTTTCAAAATGTCGCCTTTCGGTGGCAGTTCCAAAATCAGTTGATTACACCGGTAGAAACTACCTACAAGGAAAACGTATTGCAACTTCATACCCCGTTGTTTTGGAAGATTTTCTTGCAGAAAATAATATTCAGGCAGAGATACACACCATAAGTGGCTCAGTTGAAATAGCACCAAGCATTGGTCTGGCCGATGTAATATTTGAAATTGTTAGCAGTGGAGGAACCTTGCTGAGTAATGGATTAAAGGAGGTTGAAGTTATAATGCGAAGCGAAGCAGTAATTATATCTAACCCTAAACTTTCTAAAGAAAAGAAAAATCTGCTTGAAAAACTGCTATTTAGAATTGAGGCAGTGCAAAAAGCCAAACGCAATAAGTACATTCTGCTTAATGCACCAGAGAATAAACTTGACGAAATAAGCAGCCTAATTCCCGGGATGAAAAGCCCCACTGTGTTACCATTAACCAAGAAAGGATGGTGCTCGCTACACTCGGTTATTAGCGAGGATGATTTTTGGGAGGTTATTGATAACCTAAAAGATGCTGGTGCTGAAGGAATTCTTGTGGTACCAATAGAAAAGATGGTGATGTGATAGAACACTGATGACACTGATATAGCAGATTTTCGCTGATAAGAACTAAATAACTAAAAACATAACTGAACACTGAAAATGCAGAATAAGGGTAGTAGGCTTTAATAAAAATCTGTGTAGACCTACCAAGTCTGATTTTCCGATTTTCCTGACAGCCATCGGGACTGGATAGTGTTCCAAAAAAATAAAACTATATGACTTCACTAAATTTTGACAAGCTAAATGGTTTAATCCCTGCCGTAGTGCAGGATGCAGCAACCGACAAGGTGCTAATGGTTGGTTTTATGAACCGTGAGGCACTTGAAAAAACCCGACAAACAGGTATGGTAACGTTCTATAGTCGTACACGCCGACAAATATGGACAAAAGGGGAAACTTCTCGTAATTACCTAAGAGTAAAAGACATTATACCTGACTGTGATGGTGACACCCTTTTGGTGAAAGCTTTACCTGATGGTCCGGTGTGTCATACTGGACAAGACACTTGTTTTAACGAGATTAACGAAGGCAACCTAAGTTTTCTTTCAACTCTTGAAGATATTATTGAATCCCGAAAAGATGAGCTCCCCGATACCAGCTACACGGCTAAACTTTTTAACGCCGGACTAAAGAGAATTGCAAAGAAGGTTGGCGAAGAGGCTATTGAATTGGTTCAGGAGGCTGAAAGTAATGATAACGAGAGATTCCTAAGCGAAGCTGCCGATTTGGTTTACCACTTACAGGTTCTGCTTTCGGCGCGTAATCTAAGTCTTAACGATGTAGCTACAACCCTGCGTCAACGTCACAGCCAAAAGGCAAACCCAACTAAGCAGGAGGAAAATTTTAAACGTGCCGAGAAACAATGGGGGAAGTAAGGTTTGATAGAACACAGATAACGCTGATTTAACTGATTAACACAGACAAATAGTTCTTAAAAAAAATCCGTGGAAACCTGTAATATCTGCGTGCTCTGCGTTCCAAAAAAAACTAGAAATGAAAACACTAGAATACCCTACCAAACAACAACTTAGCAATATTCTAACTCGCCCTCTACAGGATGATATTAGCACAAAGCAACGGGTTAGCCAAATTATTGCTGATGTACAGCTAAATGGAGATGAAGCAATATTTCGCCTGAATAAAGAGATAGATGGATACAAGGGCGAAGTGCTTGAAATACCGCAAGAGTTATTAAATGATGCAAAGCAAAAGGTTTCTAAAGAATTAAAAGATTCATTAGAACTTGCTATAAGCAATATTAAAAAATTTCACACAGCGCAAAAGCCAGAAGATGTTGCACTTAACACAATGGAAGGCGTAAACTGTAGCATAAGGTATAAGCCACTTAAACGCGTGGGGCTATATATACCAGGTGGAACTGCTCCGCTTTTAAGCACCGTTCTAATGCTAGCCGTTCCAGCAATGGTTGCCGGATGTAAGGAGCTTATAATATGCACACCGCCAAATCCGGCTAACGATTTGCTATACGCTCTTAGTCTTTTCAGTGCTCGTGTTTTTACCGTTGGGGGAGCACAAGCAGTTGCTGCAATGGCATTTGGTACTGAAACTATCCCTAAAGTTGATAAGATATTTGGTCCTGGCAATCGATACGTTACGGAGGGCAAAGTTCAGGTAGCTGCAAAAGGAGTCCCCATAGATATGCCTGCTGGTCCGTCGGAGGTGCTAATTATTGCAGATAAAACAGCAAACCCTGCGTTTATTGCTGCCGATTTACTATCGCAGGCAGAACATGGCGAGGATAGTCAGGTTATACTCATATCAACTTGCAAAGATACTATGAATAGCGCCATTTCAGAGGTTAATCGTCAGGTTGATATGTTGCCCCGTAAAAATATCGCCCGAAAATGCTTGGAGAGTAGCACAGCCATCCTGGTTAACACATTGGATGAGGCTATGATTATTAGCAATATTTATGCACCCGAACACTTAATTCTTGCCGTTGATAATCCAAATGCATTAGCCAAAAAAGTTAATAATGCGGGTTCGGTATTTTTAGGACACTTTACACCTGAGTCGGTGGGCGACTACACCAGTGGCACCAACCACACACTACCCACATCGGGCTTTGCCCGAAATTGGAGTGGGGTAAACCTGCTTAGCTTTATGAAAACAATTACCTATCAGGAG
>JAWLEY010000092.1:0-10541 GCA_041685855.1 Perlabentimonas sp. | reverse complement strand
CCAGATATGATCAGCAAGTTGAAAGAGAGGTACGATCCTGAAGGCTAATCAGGGGGTCGCTGCCCCGATGGTTATCGGGGCAAGCCCAGCTGGGCCCACTACTTAAAGCACCTTCGGGTGCTTTTTTTATACCTCATACCTATGACCAAGCCCCGCTGTTACAAACTCCATAGCCAAAAGCTTAAGACTCTGTATCGTTTTAAATATTTTTATTATCAGTGGTTTATTAGTTAATAGTCCTATAGTATGTCTGCGTTTACTCAATTATAAGTTTTACAATGAGATTTTTTCTTTTTAGCCTAAAACAATTTACTCCCACCTACGTTAAAAAACGAATGACATTAAAACCATAAAAAACAAGAAAATGGAAACAAAAGACCAAGTATTTGACACAATTAAAAAAGCAGGTAAACCAATGAAAGCAGGAGAGGTTGCAGAGGCCTCAGGAGTTGATAAGAAGGAGGTTGACAAGAGCATAAAGAAACTTGTGGCTGAGGGAGCGCTCCACTCTCCCAAAAGATGCTTTTATGATGTAAAGGAGTAAGAAAAGCTCAGGCGCTACTCTTTAAGCAAATCTCTAACCACTACCGATGCCATTATGCACCCAAATAGCGGAGGCATATATGAAATGGTGCCGATGGTGGTTCTTTTATTGGGCTCCCCCTCGCAGGGAACCATAGCATGCTCAGGAACTTTTTCAGATGAATAAACGGCCATAAACCCGCTTCGTATATCGAAACTATGTAATCTTTTTCGCAGAATGCGAGCCAGCGGACAAATCTTAGTTTTTGAGATATCGGAAACATGAACTTGCGAGGGGTCAATCTTACCTCCACTGCCCATTGAGCTAACAAGCTTATGCCCATGCTTAATGCTATCAACAATTAAAAAAACCTTGGGCGACAAGGTGTCAATTGCATCAACAATATAATCGTACTTCACCTTTAGAATTTCTCGCATCCTTTCATCGCGAATGTACTCCTGTACCACATGTAAATTTAGTTGCGGGTTAATATCAAGAAGTCGTTCCCCCAGCACCACCGCTTTAGGCTTCCCAACGGTACTGCTCAGGGCGGGTAGCTGCCTGTTTATATTGCTGTATTGAAGCGAATCGCCGTCAACAATTGTCATTTCACCCACGCCTGCTCTGCAAATTTGCTCGGCAGCGTAGGCTCCTACGCCACCTAAACCAACAATCAGCACATGTTTCTTTTGTAGCTTCGAAACGCCTTCCTCTCCAATAAGCAGACGGGTTCTCTCTAACCAGTTCATAAAATCCAAAATTTTGGCACAAAAGTACCAATCAGTTTGTGATTTTCATAGTCGTTCAAAATTCTGCATACTACTTTCTAAGCGAACTCCTTAAAACATGTTGCAAAACAACAATATGTATGTCAAAAAAATGATAATTCTTATGTAGCAATTCAACCATTACACATTACTTTTGTAAAAATTTACTAACCCCCCACAATGTCATGAAAGTAAAACATATCGAACACATTGGGATTGCAGTAAAAAGCTTAGATGAAGCCATCCCTTTCTACGAAAACGTATTAGGACTCAAATGCTACAATGTTGAAGAGGTTAAGGAGCAGAAGGTTAAAACAGCCTTTTTCAAAGTTGGCGAGGTGAAAATTGAGCTACTAGAGTCAACTGATTCTGAGGGCCCTATAGGCAAGTTTGTTGAGAAAAAGGGCGAAGGAGTTCATCATATTGCTTATGCTGTTGATAAGATTGAAGAGCAGCTGGGTAGCGCCGAAGAAAAAGGCGTAAGGCTAATTGATAAGGCCCCCCGCAAAGGAGCGGAAGGATTGGATATTGCTTTTCTTCATCCAAAATCAACCTATGGCGTGCTAACGGAGCTGTGCGAAGATAAAAACAAGTAACTTTTACATATTTAATCGTTTATACTAACAAAATACATCCATGAATAATTCTCAAGAGCAAAAAATTCAAGAGTTAATTGAGCTACGCGAGCGGGCCAAGCTAGGTGGTGGCGAGAAACGTATTGCAGCACAGCATAAGAAGGGGAAGTTCACCGCTAGAGAGCGTATAGAAATTCTCCTAGATGAGGGAAGTTTTGAGGAGTTTGATATGTTCGTTTCCCACCGTTGTATCGATTTTGGATTGGAAAAAGAATCTTACCTTTCCGATGGCGTAGTTACTGGCTATGGAACTATAGATGGACGTATTGTTTACATTTTTTCACAGGATTTTACCGTTTTTGGAGGCTCACTATCGGAGATGTATGCAGCCAAAATTTGTAAAATAATGGACATGGCCATGAAGGTAGGTGCACCCGTTATTGGAATTAACGATAGTGGAGGAGCACGTATTCAGGAAGGTGTAAAGAGTTTGGGTGGATATGCCGATATTTTCCAACGTAACATCCTTGCATCCGGAGTAATCCCTCAGATTTCAGCAATTTTTGGGCCATGTGCCGGCGGCGCAGTATACTCACCAGCACTCACAGATTTTGTGATAATGAGTCGCAATACCAGCTACATGTTTGTAACTGGTCCCAAGGTAGTAAAAACAGTAACAGGCGAAACTGTTACCGCTGAACAGCTTGGTGGAGCCGATGTACACGCCTCTAAATCAGGCGTTGCCCATTTCGTATCCGACAATGAGGAGGAGGGCATTATGCTTATTCGTAAGCTGCTCAGCTTCTTACCACAGAATAACCTTGAGGAGCCACCTGTTGCACCCTGCGACGATCCAATTGATAGGTTGGAGGACAGGCTTAACGAGATTATTCCCGAAACAGCCAACAAGCCTTACGATGTGCTAGAGGTAATAGAGTCAATTGTAGATTATGGCGAGTTCTTAGAGGTACATCGCCACTATGCACCCAACATTATAACTGGTTTTGCAAGGTTTAAGGGAATGCCTGTTGGCATTGTTGCCAACCAGCCAAAATATCTGGCGGGGGTACTTGATATAAACGCCTCGCGAAAAGCTGCGCGCTTTGTTCGCTTCTGCGATGCATTCAACATTCCCCTTGTAACCCTTGTTGATGTTCCTGGTTTTCTTCCTGGCACGGGGCAAGAGTATAACGGGATAATTTTGCATGGCGCAAAGCTTCTTTTTGCATACGGTGAAGCAACCGTTCCCAAAATCACTGTAATACTTCGTAAGGCCTACGGTGGAGCATACGATGTGATGAGCTCCAAACACTTGCGTGGCGATATAAATTACGCTTGGCCAGGTGCAGAGATTGCTGTGATGGGGCCAAAAGGCGCCATTGAGGTACTACTTAGCAGAGAGCTTAAAGATATTGAGGATGAGAAGGCCAAGGTTGAGTTGCTACTGAAAAAAGAGCAGGAGTATAAAGATAAGTTTGCAAACCCATACGTAGCAGCAAAATTCGGATACCTTGATGATGTTATTGAGCCAAGAAACACAAGGTTTAGAATCATCAGGTCGCTACAGTCCTTGCAAACAAAAAAGGATATTAACCCCCCTCGCAAGCACTCCAACTTACCACTATAAAAATTATTTGCAATGAATAATATTCCAATACTACTAGACACATCTGTTACAGCTTCAAGTGCAGAGGAGTTTGTGAAGCTTGATCCGTACGGAATAGGTATGGCCGTAATGGCAATGCTTGTTGTTGCAACGGTGCTTACTGTTGCAGCAGTTATCTTTCAGAATATTGATAATATAATTAAGCTTTTTACTAAGAAGAAGAAATCGCCAGTTGAAACGGTAGAAAAATCAAGCACCAGTGGCGATGATATAGCAGCCATTGCATTGGCCCTGCATCTATATCAAAGCGAATTGCACGACACCGAGAGCCTTACTCTCACCATGAATAAGATTTCGAGAACATATTCGCCCTGGAGCTCTAAAATTTATGGCGTTATGAACACAGCAGTTAAACGAACCCCCTACTTGAAATAGCAGAACAATGAAAAATTACAAATTTACAATACACGGCAATCAGTACGAAGTGAATATCATTTCGGTAGAGGATAACATTGCCGAGCTTGAAGTGAATGGAACCTCCTATAAGGTTGAGGTTGATAAGGTGTTGCAGCAAACAAAAACACCTAAATTGGTTAGGCAGCCTTCCGTTCCCTCAACAGATAGTCACCCATCGGTAGCTAAAACCAGCACACCTTCATCACCAAAAGGTGCTGGCCATGTTAAATCGCCACTTCCAGGAGTTATTCTCGACTTGTATGTTAAGGAGGGCGATACCGTAACAAAAGGACAGAAGCTTCTTTGCCTCGAGGCAATGAAGATGGAGAACAATATCGACTCCGACAAGGATGGGAAAATTATTAAGGTGAATGTTAACAAGGGTGATTCAGTTATGGAAGGTGACACTCTGGTAACTATAGGAGAATAACAAGATGGAAGAAATTGGCTTTTTTAAATTTGTAACCGAAAATCTTCTTGAGTTTTTTAGCAACACTGGGTTTGCAAACTTTACCTGGGGGCATGGAATAATGATAGCCATTGGGCTGTTCTTTATCTTCCTGGCTATTACCAAAGAGTGGGAACCCTTATTGCTAATACCAATTGGCTTTGGAATTATTGTTGGTAACATACCACTTTCCGAAGGATTTATGATTGGGATATACGAGGAGGGGTCGGTGCTGAACTACTTATACTTTGGGGTTCGCTACGGTGTTTATCCGCCGTTAATTTTTATGGGCATTGGGGCCATGACAGACTTCTCTGCCCTTATATCCAACCCTAAGCTTATTCTTATTGGTGCCGCAGCGCAATTTGGTATTTTTGGTGCTTATGCCATAGCCCTGGCTTTAGGTTTTACTGGAGCCGAAGCAGGTGCAATTGGTATTATTGGCGGTGCCGATGGACCTACAGCCATTTTTATCAGTTCTAAGCTGGCGCCGCATCTCATGGGTGCAATTGCCATTTCGGCATACTCATACATGGCGCTAGTTCCCGTTTTACAGCCACCAATAATGAGGTTGTTTACCACCTCAAAAGAACGTGTAATACGCATGAAACCGCCACGCTCTGTTAGTAAACTTGAGAAGATACTTTTCCCAATTATTGGTATGCTGCTTACAACTTTTGTTGTTCCTACGGGTCTTCCACTGCTTGGTATGCTTTTCTTTGGAAACCTGCTTAAGGAGAGTGGTGTTACCCGCCGACTTGCCGAAACAGCACGTGGTCCGCTGGTTGATATTGTTAACATATTGTTAGGATTAACAGTTGGTGCATCTACACAGGCAACGGTTTTCCTTAATTCAGAATCTATTCTGATTTTTGGTTTGGGTGCCCTTTCGTTCATTATTGCTACCACCGCAGGCGTACTGTTTGTGAAGTTGATGAATGTTTTCCTAAGCAATGAGAATAAGATTAATCCGCTAATTGGTAACTCCGGCGTATCTGCCGTTCCCGATAGTGCCCGTGTATCGCAGCATATTGGATTGCATTACGATAAAACCAACTATCTGTTAATGCATGCAATGGCGCCAAACGTTGCAGGTGTTATTGGTAGTGCCGTTGCAGCGGGTGTTCTGCTTAGCTTCTTACTATAATATTCACATAATAATCATAAGAGAACCGGCAGTAACCCTGTCGGTTTTTTTATTTAATGGTTTCTATAATTAAAAATTTATGTACTTTTGGTTTAATTGTTTATAGTTAGCTAGTGTCATGTCAATGCTAATGTGTCGGTTAAGTTGCAGGTGTTTTTTCTCAGAGCAAAATAGAAAATCTGCGCATAGCCTTAGTTACGTAAAGATTTTATGACACTAGGCACCTTTTCAACTTTTTTAGAAATGCCAGAAATGCGTAGGCTCAATCTTTTACTATTTACACTCTTCTCGTTCACTACACTCCTTTTAGAAGCTAATGAGTCAAAAATCGACTCCCTGCGTGCTGAGTTTACTAAAGACAAACATGATACCATTCAGCACCAAATTTTACTTGAGATAGGCGACCTTTTTAATGATTCTAATAAAGATTCCGCCATAAAGTATTATCGTCATAGTTATAAAATTGCGCAAGTCAATAGTTTGCGGAAGCATGAGTCAAAGTCGCTCAGCAGGCTTGGTTTAATATATCGCATTCAGGGTCTTTACCCTTTAGCAGCTGAAGCTTATCTTAAAGCAATTGATATTGATAAGGAAACGGGTGACTTGCTTGGTGTTGCTAAAAGTTACAACAACCTAGGACTTGTTCATTTAAGGCAGGGAAACTACCAAAGAGCCATTTCTTTTCTTGAAGAGTCTATTAACATTAAAAGGGAACTGGGCGATAAGAAGGGAATGGTTTCCAGCATTTCTAATCTGGGTATTGTATATAGAAATCAGGGCTACCATGGCAAGGCCATTGAGCAATACCTTGAAACCCTTAGGGTGCTTGAGGAATTTGAGGATAAGGAAGGTATTTCAAAATGCTACCTTAACATAGGCAACATTCATTATGGTCAGGCGAACTACAATGCTGCGCTTGATTACTATTTAAGGTCAATGCACATTAGTCAGGAACTGGCTGATACTGTTGGGTTATCAAGAGTGTACAACAACATTGGTTTGATATTCCGATTTAAAGAAGATTACGACAAGGCTATTGAATACTATAGCAAATCACTGGAACTTTTTAAAAAGCAAGGTTATAAGGAGCGCACAGCCCTTCTGTACAATAATTTGGGTGGGGTATCTTTCGCCAAAGGCGATTTTAGCAAGGCTGCTGAATATTTTAATAAATCGCTTGAAATTAGGAGAGAAATTGGGGATAAACGTGGTGAAGGTGGTTCTTACTATAATTTTGGAGAATTATATTTTGAATTGGCTAGCCTAAAATCGGGTAACGAGCGAACAGCCTACCTTGATATGGCCATAAGTAATGCTCAGAAGGGGTACAAGATTGCAGAAAAAATTGGCGCCCTAACATTGCAAAGGGAAACAGCATCTCTATTAAAAAACAGTTTAATAAAAAGGGGACGTTTCAGAGAGGCTCTCAGTTATGCCGAGGCTCTCCTCGCTATTAACGATTCCATTTATAGCCAGGATAAAACAAACGCACTTGCTGATATGCAAGCAAAGTACGAAACAGAGCAGAAGCAGCAGGAGATAGAAAAGCAGAAGCTTATAATTGAAAAACAGCAGAACGATAATCAACGCCAGCGAGTTTTAAGGAATTTCTTTATTGCCGGCTCAATTTTTCTGGCTTTGCTGCTTACCCTTATTATTTGGATTTATCAACAGAAAAAAAGGAGCCACCAGCTTATTACAGAGAAGAATGTTCTGCTAGAGCAGGCAAACGAGGAGATAAAGGCAACGTCGGAGGCACTTTCGTTGCAAAACAGCGAGCTGAGAGACAAGAACCAAAAGATATTGCAACAGCAGAAGGAAATTGAGGAGCAACGAAACTCATTGGCAAACCTTGCGTGGGAGCTTCAGGATACTAACCTAAAGATTGAGAAGCAGAAAGACTTGCTTGATAAGAAGAACACTCAAATAACCGACTCCATTTTTTACGCACAGCGTATTCAAAATGCCGTTCTTCCTTCTATACATACCTTAAAACCACATTTCTCAGATTATTTTATACTACACAAGCCCAAAAGTATTGTTAGCGGCGATTTTTACTGGGCAACCCAAATTAACGAGTGGCTTGTTTTTTGTGTGGCCGACTGTACCGGACACGGTGTTCCGGGTGCCATGATGAGCATGTTAGGTGTTGCCTTTTTAAATGAGATTGTTAGAAAAAACGGGGTGGATAACGCTGATACAGTATTAAACAACCTTAGAGATTACATTATTAAATCTCTTGAGAAGCAAGATGACGAGTCCGTGTTTTACGAGGGAATGGATGTTGGCCTGTGTTTTTACAACGTTAATAGTAGGTTGCTCCGGTTTTCAGGTGCGAATATTCCCTGCTGGATAGTTCCCACAAACCACCAAATGCCGTTAACTACCAAAGACATAGTAACACTAAAGCCCGATAAAATGCCCATTGGTCTTCACGAAAGAATGGACCCTTTTAACCAGATAGAGTATCAACTTGAAATAGGCGACAGGCTATATATTGGAACGGATGGTTACTCCGACCAGATAGGAGGGAGTGGTAATAAGAAGATTCAGGTGGCAGGGTTAAAAAGACTTATTTGCAAATCGTATGAGCTACCAATAAATGAGCAGAAAAAGTATCTGCATAACTATTTTTTAGAGTGGCAGGGCGAAGCCATGCAGCTTGATGATGTTACATTACTTTGTGTGCTTGTATGATGTTGAATAGCATTAGCATTATTTAATATATTTTACTCTCAATGACCCGAAAAGAACGATTCCAGAAAGTAATTGCTTTCTTTAAGCAGAACATGCCCGTGGCAGAAACGGAACTGAATCACAAGAACCCTTACCAGCTAATTGTGGCCACCATTCTATCCGCCCAATGCACCGATAAGCGTGTAAATATGATTACTCCATCCTTTTTCGAAAAGTTCCCTACACCACAGGTGCTGGCCGAGGCTCAGCAGGAGAATGTTTTTGAGGTGATTAAGTCGTGCTCCTATCCCAATAACAAGGCAAAGAACCTGATTGGCATGGCCAAAGGGGTGGTTAGTAACTTTAACGGTGATATACCAACCGATATTAAGCAGCTCCAGAGCCTGCCAGGTGTTGGACGCAAAACCGCCAACGTGGTTGCCTCGGTGGCATTTAATGCCGCTGCCATTGCTGTTGATACGCATGTTTTTAGGGTTGCAAAACGAATTGGATTAAGCCATAATGCCAAAACTCCGCTCGAAACCGAAAAGCAGCTAATGCAATTTATCCCAAAGGATCTTTGGGCCGTTGCCCACCATTGGCTAATACTGCATGGCCGTTACACCTGCATTGCCCGCAAACCAAAATGCCCAGAGTGTGGAATAAAAGAGTACTGTAAGGAGTACCCAAAGCTGGTAAAGAGGTTGGGGTAAGTATACGTTTTTGATTTGTATTGCCAATTCTATTGCTAGAATTGCTTATACCGCCGAGCGGGGTTGGCAAAGCACGCAACTAGTCTTAAGCTAGACCCTTAGGTGCTTGTGTTATTCAATTCTCACAAATTCTCTAAAATTTTCTCTATCAATTATCTTTGTCTCCGCGTTATAAGCTTCAGTGAATGTTTTTGGTAATTTTTGATTATTCTTTTTCTTCCACTTAAACTCAAATCCAAAAATTTCTCCTCCATTTTCCTCTACAAAATCAACTTCTTGTTGTTGTTTCGTTCTCCAGAAATAGGTGTGAGCAAGGCTCTGTTTGTACTCAATCTGCTTAATCCTTTCTGAAATTAGAAAATTTTCCCAAATAGCACCTTTATCATTCCTTAGTTCTAGGGGATTGAAATTACCAATTACCATGTTTCTTATGCCATTATCATAAAAATAAATCTTCTTATTTGTTTTTATTTCATTCCTAATGTTTCGGCTAAAGCTACTCAGTTTGAAAACTATATAACCTTTTTCTAAAATGTCAATGTATTTACTAACTGTATTCTTATCCACGTTTACAGTTTGAGCTAATTCTGAATAGTTAACCTCATTTCCAATCTGAAGAGCTAGAGCTTGAACAAGCTTGTCAAGCACCTCTGGTTTTCGTATATCTGCATATGAAAGGATGTCTTTGTACAAATAGCTGTTTACTAAATTCCTTAAGATACTAACTTCGTCTCCCACGTTATTTAATACATCAGGGTAAAACCCATAAAGTAATCTATTCTCTAAGCTCTGCTCTGCGTATAAAAAACCGTGATGGTTCTCATACTCTTCCCACGAAATTGGGAATAGCTGATATTCCCATTTTCTACCAGTTAAAGGTTCATTGATTTTATTTGATAAATCAAAAGAGGATGAGCCACTTGCAAACAACTGAACGTTTTTAAATCTATCTGTCACTATTTTCATAGTAAGCCCTATTCCCTCAATTCTTTGAGCTTCATCAATAAAGACATACTTATAATTCCCTAAAATCCTTCGAATCTGCTCTGTATTCGGTTCTGTTAATAAAGTTCGTGTTTTAGGGTCATCTCCATCAAGGAGTAGATAATCTTTTGATTTAAGGATTGATTCGATTAGAGTTGTTTTTCCCACTTGTCGCGGACCAATTACAATAATCGCTTTACCTGAATCGATTCGATTCTTTATTCTGTCACTAAGATATCTTGAGTACATTGTTTTTTTGCAAATATAATAACTTATAATTAATGTATTCACCATAAGACATGTTTTATGGTGAATACGTTCTTCGTATTTGCATCTAACTAATTTATTAACCTAAACTTAGTAAACATGAAAACAAAAATGAATGACGCATTACTGGTTGAGCTAAAGGAGAACCAGATGAGTAAAGAGATTATGATGAGTGCAAAAATAAGTATGGACTAGAATTCTAATTGGAAGGCTCCGGTTCGGTGAAGGCTCCATACTTCGTTGTTTCTAAGTAATCCGCTAATGCGAATTCCCATCCATGCTAATAATGCATATTAAACCCAGATTTAGAAAAACTAAATTTGTAAGCATTTATGATTGCAAATTTTTAGTTTTTCTTCATCGATTTGTCATTATAACA
>JAWLEY010000091.1:0-10560 GCA_041685855.1 Perlabentimonas sp. | reverse complement strand
AGATATATTCCCCATTAAATAATTTTTAATTACAAATACCTAATATTATGATATTTAAGCATTCTACCTAAACACACTGTTTAATATTTGAACAAATATTCCTGTTTTTGTTTAGCATGCTTGCCTAATCGTTTGTTTATTACTAATTTTACTTCTTATTAAAAAAGAATAGCATATGAAGCTTGGGTTGATGACCAAGGATGAGTGTATTGATTTTATTGAATTCAATATTACCGGAGATAACGAAAATTATAACAAATGCGATCAGGAGTCGTATTTTCTTAACAGCAACGTTTTCAACATCTATGCAGGGTGCTTTGAGCGTAGCAATCATCTTTTCGAGTTTATTGGGCAAACAATGTATAACATTAGAAAGATTATCCCCTTGCGCAATGAGCTTAAAGAGAACCTAACAACCCTAATGCAAATTGAGAACATTGAAGATTTTAAGCAGTACGTTACCAGCATATTTCTTGGCAGAGACCTTCTTGTTGACCTAGCTCAGGCAGACCCCCTTTGGGAGCAATGCTGGAAATTTTACCTACGTAGGCTAATTGTTATCAATAGAAATTTGATTGGCCTAATAGACAAGTGTATTGAGGAGGAAAGGATTCTTTGGGTTATTGGATATTAATTTTTAACTCTTTACAAATATTTTACCCTGAATCATTCTCTTTACATAAACCACCATAAAATGCTCATTAACAATTATCTTGTTGTTTTAATATTCATTACGCTTCTAATAAAGTTGGTTTAAGAAGAATGTGAATGTGCCCATTGCATAATCAGCAACGCTTGAAATATGCGTACCATCCTGAATAGGTATTAGCTCCACCTCGGTAGTTCCCTGGCTAATCATAGCATCGTAAGCAGCCTGTGAGTTAAAGTATGGCACCATGGTATCGTTTGTACCATGATATAGTTGTAATGGGGCATTAGGCTTCCAGTCAAAACAATTGTTATCAGCAATTGCATTAATAAAAGCGGAATCGGTTCCATTAATAACTCCATCTGCAAAGTCTGGATGAAATAGGTTTGAAGGGTTAGACTCACCATCAAACGCTAAAACTCCACTCCCCTCAATTTCCGAGGCCCAGGGTTCGTTAAAGTAGTAAGAGTAAGGTCTTTGAAGGTTAGAATATATTGTATTATAGCTATCAAGTACCCAAAGGTAGTTGTTTATATACTCCAGGTCTTCATTAGAACTTAAAACCCAATCCATAAAGCTCGATTTATCGTATGCACCAGCACCTGCCGTTACCGCTTTTATATTAAATTCATCTGAATGCTCCTCTTGAAGCAGCTTATAGGTTGCCATGGTAGCAAATCCGCCCTCGGAGTAGCCTGTTAGGAAGAGATTAGGATCTGGTTGATTTATCCCTTTAACCTTAAAATACTCTTTACCTGCCCTAATCATATCTCTACATGCTGTTGCAAGCGATTGACGATGCTCATACGGATGACTTACATCGGCGGAAGCTCCGTAACCAATATAATCTGGCATGGCAATTATAAAGCCAGTAGAAGCAAACATTGCCCCCATGTAGTTAAAATCTGACTGGTAATTTGAAGGCGCTTCATCCTCAGAAATTATTGTACCATGCTGAAAGCTAATCATTGGCAATTCAGAACTTGCATTTTTTGGGAAAAGTAGCGCTCCCGAAGCCAGAATATCATCTCCGTTTACATCAACGGTATTGTACGTGATTTTAATGCCAGCTACATCGTAATGAATAATTGCTTGAATTTCATCTGAAAATTCACCTCCTGAGGAGATATTATTAATTATCTCTTCCTTGGTATAATCCTCCATCTCCATATGGTCATGTAGGAATTCGGGTTGATACTCAGGCGTATTATCATCCTTGGAACAGGAAAAGAATACTAGTTGAAATCCTAAAACTGCTATCAATCCTATGGTTCTAAATCTCATGCTATTCATAAAAATAATTTTATCTTTAGTTTAACTTATTCTCCAATCTATTGGCTCCATGCCGTTGCTATTCAATATTTTATTAGCAATAGAAAAATGCTTGCATCCCAAAAAACCGCGATGAGCTGAAAGAGGTGACGGGTGAGGTGCTTTTAAAATATGATGCTTTGAACTATCAATTATTTTCGTTTTTGCTTGGGCGTAGGCACCCCATAAAAGGAAAACTACTCCTTCCCTATTTTCAGATATGGCTTTTATGGCCGCGTCGGTAAACTGCTCCCAACCTTTTTTCTGATGTGATCCCGCCTGATGTGCTCTCACTGTTAATGTTGCATTAAGTAGCAATACCCCTTGCTTTGCCCAATCCTCTAAGTTCCCGTGACTTGGCATGGGGATATTAAGGTCATTCTTTATCTCTTTGTAAATATTTACGAGCGATGGTGGAATATCAACATTTTTTTGAACGGAGAAGCAGAGACCGTGAGCCTGATTAGGTCCATGATACGGATCCTGCCCAATAATAACCACCTTCACGTTGTTAAATGGCGTAAACTTAAAGGCATTAAAAATATCGGAGCCTGCTGGAAAAACCCTGTACTTCTTTTTCTCATCAATTAAAAAAAGCTTTAGCTTAGCAAAGTACTCCTTTTCAAACTCGTCTGCTAGCACTAGTTTCCAACTTTCTTCTATAACTGGATTTACTTTATTTTCGGGCATTACAACAATTTAATAAAATACAAATAAACCTTAAAATTACAAAACTTTTAAGATTTCCAATTAGGTATAAGCTTTTATTAACAATAGCTGCAACCGCAAGAGTTTTCAGTTATAACTTTTACATATTTTACAAATGCCTTTGCTTTAAGTACTGATAAAAGTTTGCTCAATGTTCATTCATATTGCTGGTTTTAGTATGAATTATGACTATTTAATCAAAGCTCTATCCTTTGCCGTTGGCTTCAGCCAACGGAACAGAAGGCTTCCAGCTGAAGGGCTTTAGCCCCATCTCAAATCCTCTCAAAAACCTGTGGGCTTTGTGGAAAAATAGGACTAAAGTCCCAGTAAGTTCAGCTACTTGCTACCCGTCAGCTAAACTTCGACAGGTTATTCAGTGAGCCTGTCGAACTGCTCAGCAACCAGCTAACGTCATGGAGGTGGGCAATGGACACGGGAAGTGCTATTAATTAAAAAAGCATAGTAATGTATAAGTTAGGACTTTTAATTAAACTGAATGTTTAGGAAATAAAACTTTACAAGGTGTAAAATCTAAATCTTGAGTCCCATCACCGTAATATCATCTAACTGATCAAAACCACTTACCCATCGGAAGAAAGCATCTTCAACTATGCTTTTTTGGTCGTCCATGGGTTTGTGGGCATTCTTAAGTAGAAGTTCTGAGAATCTTTCCTTTCCAAACTTTTGGCTAAAGTTTTCTCCACCAAGTTGATGCCTAAATCCATCTGTAAATAGATACAGCTGATCACCTTTTTGGACTGGTATTTTATGAGATTCGAAAGGTCTCATTACCCTATGGAACGAAATTGGCATTCTATCGCCTTTATGCACATTAAGTTGTGGTACATTGTTATTCTCACGGATTATCCAAAGGGGGTGATTTGCTCCTGAAAATTCAATGTAATCATTGCCTTTTGTATAGCGAATAATTGAAATATCTAAGCCCTCATGATGATCGCCAACCTTGCCCGACTGTTTTAACGACTCCACAACCAGCAGTCTCAAACTATTTAAAATGTCGGAGGGCTCGTAAACCTGCCTGCCCATTAGCTCCGTTAATGCTGTAATTGCCATCATGCTCATAAAACCACCAGGCACACCATGCCCTGTACAATCGGCAACAGCAACAATAATTGTATCGTTTTTAGGATAGGCCCAGAAAAAGTCTCCGCTTACCACATCCTTAGGGAATAGCATAATGAAATGGTCATCAAAATAGTCGGTAAAAATTTCCTCTGAGGGCATAACTGCAGCCTGAATGCTGGAAGCATAATCAATGCTCTCCGTAATAAGCCAGTTAAACTTCTCAAGCTGTTCGCTCTTCTCAGTTATTAGCATCTTTTGTTTCTCCATCTCCTTGTGCTGCTCAATAATCTCTTCCTTTTGAGCGAGAATCTCCTCGTTTTTTTGAAGAATTTGAGCATTCTGTTCCAGTAGCTGAAGGTTGGAGTTGCGTTTTATTCTGAACTGCCTGTAAAGCAGGTATAGTATTAAAGTGAGAAAAATAAGCACCCCAAGAACTATGAACGTCTGAGTACGTTGCCATAGAAAGCGTAGTTCAGAGTTTTTTAGTTCAATATCCCTAAGTTCCTTCTCTTGCTCAAGTTTTGATATTTCGGCCTTTTGTTGCTCAAGCAAATATAGCACCTCCATTTCAGCAAACCTCTTTGTTCTTTCTTCAGAAAAAATACTGTCACTCAATGCAGAGAAGCGCCTGTAATGGTAAAGCGATTTTTTGTAATCTCCTAATTCCTGATAAATTTCAGAGAGCGTTTCGCTAATTGACTGCTGCAGCTTAAGCAGACTGTTGTTTTTTGCATCCTCAAACGCATCCAAAGCAATTGCTAGGGCATCATCAGCATTTCCCAATTCTAATTCAACTATTGCCAGCTGGTAGTTTGAGTTTACAACTACTGAGTTAAGCCCAATTTGCATAGCCATTGACCTAGCTTGCTGAAATGATTCTCTTGCTCTATCATATTCTTTTTGAAGTAAATATAGTTCTCCTATAGTTTGGAGCGCATCTGCTTCTCCTACCTTATCGCCAACTCTTGCGAATGTATTTTTTGATTTTTCAAGATAGAAAAAAGAACTATCAGGAAGATTCATTTCAAGGAAAGTATAGCCTAAGCTCAAATAGCATGTTGCTATACCCCTTTCATCATTTTGCTCCTTGTTTATCCTTAAAGCTCTTTTAAAATAAGGTATACTTTCGCTTTCGTTTTTAATTTCTCCAAATATCTGACCAATATTAATGAGTGTTGATGCCAATGAGGCAGAATCGTCAGATTTTTCAAATATGGCCAAAGCTTTTAAGTAGTTTTCAAGCGCTTTATCGTAAACTCCAATATCGTAACTGGTTGCACCAATATTTGTAAGTACGGAGGCAACTGCAACAGTATCGTTATTCATTTCAAAATACTCTAATGCATTGTGAAAATGAGTTAATGACTTTGCATAATTTGATTTTCGTCGATGCAATACGCCCAGATTATTATTCATTCGAGCCACACCATTCTCGTTACCAACCTTAACGAAATGCTCATGGGCTTTTGTGAAGCTATATATTGCTTCATCTAAATCACCATGCATAAGGTGTATTCGACCGAATGTGCTGTATGCTATGGATAAGTTTTTATGAGCATTCACTTTGCACCAATCAGAAGGACTATTCTCCAATAACTTATTCAGTGTATTAATGGCTGTATCGGCATGTGCTTTGGAGGAATTTAGATGGCGATTATTTGCTACATAAACCTTAGCAATCTCAACATGAACCTTTCCATGGTAAAAACAGAGGGGAAGGCACTTAGGATTATCTTTGCATATTGATGTTTTACTGAGAGCTTTATTAAGCCAATCGAGCGCAATGCTGGGCTCAGATTCTGTGTACTGATTGGAAAGGTTTATGTATATCTGAACAGTTATGGTATCATGATTAGCCTTGTTTAGTTCCTGCAAGAGGGAATCTATTTTGCGCTCATTACCATTACTTTGTAATGATAATAATGACAGAATTATTAGCAATAATCTTTTTGTAAAGATCATTTATTTTATTGCATTTTAGTTTGGCACATAAAGTTATGAAATAAAACTAAATACAAAGTATAAGTGTGAATTTAATTTTCATTAATCACACACTAAATTAAAACTCAATAATATTATTTTACTGGAAAGCAAAGGTCTAGAACTCGGATGTGAAATGAAATTTTATATCACCAAATTTCTCCTGAGCCATATCTAATGCGTAAGGCGATTCAGCCAGAAACACTTCACGCCCATGCTTATCAATGGCAAGGTTAGCGTGTTTACGCTGTCTAAAATCTTTTAGCTGATCGTTATTTGTACTTTCAATCCAGCAAGCTTTGTACAGATTTATTGGTTCGTACCTACACAAAGCACCGTACTCGTGCTTAAGCCTGTGCTGGATAACATCGAACTGGAGTGCACCTACAGTGCCAATAATCTTTCGGCCGTTAGCCTTTGATGTGAATAGCTGTGCAACCCCCTCATCCATTAGCTGATCTATTCCTTTAGCCAGCTGCTTAAACTTCATGGGATCGTCATTCTCAATATACCTAAACAGTTCAGGAGAGAAACTGGGGATTCCTTTGTACTTAATATTTTCACCCATTGTGAGGGTATCTCCTATTTTAAAGTTTCCAGTATCGTGCAAACCAACAATATCGCCAGGGTATGCGGTATCAACAATTGATTTTTTATCGGCCATGAATGCTGTAGGGCTGGAGAACTTAATTCTTTTACCAGTCCTAACATGCAAATAAGGCTTGTTCCGCTCAAATGTTCCCGAACAAATTTTAAGAAACGCGAGCCTATCACGATGGTTGGGATCCATGTTAGCATGGATTTTAAAAATAAAACCTGTTAAATTCTCCTCAAAAGGCGACACGCTCCTACTTTCTGCCTTGGTTGGTAGAGGGTTTGGCGCAATCTCAATAAAACAATTCAGGAGCTCTTGCACGCCAAAATTATTTAATGCGCTTCCAAAGAATACGGGGGCAACCTTCCCTGCCAGGTACGAATCTTTATCAAAATCTGGGTAAACCCCATTAACGAGTTCTAAATCCTCCCGTAAAGTATCTGAATAGTCCCCAATATACTTGTCAATTAACTCAGAATCAATACTATCAATTTCAATGTTGTCCTGAGTTACAGTTTGCTTATCATCAGAAAAGAAAAGGTTAAGCTTCTGCTCGTACATATTGTAAACCCCTTGAAAAGAAGGCCCCATGCTTATTGGCCAGCTCAAGGGTTTTACGTTGATGTTCAGTTCTGTTTCAATGTCATCTAGTAACTCAAAGGGGTCCTTCCCTGACCTATCCAATTTATTAATAAAAACCATTACTGGTGTATTTCGCATTCTGCAAACCTCCATCAATTTTCGGGTTTGGGCCTCCACTCCTTTTGCACAATCAATAACAATAATTACACTATCAACAGCAGTAAGAGTTCTATAAGTATCCTCAGCAAAATCTTGGTGACCAGGAGTATCGAGTATGTTAATTTTTATGCCCTTGTATTCAAAACCCATGACAGACGTTGCAACGGAAATTCCCCTTTGGCGCTCTATCTCCATAAAATCGGAAGTGGCGCTCTTTTTAATCTTGTTACTTTTTACAGCGCCAGCAACATGAATTGCTCCTCCAAACAGTAGTAGTTTCTCTGTTAGGGTTGTTTTCCCTGCATCGGGATGACTAACAATGGCAAAGGTTCTTCTGCGTTTAATCTCGTTATCTAATATCATAATATCTTAATTTCGGGGCGCAAAGTTAGCGTATTTTATTGCATTTTGCTAAGATTTGTAGAATGAGATTCTTGCTGTAAAATCTTCAAAACAAATCCCTGCATTTTTAATATATTTGAAAAATTTTAAACTTAGATATGCAAAACAAACAACCTCTATGGACTCGTAGTTTTACGCTACTAGCATTGGCAAACCTACTTATGGCCATTGCTTTTTACTTTATGCTTCCGATTCTGCCAGTATATTTAGAGGATGTTATTGGGGCTGGCAAGGGAGAAATTGGGATAGTGCTGGCTTTTTACACTATTGCAGCGCTAATTATTAGACTATTTGCAGGCTGGGCCATAGATACCTATGGACGAAAAAGAATTTATCTTGTATCTTATATCCTGTTCTCTTTGCTCTTTATTGGCTACCCCCTAGCGTTTTCAATTATTTTATTCATGCTGCTTAGGTTTGTACATGGCTTAACCTGGGGAGCGCTTACAACAACCAGCTCTACGTTAGCCGTTGACATAATTCCAAGCCCTAGACGAGGTGAAGGAATAGGTTTCTTTGGATTATCAATGACTATTGGAATGGCGATAGGCCCCTTAATAGCAATCCTGATAGCTGGAGATTCAAGATATTTCACCCTGTTTATTTCAGCCATATTTATTACAATGATTGGTGTTACGCTTGCTTTTATGGTTAAATACCCAAAGTTTAATATAAATAAAATTCAAAAAAAAATTTCTGCTAAAAACTTAATTGCAAAGCCAGCAATACCAATCTCATTAAATATGATGCTTATCATGTTTACCTACGGTGGAATTTTGTCTTTCATTGCCCTTTATGCAAAAGAAATTGGGATAAGCAATAGTGGTCCTTTTTTTCTTGTACTTTCAATAGGCATAGGACTTTCCCGGATTGGCAGCGGAAAATTTTTTGATAGGAATGGGCCTTTACTAGTGACTGTAATTGGTTGCCTTTTTTTAATTGCTGGATTCCCCGTTTTGGCCTTGTATGCCAATGCAATTGGTTTTCATATTGCTGCACTAATTATTGGATTAGGATTTGGGGTAATAATGCCAACCTTTCAGGCAATGATTAATAATGTTGTGCCTCAAGAAAGAAGAGGAGCCGCAAACTCTACTTTTCTCACATCTTTCGATTTAGGAATTGGCTTAGGCATGGTTGGTACAGGACTTTTGTCGGAATGGTTTGGTTTTAAAACCACTTTTCTAGTGAGTTCTGGGGTGAATTTTGCTGCAGTGCTTTACTTCTTAATCTATTCGAGTAAACATTATCATCGCAATTTAAAATTAAGGTAATTTATCACTAGTGTCCGCTAAAATTTGTACTTTTACCCATGTCTAATTTTTTTGTGTCGTAACTTAAAAGTAGACATTCCGGGTGGTACTGTAAAAAGTACTGCCCGGTTAAATATTTTTACCGGACACTAGCAATCCTAAATATTAAGTATCGCTCATATCATTGATAGTTTAAGAGTTAAAGGAGCCTTTGATAAAATATTGGAGCTGTATCTTTTCCTAAATTTGAATAAAACCTAAATTTCTAAATTGAGTTTTTATTTCAAAAAAATTAATATTGCAAACATATGTAAAGAAAAAAATCGAAAATTTCACCCGTTTTTTTTTGTTAATAGCCCTTCTTATATCTATCTATTCTGCATGTATCATGTTTAATTTACAAGTTAGACATATCTTTCCCATCAGGATTATATCCTGATGTTTATTTATACTAAGTAAAGCATTTCTGGAAAGTTCTTATCTTATAGCTATTCCAGTTGAACGCTGAACTTTTCCCATTTTTCTCGTTCATAATAATGTTTATATAGATGCTGATTTATATATCTACCACTATATGTTATCCGAGCAGCCACGTTAATGAACCAGTTTCTAAAGGTTGCGTGTTCTTGCCTGAATATTTTTTTGACTTTATATCTCATAACCACCGATAAATTGTATGCCATAATGCTTAACTGCCACAATATATCATTTGCATGAAAATCATCGGTCAATGTTTTACCTGCCAATAGTTGGCTTTTTACTTGCTCTATCCATGTTTCACTGGTGGAGCGTTCTTTATAAATTTGGTGCAGTTCCAATGCTGTTTTATCTTTAAGATTGCTGCAATAACAAGCATATTGATACACGGGAATCATTTCTGTTTTTCCAAAAAAAATCCTTTTTTCCCATTTTTCAATGGTTCTTATTACCTTGAGCATACGAGACTTCGACCAGCTTGCCGCCTTATATTCAAATTCACTAATGCATACGTACCCTTTTTTATCAACAATAGTCCATTCAAGCGATTTAAAGCGCTCTTTCATCCCTTTAAACTTTGCCTTTACAAGGTATTTCCAGCCGAAATCTTCAAGTAAATCAAATAACTTTCCGTTAAAAAAACCGCTATCAGCTCGATAGAACACATTGGCTATTTTACCAGGAAGGGCAACGGCCATTTGTTTGGTAAAATCAACTATTCCATTTGATGTATATGCTGAACCTGTCCTAAACCAGTTGTTCACAATCAATTTCATCTGACTGCAAAAGCCTAATAAACAATGATAACTCTTCGCTCCTTTTTTTTCACTGTTGTATCCTTTAGCTGCTCCTGCTTGATTGCCATAAACGGTGAAAACCGTTGAATCAACATCTAGGGTAATGCTTCTTAATTGACTTCTGGTTAACCAAGTTGTTACTTTCTTTAAAGAGTACTCATGAAGCATTACAGCGCCGCGTTGACCAAGCTTCTTAAAACTTGTGCTTATAACGTCTTTATTAAGACCTTTCTTTAGCCCCAGCAACGCTTTGACAAGTTCGTCGTGCGTGAACACTGCAATCCGCGACAACCTATTCACTCCGCTTAAAGAGGCCATAACAACTGAAAGCATTAACTGTACCTTGCTGAATTTCAAAGAACTATAATCTTTAGTTGGAAATAACTGATTTAACTCTTTTGCAATATTGTCTCTTTTAAAGAACTTCATTATAGGTGCTAATCCGCTATACAAAGTCATTCTGCTACCTGTAAAAGAACTTTTTATATTTTTGCTTTGGAACTTGACAGTTTTATTTTTACCTTTCATCTTGGAAGTGAGTTTAAAGTGATTTGTTTTTTT
>JAWLEY010000090.1:2607-10615 GCA_041685855.1 Perlabentimonas sp. | reverse complement strand
TAGTGGCAAAACATTTAATGGGTTAAGGTATGGCCAGGAGTATTACTGGCGTGTTAGAGGTAGGCATGAGGAGGATACTTCGGAATGGTCAGAACCATGGACCTTTAAGACAGAATTCGAACTTCCTGTAGGGCCAACACTGGAAAGCCCCGAGAATGATAGTGTAGATGCAACATACGAAAATCTATCTTTAACATGGAACAGCTTGGATAACGTAGATACTTATCAGTATCAGGTTAGTTTAGATGAGAATTTCACGCAGATTATAAGTACAGGTAACACATCCCTAACATTTACTAACGTATCCTATTTATATCCTCTAACCCAGTATTACTGGAGAGTACGCGGCGAGAATGCAAACGGATATTCACCTTGGTCTGATGAATGGAAGTTTACTACCGAGAGTGT
The DNA here is from genome assembly GCA_041685855.1 of Perlabentimonas sp. Lineage (GTDB taxonomy): Bacteria > Bacteroidota > Bacteroidia > Bacteroidales > Tenuifilaceae > Perlabentimonas. The sequence goes on along the minus strand of JAWLEY010000090.1, from coordinate 10,207 downwards.
TGATCTTGATGCACCATTGTTATCATCCCCTGCTAATGAGACAATTATTTATGCTGATGCTGTAACTTTTGAGTGGGATGAGGTTTTTGGAGCATCTGGATATGATTTGGAGTTGTCTGTTGATGAGAACTTTGAAAGTAGCGTTTCCTCTTTTTCTACAGATAATACTGAATGGGATGTTTCTGGGTTACCAATGGATTATACATTTTATTGGAGAGTAAAGGCAACTGATGCCTCCAAAGAAGGCCCATGGTCTGAAGTTTGGTCGTTTACTGTTCAGGAACAATCCTTAGACTCACCAACACTCGTTTCTCCCGAAAACAATACTGATAATATGGATCCCGAACAGGTTACTTTCCAGTGGTCTACAGTTGAAGGTGCGACCAACTACACGTTGGAGGTTTCTTTGGATGACGTTTTTGAATCGATTTTTTTCTCCTCAACCACAGAATCAGCAACAGAGGATGTTAATGATTTTCAATGTGAGACTGTGTATTACTGGCGAGTAAGGGCAAATAATGAAGAAACTGAAAGCGACTGGTCAGACACGTGGAGTCTTACTACCACTTCATGTACAGGGGTTGATTTAATAAATTCAAATACTGTCACCTTATATCCTAATCCTGCAAATGATTATATAATGCTAGATTATCCGAATGGGCTTAATGAGGATGTGGATCTGAAGATATTTAGTATTAATGGAGTATTGGTATATAGTTCAACGTATAAACAAAACATCAGGGTTAATATCGAAAACCTAGCAACAGGTGTTTATATTGCCCAACTTACGCAAAATGGTAATGTGCTAGTTAGTGAAAGGTTCGTGAAAAAATAATCAAAGATTTAGACATATTAAGGGCAGGTAATCAGGTTTGTTTTGTCAACCTATTTCCTGCCCTTTTTTACTATATTATTTTAAACAATAATGAACCGAGCGATCTGCTGGCTGGCGGAACACACACATTTTGATGATTATTATGAAACTACATTAAGCCATTAGGTTGGCTTTATGAATCATGGCGAGTTCCATCTGTACTTTAAAAAAACAGATTAAATAACTTATTGTTTAAGGCTATTCAAGGTTTTCAATTGCCTTTGCAATTCTTTTAACTGCCTCAGTAAGTTCAGCCTCAGATGCGGCATAGGACAGCCTGATGTAATCAGGAGCGCCAAATGCACTGCCAGTTACCGTTGCTACATGGGCATTCTCAATAAGGTACATGGCCAAATCAGCAGAGTTTGAAATTTCCTGATTGCCAAATTTCTTGCCAAATAGTTCCGAAACATCAGCAAAAATATAGAATGCACCATCGGGTACGTTGGTTTTAAACCCAGGGATTTTTCTTAACTCCTCAACCATTAGGTCGCGTCGTTTAATAAACTCTTTGCACATCATTTTTGGGTATGAAGCATCGGAACTTATGGCAGCAGTAGCTGCTTTTTGGGCAATTGAGCATGTGCCAGATGTCATTTGTCCCTGCAGTTTCTGGCAAGCCTTGGCAATCCATTTGGGTGCAGCAAGATAGCCAATGCGCCAGCCAGTCATAGCGTAACCTTTCGATACGCCATTAATAATAACTACTCTGTCTGAGATATTCTGAAATTGCGCAATGCTTTCGTGTTTACCTACATAGTTAATATGCTCGTAAATCTCATCCGACAAAACATAAATATTGGGATATTTCTCTAAAACATCGGCAATGGCGGAGAGTTCTTCCCGCGAGTATATGCTGCCTGTTGGATTTGAAGGAGAGCAAAGCATAAGAACCTTTGTTTTTGGGGTGATGGCATCCTCCAGCTGCTTTGGTGTTATTTTAAAATTATCCTCAAGTGTTGTTGGTATAACAATGCTTTTGCCCTCGGCAAGTTTAACCAGTTCAACATAGCTAACCCAGTATGGTGCAGGTACAATAACCTCGTCGCCTTCGTCAAGCAAAGCAAGCAGGGCATTGGTAAGGGAGTGCTTAGCACCTCCTGATACAATGATTTGGTCGGAAGAATAGTTGAGGTTATTCTCTCTTTCTAATTTATCTGAAATGGCTTTAATTAAATCGGGGTAACCAGGAACTGGTGTGTAGGAGGTAAAATTGTTATCAATTGCCTCCTTAGCGGCATTTTTCACAAAGTCAGGTGTTTTAAAATCGGGCTCGCCAACACTTAGGTTTATAACATCCTTACCTTGGGCTTTTAACTCTCTGCTTTTTTGCGACATGGCAAGCGTTTGAGATATAGCCAGTTTTTCTACTCTTTTTGATATGCTTTCCATAATTGTATATATTTCGAAATTGTTACTTATGGATTAAATGATTTTAGTAATTTTAAAACTTTAAAGTTATACTTATTATTGAGTTGAACCAAAGTGTTACCTAACATAAGTTTTTATGATACTTGAATTGTTGAAAATTGTGCTTCCATCGCTATTCGTTTTTCTTGCTGGATATTTGGCAATTGAGCGTTTATTAAAGGAAGAAACCCGGCGGAGGAAAGCAGAGTTGGCAGAAGGAACTAGAAAAATCACTACTCCCATTAGACTACAGGCCTACGAAAGAATTATACTCTACCTTGAGAGAATTTCTCCTGACTCACTTCTCGTTCGTGTTAATCAGCCTGGAATTACGGCAAAAAAACTTCAGTCAAATTTATTAAGCATTATTAGAACGGAGTGGGAGCATAACCTTTCACAGCAGCTGTACATTAGCACCAAGGCCTGGGGGCAAGTTAACAATGCAAAGGACAATGTGGTTAAGCTTATTAACACTTGTTCCGATGAGTTAGATGCCGATGCTTCAGGCATTAAGTTAAGTCAAACTATTCTTGAGAATATGGTTGAACTTGAAAATCATCCTACAAAAAAAGCCATTGAGACTCTTAAGAAAGAGGTGAACGATTTGTTTTAGTACTCTTCACGGTAGAGCTATTCTTTATTGGTTTAGGGTTTAGAGTTTAGGGTTTAGAGTTTAGGACTTAGAGTTTAATTATCCGAAAAGGTTACTGATTTTATCTTACATCGGAAATTTTAATTAACTTGCATTAAGAAACCTTAAAATTTCTTGAAATGGATGTGGGTTCAATATCTGGTTTGTTAGAGTATTTACATAAGGATGAACTGGTTTTTGCCTATTCAGGAGCAGTTTCCGATACAATAACTCATAAGATAATAGAATTAACCCAGTATAATATCGACTCATCTGGAAGTTTTGTTAAGCTAAAGAATAAAATCAGTTTTCTGATGGCTGAGTGTTATCAGAATGTTGCTCGCCACGGGAAGTACGCATTTTCCGAGATGAACCCTAAGAATTTTGATGGTGCTTTTTATGTTAGGAGTGTAAAGGATGCTTTTTACATTGCTTCAGCAAATACAGTTAATTGTAGTGCTATAGAATCAATTACAGAAAAACTCGATAAGGTGAACAGCCTTACACCTTCTGAGCTTAGGCTGCTTCAGAAGGAAGTACTATCGCAGGGAAAACTATCCGAAAGGGGAGGAGCAGGCCTGGGGGTAATTGAGATGGCTCGGAGGACTGGACAGAAGATATCTTACGATTTTGAGCAAATTGATGATGAGTATTCGCTTTTCTTCATTCAGCTAACCATAAAATCACCAGAAAAGCAGGAGGAGAATACCTCTAAAGAGGGGAGTTCTCTTGACCATATGAAGGGGATACATAAGAAGATGGTTGCTGAAAACCTTATTATTTTGCATAAAGGTGATTTTTCGGAGTATTCTGTCCTCCCAATTATTCAGATGATTGAAAAAAACATACTCCAAACACATGATATTAAGCATGGTAAGCAGAAACTGTATAATATTTCGGTTGAGCTTCTTCAGAATATCTCAATGCATGCACAACGGATTAACGGAATAAACGAGGCACTGTTTGTGTTAAAGCGAGAGGAGGGGAACTTCCTTGTTGGTGTTTCAAATTTTATTGATAGTGAAAAGGTTGGCGATATTGAGGATTATTTTGAGTTTTTAAAAAACAAGGAAAAACCTGAACTAAATGCATTATATAGGCAAAAAATGAAGAACATGATAAACGAGGATAGTAATAGTGCGGGCATCGGGTTAATATACCTCTTCCGAAAATCTGAAAAGATAGACTATCTGGTTACTGATTTGGATAACAGAGCATTACTTAACCTAACCGTTGCAATATAACACCTATAGGCAAATGTAACTCTTAATACCCTCCATTATCACTGCCATTTGAATAATATCCAAAGTTGAAAACTCCTTGTTTTTTGTGTTCTCCTTAAAGTGGCAGCTGGTTACATCCATCTCGTTTTTTGTTAGGTTTGCTATAGCCAACTCATTTTCGAAAATGTACTCCTTGCTATTTTCTGTAAGGGCACTAATGACTCCACCTGATTTATGAAGAATGGTGGTAGTTTTATTGTCATTTACCTTCATGAAAAAGCCCTCCTGCTCCTTTTCAAAAGCCGATTCCGTAAGGAATACTCTGGGTTTCTTAAGATAGGGCTCACCACTGCTCGGACAGAACGTGTTACAATTGCCGCACTCGTTACAATAGTTGGCAATATTTATTATTTGATAAGGTTGCTCTACTTTAAAAATGCTGGAGTTTTCAATGGCAACCCTATCGTCATTCAGTCCAATAATTTTTTGGGTTTGGTATTGCTTTGGAGTAATCTTGTAAGTGAAGTTTGCTAAATTGGGGCAAACGCTACAGCATATGCTACAGTACTCATCGCATAGTAGGCAGCGCTTTGCCTCATCAAGTACCTCATCCTCTGTAAGGGTTGATGCTACCAGGTCGAAATTTTTTCTTTTACTCACCGGTAGTTCAGTAATGCGTGCGGGGAGTAATCTTCTTGTTCTGTTGTATATATGGCTTACGGAATCTAGGGGTTTGCGCTCAATTTCTGGTTTTGTCTGAAAATCAATTTGCTCTCTGTCAATAATTAGTTGAGCAACCTTACGCCCATCGCCAATTGCATTAATTGCTGTTGATGCACCACGGAGCGCATCGCCTCCAAGAAAAACGTTTGGTATTTGCGTTTCGTAGGTGTTAGGGGTGCTGGTTAAGGGTTTGTTCCCTCCAAAGTCGAAAACCATCTCCTGCCCAACGGCTGGGATGATGGCGCTCACCTCAATATCAAAATCGGAATTAGGAATGGCTTCGGGTCTTTGTCTGCCGCTGTCATCTTTTTTGCCAAGCTTCATTAGGGTGCAGGTTATTGACACTACCTTTCCGTTCTCCGTGTTAATCGATTTTGGCGAAACGAGTTCCCTAATTTCTACTCCTTCTTCCATTACGGCCTTAATCTCTCCCATATCAGCTGGCATTTGTTTAATGGTTCGCCTGTATAATATGGTAACTTTTCCGTTTTGGGGAGCTGTTCTATAAACAGTTCTGGCTACATCCATGGCCGTGTTCCCACCACCAATAATTACCACATGTTTTCCCAGGTTTGGTCTGGCTCCCGCTTTAATATCACTCAGTAGTAAAAGTGGGTCAATAACACCTTTAGCACTGCTGCCCTCAATGTTCAACTTAGCAGATTTTTGGGCACCAACACCTATAAATAGGTAATCGCCTTTACCTCTTATCCTATTAAATTTCTCGCCTTTAATTTCATGGTCGTAGTGGATATTTACGCCTAATTCTTTTATCCTTTCAACATCCTTTTGCAGAGCTTTCTCTGTTAAGCGGAAAGATGGTATAACCTCTTTAACCATTCCGCCGGGTTTGGGTTTGCTCTCATAAATATCAACCTGAAAACCTGCCATCCTAAGAAAGTATGCGCATGAAAGACCCGCCGGACCTGCACCAATTATTGATACCCTTTTGTATGTTGATTTTTTTAATGGTTCGCGAGTTTTTGCCATTTCTTGTGAGATGGCGGTTTCGGCCACGTAGCGTTTTATCTCCCTAATAAGTAATGCGCTATCATAGTTTATTCTTGTACATTTTGTTTGGCAAAGGTGGTCGCAAATCATACCAGTTGTTAAGGGAAAAGGGTTGGTTTGAAGAATAACTTCACCTGCCTTTGTAAGGTTGCAGTTTGCCGTATGGTGAATGTAGTTGGGAATGTCCTGATTTGTTGAACATGTATCCTGGCAAGGCGCATGTATGCAATCGAAAAAGCCTAACTCACGATTTGTTTTAATGCTAGGCGTGTGTATGGTTCCTTTTTTGTATTTTTTTGAGGATGCTACCTTGTTTAGGTATCGCTTAAGGTTGTTTAATTTGCAAACTTCAGGTTTATGAGAGATGTAACCTGAGCGTCTAACAATATAGTCTTCAATGCTGGTTGCTCTGTACCCTTCAAACATTAGCCTGAGCTCTTCAATATACTGGTTAAGCCGTCCATAGCCTCCAGGCTTAAGTAGGTCGGAGCATACGGTTACAGGTGCTAAGCCACAAGCCACTAGTTCGGATATATTCTCAGCATCGGCACCGCCGCTTAGGGACATGTCTAACGTTCCTTTAAATTCAACTTGAAGTTTATTGGCAAGGCTTACAGTTAGGGGGTGTAATGCTCTTCCGCTCATGTACATTCTCTCCTGGTCTGGAGGGAAAATATCTTTATGATTCAGGCTCTCAAGGGTGTTGGCTATTTTAAGGGAGAAATGGAGCTGGTTTTCGTCGGCAGTTTTCTGGAGATTGTTAATAATTCTAACCGCATCGCTAAAGGTTGGGTCGTGCTCAAAAGCATCATCAGGCACGATGGTGTCAAAACCTGAGGTGTTAAAATGTTCGCGAACAGCATTGTGCCCTAAAAGCGTAGGGTTAAATTTAATTGCTGTATGTAGTTTCCTCTCTGCAATAAGGTAGTGCCCAATTTTCTCTATTTCCTGCGGTGGGCAACCATGCATTGTTGATAAGGTAACATTATCGGAAACAGTTGGGTTAATATCAATGTCACTTATTTCGGGGTAGATATCTTGAATGAGGCTTACCTTCTCTTCAATCTCTTTGGTAGCGTCTTTCATCTTATCAAGAAACCACTGAACATTATCGTTCTGGATACCTTCATAGTTGTATCCAATACTCATGTTGAATATGGTTCCAATCCCTTTTTTATTTTTTAGTCCAAACTTATGATGGAGTACGTGTATTATTATCCATGCATCTAAGTACTGTTCAAAAGATTGCTTAATGGAGAGTTCCTGCGACCATTCGCAGTTGTAACCCTCATCCTGCATATCAATGCATGGTTTTGCCACCTCGATACTATCGAGGGTTTGTACAGTTTTCAATTCAATAAAACGTGCACCATTAAGCCACGCAGCTACAATGTTTTGTGCTAGCTGTGTATGTGGGCCTGCGGCAACCCCAATGGGGGTTTCAAGTAGTTTACTATATCTATACGAATGGAATGGTTCGGTAAATTTTGGGGAATAGAATAGTTTTTTGGGGATTCCAAAAATTTGCTTGCAACTATCGTACTGCTTTAGTATTAAACTTAATAGCTCGTCAATTGGAATTGGATAAAACGTATCGGATGCCATAATTTTCTTTTTTCTATTTGGCTAATATATAAAAAAATGGTTATGTTTTGTGTATTGGGGCACAGTTTAAAGTCTTTTTACAGAACGATTATTGTTTTACCTTTGGTAGATATTGGATAATTT
>JAWLEY010000090.1:0-2507 GCA_041685855.1 Perlabentimonas sp. | reverse complement strand
ATTAATAGCAAGTACTCTTACGATTACGTTTTTCCTCAACATGGCAATAGGGGAGGGCATCCGTTGCTAATTGATTCCTCGCTGTGCCAGTTAATTGTGGGAGAGAAGAATACGGATAAGAACCTCAGAAGTTATCTGGAAGGGTTTAATTTTAAAGGAGTGCAGGTAGATACTCCTGTAATTCATACAAATATTAACACAAAGGATGATTATTGTAAATTTTTGGAGGGATTGTCAGCTAATCGATAGTTTGGAGGCTCTATGTTCTCGCATTTTCGTAATGCTTTTCTCTGTGCATGTTCTCAGTATATTCAATATCAATCAGCGGAATTGTAAAGTAGAAATCGCTGCCCTTACCCGCTTCACTTTTTACCCAAATTTCCCCTTTATTAAGGGTGATAAAATCCTTACAGAGCATAAGTCCTAAGCCTGTTCCTTTCTCGTTTGATGTACCTTTGGTTGAGAATATTTCCTTCCCGAATATTTTTTTAAGGTTTTCAGGTTCTATGCCAGTCCCTGTATCGGAAACCGTAGCGGTAACCTGATTGTTTTCAACTTTTGCTTTTGCAGTAACAGTGCCACCTTTTTTGCTGAACTTAATGGCATTAGCAATTAAATTTCTGTACACAAGCTCAATCATTGCGCTATCAGCAAATACCGAGATTTCCTTATCAATGTTATTAATAAGTTCAATTCCCTTTTCACTAGCATGTTCCTTGTATAGTTCAAATTTTGAGTTAGCAACATCATGAAGGTTGAAATAGGTAGGCTGTATTTTTAATCCCTGCATCTGGCTTTGAGCCCATTTTAACAGATTCTCAAGCAGTTCAGTGGTGTAGCCAACGTTTTTCGAGAGCTCATCAATAACCTCCTTAAAACCCTCCTTTGTAAAGTATCCTTGTTGTGTAAGGTTAAGTAGGGTGAGCAATGAGCCAAGCGGGCTTCTTAAATCATGTGCAATTATTGAGAAAAGCTTATCTTTTAGCTGGTTTAGTTCCCTCAGTTTTTCTGCTTGCTCTTGAATTTCCTTGTTTTGTCGGCTAATCTCATCGTTTTTATGTTTGAGCTGTATGTTTGCTTTTCGTTTTTCCTGATAGCTGTAAAAAATGAATGAGGAGAACAGGAATATCAGAATAATTACAGCAATATAAATCTTGCGCATTTGTTCTTGATGAGAGATAACAGCCTGCTGTAGTTCGCGCTCCTTGTTAAGCAAATCAATTTGCATTTGTTGTTCGCGGGTCTCCTTCTCTGCTCTCTCAAGTATTTTCTGCTTTTGGATGAGCTCCAGGTCTTTTAACGACAACTCCTGCTCAGTTGCTTGTTTAGCAGCTTCAACCTCGCGTACGCGAGATGTTGCTTCGGTTACTCTCTCCTGAACCTCTTGCTCTTTTTGTCTAATATTTTCATCCTGAATTTTTCGGGTGAGGGCAGCAAAAAGGTCAAAGTATTTTGCCGACTGCTCCGTGTTTCCTAAAGCTTCGTAAACTTTTGTATACAGTGAGTAGGCATTTCTTAATAGTTTGGTATTGTTCTGCTCTTGTGCTATGTTGCTTGTCTTGTCCAGAAGCAACAAAGCATCCTTGTTCCTATTTAATTCAAAAGCAGCGTTGGCTTCGTTTAGTAAAGATGAAGCTACATCGTTCTTCCTGCCAACTTGCCTTGCAGTTTCAGTAGCCTTGGAAAAATAGTTTAAGGCCTCTTGAATTTCCCCTTGTTCCGTATTTATTAGCCCCAGGTTTGTGTTTAGCACGTATACAGCATTATCATTCCCTAATTTTTCTGACATTTCAAGTGCTTTCAAAAAGTAGGAAGAGGCGCTATCAAGATTATTCTTGCTCCAGTATGTGTTGGCTAATTTGTTGTAATAGTAGGCAGCTTGGTTAAATTCACCATCCTGTTCATGCTTTTCGGCTAGTTGAAGTTCTTGCTGAATATCCTGTGGAGCAGTATTATCCTGAGCGAAATGATTATATGACACAAGAAGTAAAAATGAAAATATCCATGCTGCTTTTATCGTAAAGCATCCACTTTTATTACTTGTATTCTGATGCATCAGATTCATCCCTTAGGTATTAGCTACTCCTCTTTTCAATTATATTGACAGGGACCTCGGTTAATCGCGCAAATTCTTCGCCTTCTTCCATCATATCCTCGTCGTACTGGTTATAGTACCAGTTTAGTATAACTTTGTACCCTTTTTTATGAATTGACTCAAAATATGTAATTATTTCAAGTATCCTTTTGGTTGACGATGAATTGAGATAAACTAAATCAAAGTTGATTATTGTTTCGTTCTGAGGCATTTTCATATAGTTCTTTACCGCATCCTCAAGGGGTGTGTAAAATTCATTAATGTCTTCCGGTAAACTTTTGCCTGTTAAGTCTAAAATTCCCCTTCCTGGGTCAAATAAAACTTGCGGCGACTCATCAGTAGCCATTATTAATAATTTATCCATCTTTATCACTCTTTTTTGCGCTATTTAGCACATTAACTCCTAAATTTC
>JAWLEY010000089.1:0-10663 GCA_041685855.1 Perlabentimonas sp. | reverse complement strand
GAACCAACTCAGGTAATTACCCTTAATAAACTTACCAAACTCATTATTAGCCTCGCTCATTTGCATTGCAAAAACCTCTCCAATGCTTGGGTCAGATGAATCGGCAAGTTGCAAACTCCACTGGGTTAACTTTTTATATATGCTCGTCCAATCGTCAAAAGATCGGGCAGTGTTTATCTGCATTCCTATCTGACCAAAAGCCTGCTGGTAATCGGATGTTGTTTTTTCTGTAACCAACTTATGTTGATGAACGTGTTTTTTAATGGAGAGTAAAATCTGCTTAGGATTGACAGGTTTTATAAGATAGTCGGCAATTTTGGAACCTACTGCCTGATCCATGATGCTCTCCTCCTCGCTCTTGGTAATCATCACAACGGGTATGTTGGGGTTTACCTCCTTAATACGGGCAAGGGTTTCAAGACCGGATAAACCTGGCATGTTCTCGTCTAAAAAAACCAGATCAAATTCTTGGTTTGTAACTTGCTCTATGGCATCCTCGCCATTGGTGGCTGTTGACATTTGGTAGTCGCGTTGCTCAAGAAAAATTATATGAGGGCGGAGAAGGTCTATCTCATCATCAACCCAAAGTATTGATACTGGCATTTAACTCTAGTTTAAGTATTTATTCCTGAAGAATGTTAAGTACTCGGCCACAGATTTATCTTCCATGAATACCTCGAAGTTTTCTCTGCTAATTACTACGAAACTATAATCGGACTCAGGTATAGCTCCCATTATATCATCCTCCTGACTAATCTTATTATAGTACTCCATGGCCTCCTCTTTATCTTTAAACGGATCAACAGTCATTATTAGTACATAATCTGTAAGATCCCGGTGCCCCACGCTTAAATTCATGTTAATGAAATTATCTGCATTAAAAGAAACCAGGTTGAATCGCAGCTGATTAACTGACGAACCCTTGGGAGCAATGGCAAGGAAAAGATGCTCTCCCTTGGGCTCTTTATAATCAACAGTAACAATTTGTTGATCTAAAGAGTCATCGGTCTGAGTAGTTTGAACATCGTCTGTGGTAGCAAGTTGAAGTTCGCGCTGCTCAATTGCTTTTATAATTTCAGTGGCCTTTTGGGCAATTTCGGCTTCTGGGTACTCCTCAACAATGCTGAGTAGCTCATTCTTGTAGCTCCGGATACTACCTGTTTGTCCAGTACACTGGGCAATTATAAACTGAAATTTAGGCTGTAGGCTGGCATCCTCATACTTACTTATTCCTTCGGCTGCTTTTGCTTTTGCCTGCGTACAATCGCCCTTTTTGTACAAAGCATATGTGGCTTCATAAAACTCCTCCTTTTCCCTTTCCTTCTGCTGCATATTTTTAACATACTGCGGATCGCTAAGCATAAGCGCGTAGGTACTTTTTGGGAAGTTGCTAATTATTGCACGCTTGTACTGCTCCTTCTCGGTCTCATTCTGATTAAACCGTGCAATCTGATACAGATTATAATACGCTTGCAAAGCCTGGGAACTTTCAGGATACAAGTCAATTAACTTTTTGTAAGCCGCTTTCGCTTCAGGGTAGTCCTTTAGTTTATTCTCATATATCTCACCTACACGGAAAAGCGACTCTTTAATTTTGTTGTGGGCAATTTTTGCAAGAGAATCGTTCATGGGAAGATCCTGAAGGTAATACTCACGGCTCTTGTTATCGAGCACTTTTGTTGGTGTACCATCCTCATCGGTGCCATCTTCCGCAATGTTTTCGGACTGATCAAGCACCTCACGCTTATTGCTCCTGCGCCAATTATCCTCAAGTTCTCTACGTCCCCATCTCATCTGAAACTCGGATAGCCCCTGACTTAATGAGGATTGGTTGTAAAAATACCAGCTACCACCCTGCGAACCTGTGTTGCTGCCACGCTGCGTTCGCTGAAACTGTGCGAACCTATCACGATTCTCCTGCTCTTCTCGCCTAAGCCTCTCCTCATCGTCTCGCACCTCCTTAATGAGCATGGCAATAATGGCGTCGCGTTCTTTTGAGGACATGGCAGCTACACGTAGCAAACTATCCTGATGCTCGGCTGTATTCAAGTTTTTAACCAGACTGTTAAGGTTCTTTGTCTTAATTTCCAACTCTCTGTAGCCAGGGAACTCAGGGGTTAAAGCGTTGTATGCGCTATCGTAATAGGCCTGACTCTTGGTATAGTTGGGCCTATTAAAAAAGTAATTAGCTAATTCTAAGTATGATATTCCCTTCTGGTGCTTGTTGCTAACACTTTTTTGTGCTGAGAGCTGAAAATATTCCATTGCCTCATCGATATTCCCTTTTGATTTCTCAATATTACCCAGAGCGTAGTATATTTGGTCGAGGTACTCAGCATTCTTTTCATCATCGGCCATCTTCTTGAGTTCCTTTATCATCTCGTTTCCACCAGAACCACCCTGGAAGTTTGAGGCCATATTTATTCTTGAGTTAAAGTTTATTTCATAGGATGAACTCAATCTGGTAACTTTACGAAAATAATCATTTGATTTATCAAAGTCTTTCTGCTCCTGATGTAGCTGCCCTAGCAGGAAACTATAACGTACCTTCTGCTTCCTTTCTGGGGCGGTCTTCAGTGCTTTTATAAGATGCTCAATGGTCTGCTCAACATTGCCTTGCCTTTGGTAAAAGCTTGCCCATGTTGATTCTAACAGATGAGTAAAATAATCATCTTTAGGGTACTTACGGTTGTTGCTCATAGCGCGCAACCTGTCCTCAGCTCCCACAAAATCATCATTAAATATATTTATTCGGGCCATCCATACTTGAGCCTCATACCATTTGGGGGTATCTGGAAATTGTACAAGCACATGTTCAAATGTCATTCTTGCTTCATCGTATGCACCCTTCCAAACTCTTGCCTTGCCAATTAAAAGCCATCCCTTTTTTACCCACTCAACATACTCGTTCTGATTGTAAAACCGTTTTTCTTTTGCGCTTAATCCCCCTCTTTTTCTTTCTGGTTTAACCGTAATTGAATGGAGGCGAATCATGTTTGTACATTTTGTAATAGTAGCATCCATATCCCCACCTACCGTGCTTGCAGTCTGTTTTTGTCCAACTAATAAGACAGGCAAAGGGAATGTGTAGTTGTAGTTAAAATCTTTCTCAACACGCTCTATTGCATTCGTGTAGCTTTGGTGCGCATTAAAGTAGTAGTTGTATTTAGATGTTAAATTATGGTATGCTCTGGTCATGGGAGTGTTTTTCTGAGTTGAACACGCCCCAAGGATAATTGAAATAATAAAGAATAGCGCCAAAAACTTTAACGCTCTGTAAAGTTTTAATTTCATTACAAGTCGTTCTGTTGATATACTAACTTAAATGCCACAAAGATATTATTTTGTTGGGCAAAATTCTTATAATAAAGTAAGTTGCAATATTACTTAAAAAAACGCTATTAGCAGAATGGTTTTAGGCAGACAAAGGATTAAACCATAAAAAAACATGAATAACCCGAATGAAAATTTACATTGACACGAGGTGCAAAAAAACTAGAATAAAGCTCTTGCCTGCATTGTTCCGCTATGTATAATTGTTCCATCATCCAGGTATCTTCCGTTGTATCCCAGTTCAAGCTCAAATAGTTTTGATAGTTTTCTTCTAACAGAGACATCCCATGTTGCATTTCTACCTGGTTGAAGCCCCTTCATCATCTGATAAGCAACCGAGGACTGCGACTCGCCCTCATAGCTGTTTGTCACGAAGCGGCTATTTATCATTACCGTACCTTTGCTTGCATAAACATAATTAAGTTGTAAAAAAACAGATTGCGAGCTGAGCTCCTGCTCATCTCCAATTTGGTTAACAGATGTGCTCCATGTATATCCCACCTCAATACTATGCTGTTTTGTGCTAATAAATTTTGCTGTTTGCTGTGCCTTAATCTCATTAATCTCATAATTCCTATTTAAAAAGTGTTGCGATTTTGATGCATTTAACGACTGCTCTCCCTCTGTTTTTGCAGTTATTTGTTTGGTTAAACCTAACCATAATACTGCTTTATGAGACAAAACCTCTTTCTGCTCATAGCCATTAGCAAGTATAGACTTGTTTAAACCCTGATTATAAATATACTCTAACCCAAATTTTCTGCTCGCACGATTAAATGCTAACGAATTTCTAATATTTCCAGATAGGCTTGTTATTAGTGTATCGGAAATGTTTTGAACAAAAGGATTTGCAGATTCCCAAAAATTATCAAACTGATTCTTCTGATTTATCCTAAAAGCAGTTTGATTGCTAAACCTGCTAATTGTATTTGAGAAAAAACCAGTATTGTTAATAAATGCAGCAGGACTAATATTGCTCCTTATGCTTAATGCGTTATTTCTAACGCTAATCATTTTTGAACCCGGAATATTTATTCTTATAAAACGTGCTTGGTCCTGATAATTAGCCACCTCAAACTCGTTGAGTTCCCTTATGCCATTCTCATTATAATCTACCCATGCAAAAACACCCTGACCAGCAGGAACCTCAACAAAATAGTACTCAGCATCGGGCTCTAAACCTGAACCCAACTCATAGCCTCCTGATATAACCCACCCTCCATCAAAAAATCTGTTTGAATACTCAAACTGTGCAAGAACCGTTCGCTCCATTTCTTCAGCGCTTTCGAACATCTTTTTATTTGGCTCAAACATTCTGTATCCGGCAGATACTGTAAGATTACCGCTATTCTTGCCGGTAAATCTTGTATTAACAGAGAATTCCTGTGATGCACCAACCAGGGTGTTGTTGTTCTCAAAGGGTTTGAAATCTTCCCGATAAGCATAAGTAAGTTCAGACCAAAGGTTTAAAGTATCGGGTGATGCAACGGATGCACTTAGCTGATACCAGCTGAAGCTGCGACCCAGAAGGCTGTCAACATTGGTCAGATGGCTCGTGCTATTCTCCGTTTCGGCTTTTACCTTAAAATTGAAGAACCCTTGAATGCGATTTGCCTCCACCCTTGCTTTATAAAAATCCGTATTCACACTAGTGTCGCTTGCGTTAACCATTGAGGCGCTCCACATGGTATTTAAAATCGGATGTTTGCTCCAACCTTCAACTCTCCCTCTAAAACCATTGTACCATTTTCCAACGCTTAGGTTCTCTCCAATTATTTTGGCATGAACTCTGTTAGCCTTAGCCAATTCAACCCATCCGCCAATCATTTGCTCATGGTTCCCTAGCAAGGGTGACTCTATGCTCCAGTCACGCTCAAACTCAACCGGTCTGAATCTATCTATGGTTCTAAAACCCTGAGTAGTTTTATGAGCATTAGCACCAAAGCGTACGCTTGAGGAATCATCACTAAAAAGTATACTCTGACGAAACGAGATATTTAAACCATGCCCAATATTATCCTCAGCATTTAAAGAGGAAAACGTGTTTAAATCAGTATTGCTAAGCGCATAGTTGGCTGTAATATACGAGCCCTTACCCCATTCCCGGGTTAGACCAGCCTGCACCATCTGTCTTTTTTCAGGAGGAACGAGCCGTTTAATGGGTTCGTAGCTACCTTGTAACTCTCCATTGCTGGGTGCCACCCAACGAAACACCCTCCCATTGGCATCGCCAAAATCGGGTTGATAATTGCCTTTGCCTTGCCCCACAAATGTGAAATATACTCTATAGTGTGCTAAGTTTGGGTTGGTTGAGTAGCTGTAAATACTATAAGTTTGGCCATTTACCAAAGTATCCTTCTTTTGATAAAGAATCTTTTCCGAATCGAACGCAATGCTATCCTCCTGATGCATGAATGCTTGCTGAATGTTATCGCCAATGTTGGCAAGATGCTGCTTCTGCTCATCTGTCAGCTCCTGGTCAAATGGCTGATTACGACTATCTTGCTCGGAAAAAGCTGAGATATGCCACTGCCACCTTTCCCTGCTATGCTGCACCTTTACATAGGTGTTAAAACGTGCGTAGCTACGTTCCGAATATTCAAACTCTACCTGTATACGACTATTCCTGGTAATGGGCATACGGTGAGTAAATATAATTTCGGCAGAGTTATAGTCAATTACGTAATCATGCTCCTCTCCTCTTGTAAGGAGAGTACCATCAACATAAACCCGCTCCGACCCAGACAGGACAATAATAAAGGGCTCCCCATTGCTCCCCTTTAAACGATAGGGCCCCTGGTTGCCTTCCCCTCCCTGAAAATGATTACGTGCAAACTTTCCCTTGGGAACAGCCATTACTGCTTCAACATTAAGGGTGTCGGTTTTGGATGCAAAAGTACCTCCATAAGCTAACCCCTGTACGTTTCGCGAGAAGGATAGAAGTTGCCCTTCACCTCCTGCGCGCATCTCAATGTCACCAGCCTGAACAAAAAAATCATCTTTATAAACACGTAAGAAGATACGGTCAAACTCCTCAAGCCGCCTGGTAGTTCCATCAGGCTGAATTGGAACGGACTGGTCAGAAATTGCACCCTCTATCTTTAAATCACTACCTATATCTCCGCTGAAATTAAGATTCATGCTGGAGTTTACCGATATATCCTGATTATTACCAAAGCGGATTCCTCGCATAATGGAGCCCTGAGTTTGTATTTGTTCATCAAAAATAGATTCACTACCTCTTCCTACAACATATCGAGGGGGCTCTCTGCCCATAAGGCTATCGGGTGATAAATTCTGCTCATAATCGCGTATAAAAAAGTCTTGCTCAAATAGCAACGGGAATACTCGATACTCTGCATAAACTTTATCGTAATTCCTTTGTAAACTGGGTGTAGCAATTATTTTTGCAGCGCCAAAATCAACATTGAATTTTGCCGAATCTATTTGATTACCATTTAAATCATAGAGAAAGAAAGTGTTGGGGATAATACTTAGCGTATCAATACGCAGCGTATCGGCATTAAGTTCAACCAATTTCCTGCGTAAATTGCTATAATCCTGCCCATACGTGCTGGTTAGCAAGAGTAGAATTAAAACTGATATTGTGAAACGTTTTGCCAAAACAAAAAGTAGATTGGTATGCTAAGTAACGAATAAAAGCTCAAATTAGCGTGCCAAATTTAAGTTGATATAAGGAAAGAGCAATCATTCAATTACAACACTACAGAGATTTAAAATAATCCTTCCTTTAGATTAAATTAGCTTCTCTCTTTAAAAGTATTACCTACTCTTTTCCTATTTTTGCAGCCAATTAAAAAAACACCAATGTTATCAATCCGCGAAATATATAAAATTGGGTATGGTCCATCGAGCAGCCATACAATTGGCCCGGTTAGGGCTGCAAAGTTTTTTATGCAAAGAAATCCCGAGGTGCATAACTTCAGGGTAACTCTTTATGGAAGCCTCTCCCTTACTGGCAAGGGCCACCAAACCGACCATGCACTTAAGAAAGCATTTATGCCAAACGATGTTGAAATTATTTGGAAGGATGATGAGGAGCTTCCCTTACACCCAAATGGGCTGTTTTTTGAGGCGCTTAGCAACGATAGTTCTAAAGTAATTAATAATTGGGAGGTTTACAGCATTGGAGGGGGAGACCTGCGCGACAAGGAAGGAATTATTAATAGCAAAAAGGTTTATAACCATAATACCATGTCGGGCATATTGGAATGGTGTAAAAGTGAAGGAAAATCGCTCTGGGAGTACGTTGAGGATAACGAGGGCAAGGAGATTTGGAGTTTCTTGCACGATGTTTGGCTCACCATGAAAGAAACCATAGAACATGGTATTGATAATGAAGGCGTGCTACCTGGCTCAATAAAGTTAGCTCGCCGAGCATCTGCCCACTATACCAAAGCGCTTAACTCACATGGAACCATCAAGAATATTGGTTTACTATTTGCCTTTGCTCTGGCCGTATCGGAAGAGAATGCGGGTGGAGGTAAGGTTGTAACCTCGCCAACATGTGGTTCGTGCGGAGTGCTTCCTGCGGTTCTCTTCTACTTAAGTCGCGATGAGCACTTAACTGAATCGAAAATACTTAGGGGGCTTGCAACGGCTGGACTTATCGGTAATCTTGTAAAAACCAACGCATCAATATCTGGTGCAGAGGTAGGTTGTCAAGGGGAGATTGGAACCGCATGCGCAATGGCATCTGCAGCTATGGCACAAATACTTGGTGGCTCACCTAATCAAATTGAATATGCAGCAGAGATGGGCATGGAGCATAATCTTGGGTTAACATGCGACCCTGTTGGGGGGTACGTTCAAATTCCCTGTATTGAACGTAATGCCATTGCAGCAACAAAGGCATACTCATGTGCAGTTTACGCGCTAGCATCCGATGGTGGACATAAAATATCATTTGATAAGGCCGTAAGTACAATGGCAGAAACCGGACGCGATTTACAGGTGGCTTACCGTGAAACTGGTACTGGCGGGCTAGCCAAAAATTGGGCTCCGTTTAATGGTGGGAATAAATAATCTTTGTTCCCTTAGTAAGTTTATACGCTTCTCTAAAATAAGGAGATTTTGGGCTGCAAGCGAACCTATCGCTATGCTTTTTTAAGGGTAAAAACAAACGAAGTTCCCTCGTTTAAGCTACTCCTAACATTTATGCTCTGGTTATGAGCCTCAACAATATGTTTAACAATGGCTAAACCAAGCCCTGTGCCTCCTTGCTCTCTTGAGCGGCTCTTGTCAACCCTGTAAAATCTCTCAAAAACCCTTGGGATATCCTCCTTGGGTATACCAATACCATTGTCGTTAACCTCCACCAGAATGTTCTCATTCATATCCATGAAAGAGACTTTAGTTACTCCATTATCTCTCCCATAGTTTATTGAGTTTACAATTAAATTTGTAAGGGCCTGATAAATACGCTTTTTATCGGCAAGCACCCAGATTGGTTTCTCGTAATTACGATCGAACTTAAGCTTAATATTTCTTTCCTGAACTCTTACTTCCTGTGCTTCAAACACCTCATTAACAAGCTGCACAATATTTACCTTCTCAAGATTAAGCTTAAGAACTTTTGATTCAAGTTTTGAGATGGACTCAAGGTCCTCAACAATTGAGATAAGCCTGTTAATACTTTTCTCCGTTCGCTCAAGATATTTCTTGTTAATGGTTGGGTCGTCCAAAGCACCATCGAGGAGAGTAAGAATATAACCCTGAATGTTAAAGATTGGAGTCTTTAACTCGTGTGAAACGTTCCCTAAAAACTCCTTTCGATAGTTCTCGAGCTCTCTTAGCTTATCAATCTCCTTGCTCTTCTTATTTGCCCATGAGAGCACCTCCTGATTCACCTCTCCAATAATATCCTTTTTATGCAGTTGACTTTTTAGTTCCCTCTCAGTTACATTCAGATTGTGAATGGTTTTGTAAATTGGATTAATTTTATGAAAAATGAACTGCCTTATTAAAAAAAGAGCAAGGAAGTAAAACCCCGTAAATATTGCTATAAGCCCTAATATCACTACCCATGAATTAATATGGGTATCAAACTTGTTTTTAAGAATGTATAGCAGCCCAAGCAATGCAGTAACAAGCACTGAGAAAATACTAGCTAAAGTCCTTGGTGAGGTAACTCTCATGGTATTAATTTAATGGTTTATTCCTATTTTCCTATAAGCTTATCAAGCATTCCGCCTTCAATGTACTGCTTTAAAAGCTTTGAGATATACTTTCCAACCACATCAAACTCAAGATTCACAACTGTGCCTGGTTTAATTTGATGGAAGTTTGTAATATCGTAGGTAAAAGGAATTATAGCCACCTGAAAGGAGGTGTCTCTTGAGTTAACCACAGTAAGACTTACACCATTAACCGATACTGAACCTTTTTCAACAGTAATATTACCAATTTCGGGGTCGTATTCAAAGGTAAAATACCAGCTACCATCAGCCTCCTCAACCTTTGTACATTTAGCAGTTTGATCAACATGCCCCTGTACAAGATGGCCATCAAGCAAGGTTTCCAACTTCATGCTACGCTCCAAGTTTACCTTATCGCCTATCTTCAATAAGCCCAAGTTTGACTTGTCAAGCGTTTCCTTAATGGCTGTTACCGTGTATGTGTCTCCCTCCTGTTTAACAACGGTAAGGCAAACCCCATTGTGCGAAATACTCTGGTCAATTTTAAGATCTTTTGCAAACGAGCAGCTTAAAGTAATGTGTAAATTTTCCTGCTCCTTATTAAGGTTTACAACCTTTGCAGCTTCTTCAACTATACCTGAAAACATATTTGATTTTTTTATGTTAGTTAATCATTCAAAAGTACAAAATATGTTTTACATGAGCAGCTCGTGTTCTATTAGTTATTCAACGTAAACTTAATGTTGGTATCTAATAATATAAATTAAGTTAATGCTGTGTTCACATATTTATTTTAACTTTATCGCTCATTTTATTCATCAAACAAGTTATCTACTATGCTTATTAATTATATTGTTTGGGACATTAACCCGGAAATTTTCTCTTTAGGCCCCCTTTCTGTTAGGTATTACGGAGTTCTTTGGGCTTTGTCATTCCTACTTGGGTACATGATTTTTGAAAGATTTGTTAAGAAAGAGAACTTACCTGAAGGTTATCTCGACTCTCTTACCATATACGTTGCTATTGGTACCATAGTGGGAGCACGTTTGGGGCATTGCCTGTTTTATGAGCCTGCATACTACCTTTCAAACCCCATTGAAATTCTAAAGATTTGGCGGGGAGGACTAGCCAGCCATGGTGCCGCCATTGGAATTATTCTTGCATTGTACCTG